>JAODGL010000028.1 GCA_025464585.1 Methanosarcinales archaeon
AGTTACGCTTATTTTGTCATAAGGTGCATATTCTGGCAGACCAAGCGTTCCGTCACCAAGCGTCACCGTCACATGCTTATATCCCGCTCGCTTCAGGTTCTCTCTCGAATATTCCACCAACCACTGTATCCTTTCTACGGAATATACATGTCCTGCTTCTCCTATTATCTCTGCAATGACCGCGGCATGGTATCCCGAACCCGCACCAACTTCGAGCACTTTCTCTCCCTTCTCCAGCTCCAGGTAATCACACATCATCGCGACCATGTGTGGTGCGCTTATCGTTTGACCTTCCCCAATAGGCAGTGGATAATCGCCGTATGCTTGAGCTCTAAGATGATTCGGGACAAAAAGGTGCCTTTTGACATGCATCATCGCTTCTAACACCTCCTCACCGATACCATATGTTCTGAGAAGCTCCACCAACTTCCTCCTTTCACCCCCAAAATCCCTCTCCTCTTCGTTCCGTTCCCTATTCTCTTCCTCTGCTTTCATCGGCGAAAAAATCCCCCTCCTCTTCTCTCCTCTTCCTCTCCAATAACGAGTAAACCGTGCTATGAGGTACACCATTTATCAGCATCTCTATTGCCTCATGCGCAGTTCTTATCTGGTGCGAATAACCGATTATGCCTATGGTCTTTCCATAAACAGAGATTTTAGCATCCGTAAGGTTCTCTATCACTCTTCTCGTTCTCCCATTTCGCCCTATCACACGCCCTTTCACTCTTTTTAGCGTCTTCGGCGTGAGATGAGCGATGGAAATGACATCGAATAAGAGCAAATCATCTTCAAGGAGTGTAAAGGCATTTTCAGGCGAAAAACCTCTACCTATCGCTTTTATTACATCTACAACTCTGAGCGCCTTTACGGGGTCTCCACCCTCTATGCTTTCTATATACACCTCACCCTCATTACTATCTACTTCTATCCTGGTCCCGGATTTCTCCTCTATCCTCTCTTTTACGAGTCCGTTATGACCGATTAACACGCCTATTCTATCCAGAGGAATCTTGACATACTGTGTTACCATTTTTGACCACAGATTGCACAGATTACACTGATTAATCTTTTATCAACCTTTTGTATTTTATTATTTTCATTACTTCATCTTCTGAGCAGTCCAGACCGAGTTTGTTAAAGAATTTAACGACGTTTTTCACATCACGCCTGAAGAAAGCGTCAGCGTTTGGATGCTCTAAGAGCAATGATTGCCCCATATCTATTATTACAGGCTCTATTTCTATTTCACCTGCGTTTACACCTGCAACTTCTCTCTCTGCATATCCTTTCATCAATATATTGAACTCACTGAGGTCTGCATGCACCATCGCCCCGCGCTCATACATGATTTTTATATATGAAATGATGCGAGAAAAGAGCTCTTCGAGGTCAAAATCGAGTTCAAGCACTTCTACCGGGACGTTTCTCAAGATTGGTGCTGCTATACCCTCTTTTCCTATAAACTCCATTATCAGCACGTTCTTATCACATGCAATCGGCTTGGGAACTCTAACACCGATGTCAAAAGCCCTTTTCAGGTTCTTTTGCTCCTTACGAGCCCAGGTGAATATGATACTTTTGCGGTCCCTCTTTATATTTTCAAACCTCGGGTCGCCAATAATATAGTCAAGCATGACATTAAAGTTAGAGGTGCTTACTTTATACATCTTTATCGCCAATTCCTCCTCTTCTGCTCCTATTCCATGAAATATAATGGCTTCCTTACCGCTACTTATGGGACCACCCAACGCTTTTATTATTCCTCTTTTTGCGAATTTATACAGTGTTTCCAGAGTGGGGATGTCGAGAACGTACAGCTCCGTTTTTCTATCCCGGTAGTCCTTAATCCGCTTCTTACCTTTGGGCAGTTGCCTTTCTTCCCTCCGTAGCCATTTCTCTACTTCAAGTAGCCCTTCTTTCTTAACCATTCTACTTGAGGTCTTTTATAGCGATAGATGAGGTCTGCCTTTTCATCCTGAAAGTCCCAAGGAACAATTATAACTACATCCCCAACTTTTATCCATTCTCGCCTCTTTAACCTGCCTGGGATTCGAGCCATTCTTTCTATTCCATCTACGCACTGCACCGTTACTCTTCTCCCACCTAACATCTTCTCCACCACGCCTAACACTTCCCTATTCCTTTTTTGGGGGATACGTACACGTATTACTTCTTCTGTTCTTTCCGATTTATCCAATTTTTCCTCCTCTTCGACGACCATTCCTCCTCTGGCACTTATTCATGCTTTTGTCCTGAATCTTTGCGAAATATTTAAATTAAGTTTTTTATATAAAAGAAGAGGAAGGAGAAAGAGATGAAGGCGAAAGGGAGGAAGGGTATTTTATCGCGGCTAATAAAAGCTTTGTTTTTCAGGAAGAGAACAGCAAAAATTGGCATCTACGGACCGCCGAATGCAGGGAAAACTACTTTGGCGAATAGAATAATTCATACCTTTGTGGATGAGAACGAGGATATGGGGGTATCCACGGAGGTACCACATGAGACGAGAAGAGCGGTCAGAAGGAGCGGGATAATCATAGACCTGAAATCGAAGTCAATGCAAAATCCAAATTCAATTCTGGACTCGAAGCCCGGGAGAAGGAAAGCAAAAGCAAAGTTGAAGCTGGACGTGGTGGATACCCCGGGATTAGCGACCAAAATAGACTTTCATGAGTTCATGGCTTATGGTTTAGAAGAAGAAGAGGCGAAGAGGAGGGCAAAGGAGGCGACAGAAGGAGTTATAGAGGCGATAAAATGGCTTGACGATATTGACGGCATTGTGCTCCTGATGGATTCTACCAAAGACCCATATACGCAGACTAACATTGTGATCATTGGTAATATGGAAGCAAGAGGAACGCCTGTTATTATCGCTGCAAATAAAGTGGACTTAGCAGATGCAGCTCCGCAAAGGATAATAAATGCTTTTCCTCAGCATCCCGTCATACCTATTTCGGCATTGAAAGGAGAGAATATGGAGGAGCTGTATGAGGAAATGGCGAGGAGGTTCAGGTAAAATGGAAATAAAGATGGACATGATATCGGAAGACAAAATCAATTCAATGGGGTCGATGGAGAAGCTGAGATTTGTGCTGGATGGCGTAAAATCCGGGAACATAGTGGTGTTGGAGGGTGGTCTGACGCCAGAGGAGCAGATGAAACTGATAGAGCTCACGATGACTGAGGTGAACGAAGATTTCCCGGGAATAGAGATGAGTGGATATCCTGCAAAAAGAGGTTTCTTAAATTTGAGAAGAAAGACCCGGCTCACCGTGATAGGACCTGCAAAGGTGATGCGCACGATAAAGAAGGAAAAGGACTTAATAAGTGCGATGATTTCTGCAATCTAAAATGTGGGAAATAATTAGATATGCACAAGTGTTTGAAATGCGGAAAGAAATTTGAAAAGCTAACGAAGGAGATGTTAAGAGGTTGCCCGGAATGTGGGGGGAATCTTTTTCTGTACATAAAGGAAGGGGAGGATATAAGCGCAGCGGATTTAGTGGACAGGATAAAAATAGAGGATAAAGTGCCCTTAGAAGGGGAGAGAATAGAGAGTTTAAGGATTTTGAGTCCCGGTGTGTATGAACTCAATTTGGATGCGTTGTTAGAGCGGAAGGGTATAATTATGAAGATAAAAGAGAATGGTTCTTACGCAATTCATTTGCCTTCTTTATTTGTAAAAAATAAGCAGAAGCAGAAGCATAGATGGTTTTTGAAATGAAAGAACCTTTTTATTCTCAACTCCACTTAACTATTTAAAGATGAAAGTCGCATACGTATCAACCTATCTTCCTCAGCAGTGTGGAATTGCCACTTATACGGATTATCTCATTCATGAGCTCCAAAAGGTGAGTCGTGGATTGGAAATTAAGGTGGTTGCTGAGAAGTATGCGGCGCCAGTTAACCAGAAGAGATTTGAAGTCGTCCCATGCTGGGATAGGAATGGAGATTATGTAGAACCAATCATCAGCAATACGCAGGACGCAGATGTGGTCCATATTCAACATGAATACGCCATCTATGGTTTTGACGACAGACTGCCCACGCTGCTCGATAGATTGTCTGCAAAAAGGACTATAATAACTATCCATTGTATAAGACCAGGTCAATTCTGTGAAAGAGGAGAGGTGGACGAGAGATTCGCTAAGAGAATTGCCGAGCTTGCTGACGAGGTTATTGTCCATCGCGATTCGCAGAAGGCGATACTGAGGCGGCTTGGAATACCAGCGAAGAAGATTCATATTATTCCTCATGGCACTGTGCTCAGTAATGTAGATAAGGAGGTTTCGCGGAAGCGACTAAAATTACCGGAAAAGGGGAAGATAATTACTGCATTTGGGTTTGTCAATACCTTTAAAGGTCTGGACGTTTCTCTTGAAGTGCTGAGGGAGATAAGGAAAGAAGTCGAAGATGCATATCTATTTATTGCGGGTGAGGTTCCGCCTACCGCACCAAAAAAAGCAAGGGATTACGTCAAAAAGCTCAGAAAGCAAATAAAAGAACTCAAACTTACCGAAAACGTGATATTTCGCAATAAATTCTTTCCAAATGAGGAGATACCATATATATTTGGTGCGTCGGATATTGCTTTGTTCACGCATTATCACGAAGATAGGTCTGTTTCTGGTTCTATTCACCTCGCAATAGGAGCAAAGAAACCTGTTATTGCCTACCGGATACCGAAGTTTGAAGTACTGAAAAATATTTGTGACGAACTGCTTATACTTCCAAACAACGTATCAGGGATTGCAAAAACAGCAGTTCGCATTTTCGAGGACAAAGAATTTGAACGTTATATACTTGAAAGAACGGAAAGATACCGCCGAGCAACCTCCTGGCCAGTGACGGTACGCAAGCATCTAAAATTGTATAAAGGCTTGTGACTGCAACAAACAAATATAGAAAACTATATATAATGCCTTCAATCCATTGCTAATAATATGCAGTAATGAGGGAGTATAAGAATGAAGATCGCGGTGATGACACACTGGAATGACGAAACAGGTGCTGCGGTACATGCAAAAGCACTGGTGAATGCGTGGCTGGAGATGGGACATAAGGTGACCGTATTCAGTTTTTTCAGGGATGCGATTGAGGCAGATAAACTTACGGGTAAGGATGAGCGTTACGTAATAAGATGCTTTGGAAAAAACTCTCTGGATCCAAGACCCGTTCTCACGACAGAATTTGACATCTTCGTCGTGGAGGATTTAAAGTCTCTCCCCGTAGAACAGCTCGTAAAGATATTCCCGATGATTAGAGAGCGAGCACGAACGGTTCATGTCGTTCACGAAAATAAGTTACCAAAGGAGGCGTGGTTTTATCAGCTTCCCTGGGATAAAGTGATTTATTTTGATGAGCGGCAAGATTTTCTGCGCGATGTTTTTCCCGATGCAGTGTACATCCCCTTTCCCTGTTTCCCTGTAAGGCGTGGGGACAAATATGAAAGCAGAAAAAGGCTTGGATTGCCCGAGGACAAGAAGATAATCTTCTCTTTCTGTCAGAGGGAATTTTGTCCATATCTGAGATACCTGTGTGAGGAGTTGAAGCATAAAGCGATTTTATTATTCGTGATTTATCCGGGCTACGAGATGCTTGAGAGGGAGCTGGCACCGCCATGGATGATTGTTCGAGAAGAGGGGGCTTTATCCGAAGAGCGGTTTGACGAGTATCTATTTGCTTCGGATGCCGTTATCTTCCATAAATACCATGCCAAATACCCCAGGCTGGTTTCCGCAACCATCTTTCAGGCGATAGGTGCTGGTTGCCCAATCTTTATACCACAGCAATCCGAGTACTTCCAGCCATTAAAGGATGAAGTGGTCTATTATAGCGATACCGAGGACCTGTGCCGGAAATTGGTTGACTTTTGTGAAGATGAGAGTATCGCAAAGCGCGTTATAGAAGCGGAAGAGGTGTACACACATATAAGGTCTGCGGATAAGATAGCAGAGATATACATAGACGTTTTTACCGAGGTATTGAAGGAGAGGGGGTTGTAATTGGATGAAGTTGAGGCGTTACGAAGGCAATCCGATATTGAAGCCCAAGCCGGAGAATGACTGGGAGTCGGAAGATGTGTTCAATCCCGCGGTTGTTTATGATGAAGGGTTATTCCATCTCCTCTATCGAGGAGTGGGGAGGGATGGAATTTCAAGAATTGGTTACGCGGTGAGTATGGATGGCTTCAACTTCTTTCGTTTTGACAAACCCGTTTTCACGCCAAAACTGATCCTGGAACCACGAGGGTGTGAGGACCCGCGCGTGGTAAAACTTGAAAGCCGCTATTATATGACTTATACTGCTTATTCTGAGAGAGGAATACGTGTAGGTTTAGCGGTCTCGGATAACTTTATCAGTTGGGAGCGATATGAGGCATGGTGGCCGGAGATGGATAACAAAGATGCAGTACTCTTCCCTGAAAAGATAGGAGGTAAATACGTGCTTCTTCACAGACCAACACGAGAAGGAGAGCGTATGGGTATCTGGATTGCATACTCAAACGACTTAACTGAGTGGTATGGTGAGCGGGAAATAATGGCACCGAGCGAAGAAGAAGGGAGTTGGGAAAGCGAGAAGATTGGTGCGGGTGCTCCGCCAATAAAGACGGAGAAGGGATGGCTGCTGCTGTATCATGGCGTTGACGAGGATAAAGTGTACCGATTGGGAGCCGCGATGCTGAGCCTGGAAGAGCCTGAAAAGATTTTGTTCAGGCATCCAGACCCCATTCTCGAGCCGGAAGCGGATTATGAAATACGGGGTGAGGTACCAAATGTGGTATTTACTTGCGGGGCATGTGAGGTAAGGGATAAATACTATGTGTATTACGGTGGTGCGGATAGTGTAGTTTGTGTTGCCACTGTGGACAAGGAAGAAATGTTAGGGGATTTTTTGATTTAAAGGTTTAAATTAAATAACAATAGAATAGTGTAGAATGCCAGCCGCCGTAACTCAGTTGGTAGAGTGCCCGGCTGTTAACCGGCTTGTCACAGGTTCGAGTCCTGTCGGCGGCGCTTCCCGGTGACGTTAAGCCGATTATCTAAACCTCTAAACCTCTAAACTCTGACACCTATACCAATCTATTTTACCCTTATACAATGCGCTACCTATTACCACTCCGTATGCTCCTGCTTCTCTTATCTGCATCACGTCTTCCACACTACTCACTCCACCCGATATTATCACCGGAATGCGCACAGAACTCACGAACTCCTCTATTATTTCCGGCTCTATGCCCTTCATCAAGCCTTCAACGTCTATGTTCGTGAAGAGCAAACTACCCGCACCTCTTCTCTCTGCGTCCTTCGCGGCGTCCTTCGCATCCAACCTCGTTGTTTCTCTCCATCCATCTATCGCGACTTTCCCCTTTCTCACATCCAGTGCGACCATCACCCTGTCAGAAGAAAACTCACTTGCTATCCTTTCGATAAGGTGCGGAGACTTCAGTGCAGCGGTACCGAATATTATTCTATCCACGCCGAGCTCAAGAAGTGTAACTGCGGTTTCGTAAGACCTGATTCCGCCACCCACCTGAATCTTTGCTTTTCCCTTTACCCATTTCGATTCTGCTATATCTTTAATCACACCGAAATTGTTCCTCTCCTCCTGAAACGCACCATCCAGGTCAATTATGTGTAACCGGGTCGCACCCAGCATAACCCATTTCCTCGCTATTTGTACGGGATTCTCATCGGAGGCGAATATCACTGCTTCTTTTTTACCCTGCCTCAGTTGAACACATCTGCCGCCCCGAAGGTCGATCGCGGGAATTACCTCAAAAAACCTTTCTTTAAAAAAGAACGCTTTACCAAAGAAACATTTTACCTGGGATTTGGTAGTATTTGTCATTGGGATTTCTTTGTCTCCATCTACTCTACTTTTATTCCTAATTCCCTCGCTATCTCTTTATATCTTACACGTAGAGTCACCTCAGTGACGCCAGTAGCCTCCGCAACCTCTTTTTGGGTCTTCCTATCGTTGCATAAGATAGCTGCGATGTAAATTGCCGATGCTGCTATGCCCGTAGGACCCCTCCCACTTGTTATATCCTTTTCTAACGCCTTCTGCACTATCTCCATTGCACGTTCCTCTACACGCTTCTTCAAATTCAATTTAGCGCAAAATCTGCTTATATATTCCAGAGGAGACGTTGGAGCAAGCCTCATACCCAGCCGGCTTGCCAATAACTTGCATGTCTTTATTATATCCTTTCTTCCCACCCTTGTCGCATCTTCTATCTCGTCAAGCGTTCTTGGCACATTATGCTTACGACACGCCATGTACATAGACGCAGCAAGTATTTTCTCGATTGAACGCCCATGAATCAAATCCTTCTCCCATGCTTCACGATATATTTTCAAGCTGCCTTCCCTCGTTTTCTCTGGTATAGAAAGCAACGAAGACAATCTATCTATCTCTGTTTGCGCAACTAAACGCTGTCTCGCAATTGCGGTGCTTATCTTTCTCCTTTTTTGATGCTCGCTCAGCCTGTATAAACGTTCTCTATCAGATTCTGATGTTCTCCCTTTTCTTTCTCTCTTATCCGCTACGTTTTCAAGCATCTTCCTTTTACACCTCAAAGAGCGAATATGATTTTATTTGCAAGCCTCTTTATCTCCTCCTCTTTTACACCCTCGAATGCCTTTATACCAATATAAGGCTGGTTAACAGGACCAAAGACATCGTAAACTTTTCCGATTCTCCTTTTCTCCGCTGTTACAACTAAGGAATTAATTATACGCTCTACTTTTATCCTTCTTCCCTTTACAATCAATTCATCATCTAAGATATGAAGCACGGTGCCCAATTCTCTCAAACCTTGCTCCTTAACTTTTCTTCGCGTCATCAATTAAAAAGATAAAATGATAGTATATAAAATTAACGGAAAAATTTAATTAAGTTAAGAAAATTATGGAAGAAGAACTTGCGGGATTGATAATAGAAGATGAGAAATGCATAGGCTGTGGAATCTGTGTCGTTGTGTGCGATGAGAACAGGATGAACGAGGAAGTGATATACGGCAAAGGAGGAAGGTACGGGGATGAGCTGGTTTTGAGTGTAGAAGGAGGAAAAGTGAGGTTAGTGGATGCGAAGAAGTGTAAGAGAGCATTTGAACCACCGGAGTTTTGCAGGGCTTGCGTTGACCACTGCCCCACCGATGCGATAGAGTTGGCGTTAGCGAGATGACGAACTTTGTTACTATGTCCCGAATATCATTTGCGTCTCAGGAGGTTTATAAAATTTCATACCCCGTACTCCTCTGCGCCACAGGTCTGCCAACCGATTTCACCGCTTTAACGATTTCATCCACCTTTGCCGGTTTATACTCCTTCCCTGCCGCAGTTACCACGTTCTCCTCCAGTATCGTCCCGCCGAAGTCGTTCGCACCAAAAAATAGCGCAAGCTTACCCACTTCAAAGTCCTGCGTGAGCCACGAAGCCTGTATGTTCCTTACAGGATGCAAAATAATCCTCGAAATCGCTAACACCTGCAAATATCGCGTTACCGGCACCGGCTCTTTTATAATCGCATGGAGTTCCGTGTTCTTCGGTTGAAATGTCCACGGGATGAAGGCAGTGAAGCCTCTCGTTTTCTTCTGCAAATCGCGTATCCTGAAAAGATGTTCTACGATGTCTTCGCTTTGTTCTATATGCCCGAACATCATGGTTGCCGTTGTTTTCATTCCCAGCCCGTGTGCAGTCTCCATTACTTTAATCCAGCCGTCTGCGCTTACCTTGTCAGGACTGATAGCCGTTCGCACTCTATCGCTCAGAATCTCCGCACCACCACCCGGTAGAGAATCAAGCCCCGCTTCTCTCAACCTTTCCAGCGTTTCTCTTATGCTCATCCTTTCATTCTTCGCAATGAAATATATCTCTGGTGGAGACAGACAGTGAAGCTGGACGCCGGGAAATTCACGTTTTATCGCGGAAAATAAATCTTCAAACCATTCAATGCCGATTTCCGGGTTGAGTCCACCTTGAATGAGAATTTGTGTCCCTCCAAGTTCAACTGTTTCCTCCACCTTCCTCAGAATATCTTCTTTACTCAAAACATAGCTTTCTCTTTTACTTTTAGCGTAAAAAGCGCAGAATTTGCATCTCGATACGCACCGGTTTGTGTAGCTTATGTTCCTGTCAATAACGAATGTCACAAGCTCTCCACACCGGCTTCTCCTTATTTCATCTGCAATTCTACCAATAACCGGCAAAGGCAGGTTGAATAGGTGCAGCGCCTCTTTAAAACTCAAATCCGCTCCTCTTAAATTCCGTTCCACATATTCCTCCCATTCAGAGTAATCCGTATTCATGGCATTTCTCCTCGAACAGCTCAAGCCCTTTCCTCTCTTTCACACCTACCCGGAATGTAAGCGATTTAAAATACTCTTCAAGAAATTTCTTTGGCATTCCGAACTTCTTCTCCGCTTCCGCCACGACCACCTCAATATTCGCCTCCCCCCACTCCACGGATTCCATAACTGCCTTATTTATCTCGCTCATGTCCTTTCCTTTCGGCGATGCGGAAATACCGAAAACCATTGGATAACCTGTTAATTTACGCCATTCCTCTCCCAAATCCATAACAACGTGATAGCTCATCCTCGCCTTTATTGCTTCATCACCAATAACGAGTGCATGAGTGCAGTGCTTAAGTAACTCGCTTGCTTTACTTTCTTTCACAAGTACAACCCTGCTTTTCAGCCCTCGCTCACTCAAAATGATTTTAAGTAGATTTAGCGATGTTAATGTCTGTTCTGTTACTGCGATATATCCGTCATCGTCGTCAAGCATTTTCCATTCTGAAACGAGAACAACACTCAAAACCCTGTTCCTCGATGCGACACAGAAATCATAGCTTCTCAACTTATCCTTATTTTTCAAATAATAGAACGAAGGGACAGGTGCGAAATCTATTTCCCTCTCTTCAATCATCTCTGCAAGTTTTCTTGGCGATGCTTCAATTGCTCTCACTCCATTCCGCTCAAGCCAGTAGTAAGGCAAGAAGTTATTCACGAACCCGAATTTACCTATTCTGACGCTCATGAGTACACCCTCAGGATATTATAAAATGTATCGCGTTCCGCAGGTATTTTGTTAGCACCCTTCACAAGACGCAGAATCTTGTTTATCGGGAGCATAAGTGGCGTTCTTGCACCAGCCGCATGCGTTATCTTCTCCTCCATAAGCGTTCCATCCAGGTCGTTCGCACCATAATTCAAAGCAACCTGAGCAAGTTTCTCGCCCAGTGCAACCCAGTAAGCCCGTATGCTCTTAAAATTCCGTAGCACTATTCTTGAAGCTGCAATCGTTTTGAGCACGTCCACAGGATTCGTCTTCTCTTCGACGAGCCCCAACGCGTTGAGTTCGGTGTTCTCC
>JAODGL010000027.1 GCA_025464585.1 Methanosarcinales archaeon
CCTGAAAAATCTGAAATTAAAGATGGAGAATAATGGAATTCATAAAAAAATATACATAATGCAGTCCAATGGTGGAATAATGACTGAAGGAGTTGGGCTTTTGGTAGCTGATATGAGGCATGATTTTTCCTTAACCAGGATAGAAAGGCTTGATTATGTAGATATTGAATTTATGGAAAGTATCTGGGAAGGACTCGAAAGGGAAGCAATTAAGACCCTAAAAGAGGAAGATATATTATTAAACAGGTCCATAGATATGAGGTATCAGGGGCAGTCCTTTGAGATAAATGTTAAAGCTTCAAAGGATGGATTGGAAAAAGATTTTAAAGAGGAACATATCCCCTATTTATTATAAGGGAAATATAGTGGCGTTTCGTGCAAACAGGGCACATCATGCAGATGTTGGTGGGGTTTCCCCGGGAAGCATGAGTGGGAATGCAACAGAGATAATCCAGGAGGGTCTGAGGATTCCACCCGTAAAGCTATATGAAAGAGGAAGACCAAATGATGGGATATTAAAATTGATTCTTGCAAATACCAGAACGCCTAAAGAGAGGGCTGGAGACCTGAGAGCGCAAGTAGCTGCAAATCTGATTGCAGGAAGGAGATTTTTTGAGCTCATAAATAAATATGGTCTGGATACAGTTATAGAGTATATAGAAGAGCTTATGAACTATTCAGAAAGGAGGACAAAGCTTGAGATTGAGGAGATACCAGACGGTCAGTATGAATTTTCCGATATATGGAGGGTGATGGTGTTGAGGATAGAGTGTTTAAAATCCATGTGAATCTCACTGTAAAAGGAAAGGACATGAAGTTTGACTTTTCAGAGACAGATAAACAGGCAAAGGGTCCAATTACGGATAGAAAAGTATGCCTTAAGGGAGAACACAGGGGGGCTTGGTAAATATCGGGGAGGCTGTGGGATAGAAAGAAGGATAAAGCTTTTGGCAAATGAGATGAAGGTATCAATCCTTGCAGAAAGGCATGTCCTAAGCCCCTATGGTCTGAAAGGGGGCATGGAGGGCACATGTGGTGAGAGTTACATCCTTAGGAAGGGGAAAAAGATATAAAAGTGGACTCCTTATCAAAATTTGTTAAAATTTGTTCACAATGCAACCACCAACACATCTTTTACTTCCCCTATCGGAACCCTAACTTGCTTCATTGTATCCCTTTCCCTTATTGTCACCGTATCATCCTCCAGCGTTTCATAATCTATGGTAATGCAATAAGGCGTGCCTATCTCATCCTGACGCCGATACCTCCTGCCAATACTGCCTGAATCGTCATATTCAACGAATATTGACTCATTCCTTAACTGCTGGAATACCTCCCTTGCTTTGTTCTTCAATTCATCTCGGTTAAGCAACGGGAAAACAGCCGCTATTATCGGCGCTATCTCGTTTTTAAACCTCAACACTTTTCTCTTTTCTTTTCCCACTTGCTCTTCGTAAAAAGAACTTTCCAACAGGGCATAAATTATCCGGTCTATTCCATACGAGGGTTCAATCACATGCGGTATTACCTTTGCCTTCTCTGCTTCACCCTCTCGGGCTTGCATCTGGACATGCACGCCCATATCTGTATTCGAATGTGATGCATGTGACGAAAGGTCATAATCTCCTCTATCCGCCACACCCACAATCTCCATCCATCCATATCTGTCGCTAAAGAACTCCGCATCCCAGCAATCCCTCGCATAATGCGCCATCTCATCCTGCCTATGCTGCCTGAATCTAAGTTTATCCTGCGGAATGCCTATTCTCTCCAGAAATTCCTCTACCTTCGCTATGTGATAGCCCAGATACTCATTTGCAATTATCCCGCTCCTTACTGCTTCCTCTACACTCTTTTCTCCTTCTTCTCCATCATTTGGAACAAACCATAGCTTCCTATCCTTTACCTCATCAAACCTCGGATGGTCGTTTTTCTCGCCCGGGACTACAAAAACCTCCGCCTCTGCCATTGTGAACTCACGCAGCCGAATAAGGCTCTTCCTTGGTGAAATCTCGTTCCTATACGCCTTTCCTATTTGTATCACACCAAAGGGCAACTTATCCCGGTTGAACCGCAGCAATCGTTGGAAATTGAGGAAAATACCCTGCGCTGTCTCCGGTCTCAGATAACCTTCGCTTTTCTTTTGCGCTTCTTCATCCCTTTCTCCCTTTGGCACGCCTATTCTCGTCTGGAACATCAGATTGAACTCCCCTGCTGATTCAAGCTCTCCACCGCATTCAGGGCATTTCTCATGCACATCTACACCTTCACTCACACGAAAAAAACTCTTGCAGTGCTTGCACACCACAGCCCTATCGGTAAAACTCTCTAAGTGTCCAGATGCCTCAAATATCTCCCCCGGAGCTACGTTCGTCGTTTCTATCTCATAAAAGCCTTCTTTCAAATAAAAATTCCTCCATGCCTCTTCCACCCTCCTCTTCAGCATCGCACCCAAAGGACCGTAGTCATAGAAGCCAGCTGCACCTCCGTATATCTCGAAAGACAGCCACAAGAATCCTCTTCTACGTGCAAGTTCTGCTATTCCGTCTCTGCTCATTTCTCGTTGTAAAGTATAACTCTTTTTCTATAAGACACAGATTTACACACAACCTTTCTTTAGAAAAGAAAGCTTGACCAAAGAAACGTGTTTTTGGTAAAACTTTTTTCTAATCTTTTTTGCTTTCCGCGCTACTCTATCCTCGCCTCCTCCTTTATCTTCGCCCACTGCTTGTTCCCATCTCTAAGCTCTGCACTCCCTAACAGCGCTAATTCTATCGCTTTAGCGATATGCTCCCTTTGCCTATCTGTTAAATAAACCAAAGATTCTCTGTACGAATCCTCAAAATATCTGAGCCCTTTCACAAGGTGCTCATGCATCTCTTTAAACCGGTCTGGCGCCTTAATATACTCAGCCTCGCTGAGTGTACTCTTCGTAGCATCTCCACACTTTCTCATCTCCTTTTCATATTTACTCTCTGCGATTTTCTCCCAGAAGAAATCATGCATCACTACTATGCCATCTATAACGGATGTTATTTCACCCAGCAGGTCGGAACAACTCATCAGATAAAATTTTTCATCTTCGTTCATCTCATATCGCGTTCTTCGCTGTTTGAAAAGCCCGCCAAAAAAACTCATTTCTATCCCCTCCTTATACCAAAACCTTCAGCAGGTCCCTATCGAGTAGAATGCCGGTCAATTTACCCCTTGTAGAGACAACAGGAAGCTGATCGAACTTATTTTCGCTCATCTTCGCCGCACATTCACTCACTTCACAATTACGAGTCGCTGTAACCACCTCCCTTACCATTACCTCCCTCACAAGCTTATCAGGTAATTTCATCTTTGACACACCGTAATACAATTTCATCGTATCTCTCATCCCCTCCCATGTCCATTCATCTTCGTCAGCACCTAAAGATAGGTCAGAATGCTCAGTTTCATCCTCTATCGCCGCAGCATTTATCAAATCACG
This sequence comes from Methanosarcinales archaeon, assembly GCA_025464585.1. Classification (GTDB taxonomy): domain Archaea; phylum Halobacteriota; class Syntropharchaeia; order Alkanophagales; family Methanospirareceae; genus QMVO01. The sequence continues at coordinate 3,476 of JAODGL010000027.1, forward strand.
GTCTGTTATCAGTCCAACCAGTTCGAGTTCCAAATTCAGAACTGGAACTGCTTTTACCCGCCCAAGCTCCATTATTCGGCCTGCAACGGATAGAGGCGTTTCATCCCATATTGCTATGGTCTTATCTCCCATGTAATTACCTACGGGCGCCTTATAGCCCCTCTCCGCTATTTTCCTGACGATGTCAGCCACTGTGATTATCCCAACAAGCCTCTCTTCCTCCACCACGGGTAAACGGCGAATTCTATACGAGAGGATTTTCCTCGCCGCTTCCGCAATGGTAGCTTCTGGACCGATTGTAATCGGATTTCTACTCATCAATAGCGCTATTTGCTCCTCATCGGGATTTCTTAGCAAATCCTGTCTCGTAACTACGCCCACTACCTTCCCTTCTTTAACAACCGGAACCCCTGAGATGTACCTCTCTTTGCATATCTCCATTATCTCCTCTCGCGTACCCGGCACTGTCACGTAAGCGACATCTTCTATCATTATATCCCTGATTTTTATTTGCTCCCCTTCCCTCTCCTTCATTTTGCTTCACTTCTTTATGACTTTCACCAGCACCGCAAAACCACTGCTCGTTATTCTATTATTTTGTACACGTTATCATGTACCCTTACCCTATCTTTCACTTTCAGCCCTATTGACTGCCCACTACTGGCAAGCTCAACTTTTTCATTCTCTATCTCCATTGACTCCACAACCTGCTCGAACGATGTTGTAGCTCCCTCTATTCTTATCCTGTCCCCGACTCTTATATCATCGCTCAACTCTATCACCGCAACGTCTATCTTCGAGAAAAAATGCGTAATTTTCCCTATCAACTTCTTCTCAGCCATTCTATCCCCCTTTTTTATTTCTGTTCCTTACTCATTTCATATCTATTTTGTATTTCTCCTCATAACGTAAAAAGGGTATCTCCTTACCCGATTCAATCCGTCCCTTCTCCTTCAGCTCCCCGGGTATTCTTATTTCAATCGTTGAATAATCTTCCATATCCATTACTTGCGCTATGTCTCCCGAAACAGAAAGCACTTGACCACTCCTTCGCTCTATCACTGGCACGTATAACTTCGCAGTAACAGGCTGAATCGCCGTTCTTTTTTGCGAGTCAAACACACCAATCCCCTCTATCCTCGCTTTCGCCGCTCCATGCTTTCCAGGCTTTGAGGTCGTTATGCTCGTTATTGTGCACGGCTCTTCATCTAATACAACGTATTTCCCTTCTTTTAGCGTCCTCACCTCTGCTAGCTCCTTCATATTTTATCTACCCCTTGTTTTTTTCTTTCCACTCTCTTAAATCTCCTTCTTTATTTATATCTTTTTCGTTGATCTGCCGAAGATGAGAAAATAAAAAATAAATAAAGTGAAGAAGTAGAGGCTTACTTCTTATATCTCAGCTTTTTCCTTCTCTTCTTCAACTTGTGCTTCCGCATCTTTGCCAGCTTTCTCTTCTTTCCACAGGGAATTTGAAATCACCACCTTTCTTATTTTTTGTTTTATTATATTGAATCGATGCAATAATATTTTAATGAAAGGATGATAAAGATGTAAGGAAGGGGAGATGGGAAGGATAGAGAGGGCACCGGATTGGATACTGAAATATAAAGAAAGGTTAGATGAAGGAGCGATAGCAGTAGAGGATATCCTGGAAGCAGAGAACAAAACGAGGGAGAAGCCGATAAAGGTATCATCGGTGGCAAGAGCGATAAATGCAATGGGTTATCCAATTACGGGTTTGCGCAGGGAAAAGAAGGCGGAGCCTGTTAAAGAAAGAGCAGAGCGACGGGGACCGGATTGGTTGCAGAAATATCGCGAGGGGATAGAGAAGGGGACGATAACAGTGGAGGATATTCTGGAAGCAGAGAACAAGATAAGGAAGGTGCCAATAAAGCTGATTACAGTGACGAGAGCGATAAACGCTATGGGTTATTCAATCGCGGGTTTGCGCAGGGAAAAGAAGGCGGAGCCTGTTAAAGAAAGAGCAGAGCGGCGGGGACCGGATTGGTTGCAGAAATATCGCGAGGGGATAGAGAAGGGGACGATAACGGTGGAGGATATTATGGAAGCAGAGAACAAGATAAGAAAGGTGCCAATAAAGCTGTCCACAGTGACAAGAGCGATAAACACTATGGGCTATCCAGTTACAGGTTTGCGAAGAGAGAAAAAGGAAGCAGTGGAAAAAGCGGAAAAACCGAAGAAAGCAGTGAGTGCAGCAGAAGCAGTTGATTATTCAGCCAGCATTGGTAAAATATCGAAAGAGACGGAGAAAAGATTTAAAGCTATTAAGAAGAGCTGGGAGAAAGATTTGAATAAATCCTTACATAATGACTATTTCGTAAATATACTCCTTGCGTTAGCAAAGCTCGTTGAGCATGGGAAAACACTTACATTTGCTCCAGCAACTAAGGAATAAGATGAGGATAATGGTGGCGGAGTACGCGGTTGGTGCAGGGGGGGATAAAGGTGCATCTCTATTAAGAGAAGGGAAAGCAATGCTTACAACGTTGAGAAGTGGTTTTGAGGGATTGGATAATGAAGTTGTCTATCCGGTAGCAGCACCAGATTTTGAAGCAGCGGTGGATAAGCTTTCAAAGGAAAGCGATGCGGGCATCGTTATTGCTCCCGATGATAAGCTGTGCGACCTTACAGAACTCGTGGAATCGAATACCGTTAATTTGGGTTGTCCTTCGGAGTGTGTAAAAATATGCGCTGACAAGGTGCGGACGACAAAAATTTTGGCTGACAAAGGAATACCCGCGCCGAAGATTGTATCTGAAGAAGAGATAGGGGGAGATGACACATACGTAAAGAAGCCGAGATTTGGATGTGCATCGGAAAACGTCTTTATATTGAATGGAAAAGAAAATCGTGAGCACATATCTTTTGACGATAACCATATCGTAACAGAATTTATAAAAGGAGAGGATATAAGCAGCAGCGTAATAGCTGGTGATTCTGCTGTGTTACCACTGACGATAAACAAGCAGTTTATAAGGATGGAGCGAGAAAGACTAATATATGAAGGCGGGTCAGTTCCATATCTTGTAGGGCGTGATGCCGAGGAGAAGATAATGAGCATAAGTAAGAAGGTCGTAGCCTTGTTTAATTGCAAAGGATATGTGGGGATAGATTTTGTATTAGGAGATGATGGCACGGCATACGTGGTAGACGTAAACCCAAGACCTACAACATCCATCGTAGGAATAGCAAAGGTGTTGAATTATGGAATAGCAGATTTGATATTGAGAGCAAAATTTGGAACTCTGCCACGGGAAGAAGAAGTAAAAACCGAAGGATGTTTTAGTTTTATCAAAGACAAGAAGTATAATAGATGAAAAAGAGAAGGAAAATCGTGGGGATTGCAAAAGATACTTTAGATTTTATCCTGGAAGTAAGCAAATCGAATCATCCAAGAGAATTCATCGGCATGTTGTACGCCGATGCGGATGTCATAACAGATGTTTTTTTCCTCCCTGGCACGGTTTCGTCAGATGAAAATGCCATTATACGACTGGATATGATGCCGATGGGTCTTGGCTACGTGGGGTCTGTTCATAGCCATCCACATCCCGCCGCTATGAGACCGTCAGAACAGGATTTGTTGATGTTTTCCAGGACGGGAAATTGCCATATCATCACTTTCTATCCCTACGCGGAGGATAGTTGGAGATGTTACGATTCAAAAGGGGAAGAGATAGAGTTGGAGATAGTGGAGCAGGATTTAGAGGAGTTGAAGGTAGGAGAGGAACTTTTATGGTAAGGGTTTTAGCAACTGGAACATTTGAAATACTTCATCCGGGGCATTTGCTTTATTTGGAAGAAGCGAAGAAGCTGGGTGATGAACTCTTTGTCGTGGTTGCGAGAGACGTAAGTGTGAAAAGGAGAAAGGGAACGCCGATTTTACCGGAGGAGCAGAGATTGAAGATGGTTTCCGCTTTGAAAGTTGTGGACAAGGCGATGTTGGGTAGCGAAAAAGATATGTATGAACCTTTATATAGTATAAAACCTGATATAATAACATTAGGATATGACCAGGATTTCAACGAGGAGGAGTTGGAGCAGGAACTCAGGAAGCGAGGCTTCAACTCGAAGGTCATTCGAATAAAAAAGCACAATTCAAATGCTTTTTGTAAGGCGGAGGAGATAATAAAACATATATTGGAATTGATGAGGGGATAAAAATGGAAGAAGAGCGCGGATTGACTCGAATAGGAGTATCTTTGCCGTCGAATCTGCTGAATAAGTTTGACGGAATAATAAGGGGGAGAGGGTACTCATCGAGGTCTGAAGGGATAAGAGATGCGATTAGGGCATATATAGTGGAATACGAATGGATGGAGCGAGAAACAGGAGAGGAGATAGGGACCATAACTTATCTCTATGACCACAGTCAAAGGGGATTGGGTGATGAGCTAACAGAGGTGCAGCACCATTTTCTGGATATGATAAGAGCTTCAACGCACATCCATCTCGATGAGGAGAATTGTTTTGAAGTAGTAGTGATGAAAGGTGAAGCGAAACGAATAAAAGAATTGGCAGAGAATATAATGAGCTTGAGGGGTGTAAAACACGTGAAATTGACAACAACGCATGGGGGAATATAGATAATGGAAATAATGGACCAGTTAAAGAAGGGAACGACAACTGTTGGTTTGATATGCGATGGGAGTGTAGTGCTGGCGAGTGAGAAGCGTGCGACAATGGGTTCTTTTATCGCATCTAAAGCAGCGAAGAAGATTTATCAGGTGGATGAGCGAATAGGCATGACCACAGCGGGAATAGTGGGAGATGCACAGGCATTGGTTCGGATACTATCAGTGGAGGCGAGGCTATATAAAATAAGGCGGCAAGAGCCGATGACAGTAAAAGCGATGACAACGCTGTTATCCAATGTGCTTAGCAGTCAGAGATTCTTTCCGTATCTTGTGCAACTCCTGGTAGGGGGAATAGATAGGAACGGAGCACATATATTTTCAGTAGACCCTTTTGGAGGCAATACCGATGAGAGAGAGATTGCCGCTACCGGCTCGGGTTCTCCTATTGCATACGGTGTGCTTGAGGACCGGTATTCAAAGGATATGACGCAAGAAGAGGGGATAGCGCTTGCAATACAGGCATTACATTCCGCAATGAAAAGGGATAGTGCCTCTGGTGAAGAGATGGAAGTGATAGTAATAACGAAAGAGAAGTATGAGGAAATAGGTGAGGAAAAGATAAAAAAATTAAGAAGTTCATTCAGGTGAAATTTTGTCTTTGACTGATGTTACCAAATTGATGTTATTGGTGACATAAAATAGGAATAGGAGCAGAAGACCAGTCTAAGCTGAGTGAGGATTGGATTAGTAGAAGGTTGAGAACGGACAATGCCAGTAGAAGAAACGCTTTTAGAATTGAAGAGGCGAATAATGGAGTTATTACCAGGTGATATGAGCATTACCGAGGTAGAATTTGAAGGACCTGAGCTCGTTATATACACGGAGGACACGCAGAAATTCGCTGATGATGGTGCCATAGTCAGAACATTAGCGAGGGAGTTAAAGAAGAGGATTTCGGTTAGACCAAGTGGTAACATACTGATGGAGCCAGAAAAGGCGGTTAAGGTTATTCACGATATTATACCGGAGGAAGGCGGAATAAAAGATATTTATTTCGATATGGACAAGGCAGAGGTAATAATAGAGGCAGAAAAACCGGGATTGGTGATAGGCACGCATGGAGCAACACTTAGAGAAGTCGCAAAGGTGATAGGGTGGCGACCCAACGTTATCAGAGCACCGCCTATACAATCCGCGATAATAAAAAGTATAAGGAGGTATTTAAGAGAGGAGAGCGAATTCAGGAAAGACTTTGTGAAAAAAGTAGGGCGGAGGATATATAGAGATAAGCTAATAGAGGATGACTGGCTGCGTATAACTGCTTTAGGTGGGTGCAGAGAAGTGGGAAGAAACGCATTTTTGCTTTCTACGCCGGAGACGAGGGTGTTAATAGATTGTGGAGTAAGTGTAGGCACGGAAGGGATGCCCTATCTATACGCTCCTGAGGTGTCACCAATAAGTAATATAGATGCGGTAGTGATAACGCATGCACATCTTGACCATTCTGGCCTGGTGCCTCTCTTATTCTTATATGGATATGATGGACCTATATACATAACACAGCCAACGAGGGACCTTATGGCCCTTTTGTTACTTGACTATATAGAGGTATCAGCAAGAGAAGGGAAGAAGATACCGTATAAATCATCTTTAATAAGAGATGCGATAAGGCATACGATTCCGTTGAAGTACGGGGACGTGACAGACATATCGCCAGATATGAAACTAACTTTTTACAATGCAGGGCACATACTGGGTTCTTCTATTGCGTATTTCCACATAGGCAATGGGCTTTATAACCTCGCATTTACCGGTGACATAAAGTATGAACGAACTTTTCTTTTCGAGCCTGCTTTCAATGATTTCCCCAGGGTTGATGCGTTGGTCATAGAGTCCACATACGGTGGAATGAATGACCTGCAACCATCGAGGCGCGAAGCGGAGAAGAATTTGAAGGAGGAGATAGAGAATACGTTAAAAAAAGGAGGTAAAGTAATAATACCTGCTTTTGCGGTTGGGAGGTCGCAGGAGGTAATGATCGCATTAGAAGGGATGCAGCTGGAAGTGCCAGTGTATTTAGACGGGATGATATGGGAGGCGACTTCAGTCCATACTGCATATCCGGAATATCTCAACAGGAAGCTGAAGAGTTCCATATTCCAGGGTGAAAATCCATTCTTATCAGACGTTTTTGTGCAGGTGGACGATGTAGAGAAAAGAAAGGCGGTAATAGAGGAGAAGGAGCCATTCATCGTACTTGCTACCGCGGGGATGTTAAACGGCGGTCCCGTTTTAGAATACCTGAAAGGACTTGCAGGAGATGAAAGGAACAAGCTTATCTTTGTTGGATACCAGGCAGAAGGGTCGCTTGGAAGAAGGATACAAAAGGGTTGGAATGAGATACAACTTTCAAATGAGGGTAAAATAAGGAATATAAAAATAAACATGGAAACACGGACAGTAGATGGCTTTTCCGGACATTCAGATCGCAATCAGTTACTTGAATACGTAAGAGGGATACGGCCACTGCCGTCAAAGGTAATATGTATGCATGGTGAGAGTAACAAATGCATGGCATTAGCAAGTGGGATACATAAGAGGTTTAATATAGAGACGGTAGCGCCAATGAATTTGGAGACCCTGAGATTGGCTTAAAAAATGCAAAATGTAAAGTGCAAAATGCGAAATCAAAATAAAAGAAGCAAAAATCTTATACAAAAGGGAGAGAAAAGAAAATGACAAACATACGGGAAAGGATGGAAAGGATGGGTATAGGGAAGAGAATAAGAATGGAAAGAATCGTGGACCGGAAGAGCGGGAGAAGTGTTATCGTTCCTATGGACCATGGTGTGACGTCAGGTCCGATATATGGGTTGACGGACATGAAGAGAGCGGTGAATGCGGTGGCAGAAGGAGGAGCAAACGCGGTTCTCGTGCATAAAGGTATTGTAATAGCGGGGCATAGAGGATATGGCAAGGATATAGGACTGATAATTCACTTATCTGCGAGTACTTCGTTAGGACCCGACCCATTAAACAAAGTTACAGTCGCAACGGTAGAGGAAGCGATACGATTAGGTGCGGATGCGGTCTCAATGCACGTGAATGTGGGAGCGGAGAACGAGGCGGACATGCTTGCAGAGCTGGGAGAGACGGCAATGGTATGTGAGGAATGGGGCATGCCGTTTTTGGCAATGATGTATCCGCGTGGTAAAAAGGTGAAGAGCGAGCATGACGTAGAGGTGGTAAAGCATGTAGCACGTGTAGGTGCTGAACTTGGTGCTGATATAATAAAAACAAATTATACTGGTGACCCTGATACATTTAAAGATGTGATAAGCAGTTGCCCGGTGCCGGTGATAATAGCAGGTGGTCCAAAGGCGAATACGGATGCGGAAGTGTTAAAGATGGTGGAGGATGCGATAGCTGCTGGTGCTTCTGGTGTATCCATAGGTAGGAATGTATTTCAGCATAAGAACCCGACGGATATGACAGTAGCAATAAGCAGGATAGTGCATGAAGGCGTTTCGGCAGCGGAGGCGATGGAGATGCTGAAGTGATGGTATCTTCTGAGAGCGAAGAGAACAAATAAATGGAGAGAATTCGAGTTTATCTTATTTTTCTTAAAGCTCCACAAGTTCTCCTTTTCTCAGAATACGGTGGTCAATTCGAGGTGGCGTAACACTTTCATCAATAATCGTCCCCCAATCCTCGAGGATTCCCGCACCGAGCAATAAGTCAATTCTCTTACCGTTTTCCTCGCCTAAATCTTCAACTTCGAAGAAGCGCTCTGAGAAACGATATTCTCGTCCCTCCGTATCTTTGACAAAACCGGTTACAATTCTCACCTCTTTAAACTTAAAAGTTTTACCACCCAACATCACTCCAAATGGCTCAACTGGTGCTTTTGGGAACTCGTTTGCATGTTCTCTTCTGATATAAGACCTGCGTGAGCCAGTATCTAAAACTGCATTCAACCGCTTATTCCCTATTTCCACATCCACCACCGGTCTTGACATAATCCCTAACCCTTACTCTTTATTTATATAGTCCTTATCTTCTTTTATATTTTTATTGCACTGCATTACAGTAAGCTAAACCAAAGAGTAGAGAGGTGATTTTCCGAAATGGAAGAAAAGGAGATATGGATAAAAGCAGATACTGATGTAGGTACGTGGGAGGAGAGAAAATCAAGAATTACAACTGGTTTGGAATCCGGCGTGGATGGAGTGCTTGTGGAAGAAGCGGATGTAGCAAAGGTGAAGGAATTGGGTCGGATAAAGATAGCTGCGTTTACACCAGACACGATAGAAGAAGGAGAAGCGGATGTGATTGTTTATGGAAAGGGAAGCGAAGGGGATGGCACAAAACCGATTACCACGGAAATAGGCGAATCCAATGTTTTACGTGCATTGAAAGGTACTTTTGGTAGCAAAATCAATGCCGGATATGTAGAGATAAGAGGAAAAGAGTATGAGCGATTTGCAGTGAATATTGCGGATTACTGCAATTATGTGATAGTAGTAGGAAAGGATTGGAAGATCATACCGCTGGAGAATATAATAGCAGAATTACAGAAGAAGGAAGCGAAGGTGATTGCAGGCGTCCAGACTGCGGAGGAAGCGAGGACGGCATTTGAAACACTTGAATATGGTGCTGATGGCGTTCTCCTCGATACTGACGACCCTTCAGAGATAAAAAGAGTGGTGGAGATAAGAGAAGAGAGTAAGATGGGTAAGATTCCTCTTTCCACCGCGAGAATAACACGCGTGGAGGAGCTTGAAATGGGAGATAGAGTGTGCGTGGATACCTGCTCGTTGATGACCTTAGGAGAGGGGATGCTGGTGGGTTCGCAGTCTTTTGCGCTGTTCCTTGTGCATTCCGAATCAGAAGAGAGCCCTTACGTAGCTGCGAGACCGTTCAGGGTGAATGCAGGTGGCGTGTATGCTTACGTGCTGGTAGGAGAGAAGACGAGGTATCTGTCGGAGTTGGCGTCTGGGGATGATGTGTTGATTGTGAATGCAGAAGGAAATGCAAGAAAAGCAGTGGTAGGCAGGGTGAAGATAGAGAAACGACCGCTTATGCTCGTGGAAGCGGAAGTGGAAACAGGAGGGGGGGAGAAGAGGAAATGCAGTATTATACTTCAGAATGCGGAGACGATAAAGTTGGTGAGTAAGGCAAAAAAGAAACCGATTTCGGTGGTCGATTTGAAACCGGGTGATGAGGTTCTGGTGCATGTGACGGAAGCGGCTCGGCATTTCGGAATTGCGGTGGAGGAAGCGGTGATAGAGAAGTAAGTGAAGGAAAAAAAGATGAAGATAATACCCGGGATGTCCTCGCAGTTCTTGGCTGCGAGAATAGCAACGGAGCTGGGATGTAACGTTTCATTATGCGAGTTCAAGCGGTTCCCGGACGGCGAGCTCTACACGCGAGTCGCAGAAGAAATAAAAGAAGAAGAAATAGTCATCGTGCAGAGCATCAGGACTGATTCTGACCTTATATGCTTATTGCAATTAATAGACGCGGGGGAAGAAGCATACAAAACAAAAGTTGTTATCCCTTACCTGGGGTATGCAAGACAGGATAAAAAGTTCGAACCCGGCGAAGCTATATCAATAAGAGCAATTGCGAGGAGTATATGCGCTGCGGGTGCAATTGATAAGATTTATGTGGTCAATGTGCATAACAGAGGTGTCTTGAAATACTTCAGCATAGATACGAAGGAGCTGGATGCCTCTCCTTTAATCGGTAATTATGTAGTGAAAAAGAAGAAAGTGCATCCGGTGATAATCGGACCTGATAAAGGAGCGACGGAGTTAGCAAAAGCAGTTGCATCTCCCTACGGCTTCGATTACGATGTGCTCGAGAAGAGGCGGATAAGCAGTGAGGAAGTGGAAATAAAACCAAAGGGATTAAGCGTGGAAGGTAAAAATGCCGTTATCGTAGATGATATTATCTCCACTGGTGGTACAATATCAGAAGCAGCTTCCATCTTAAAAGCAGAAGGAGCAAACGATATTTATGTCGCTTGCATACACGGCGTTTTTGTGCAAAATGCAATCTCGCGAATGCTCCGCGCTGGCGTTAAAGATATAATCGCAACCGATACAATTGAATCCACTTTCAGTAGGGTAAGCATAGCGAAGATGGTTGCAGATGAGTTAAAGAAGCAGGGATGACAATGAAAAAATGAAAATCGCAAAGTGTAAAATTCAAAATAAATTTTCAATTTGCATTTTGCATTTAATTAATTGCTCGAAATCGTGTGCTCTAAAACTTCCCCTTCATATATTATCGCCGCAATGTCATTACGTGTAGCTCTTCTCACCACTCCTCTTATTGCATCCTTCACGTTTTTCATATTCTGTGTGTCATTTTTAATCACCATTAAATTCGCCTTTTTACCTTCCTCTATTGAGCCGATGGATTGCGCTTCCTTTAGCACCGTCGCGGAATTCAGCGTGCACATCTTCAGCACTTCCCGAGCTTCAAGTCGAAAAATCTTCGAGATGAATTCCATTTCGGAAAATATATCGGGTGAGTTAAGCATTACGTTATCAGTGCCGACACCGACAGTTAATCCAGATTCGAGCATTTCAGGCGCAGGAGGCAGTCCCACCCCGGTCATCAGGTTGGACCGAACGCAAACCACCGCAGCTATGTTCTTATCGCGCATTTTCCTGAAATCTTGCCGTGACGCTTTTGTAAGGTGCACGATGAAATCAGGCTCAAGTTCTATTGCGCCTTCTATGTCCTCTGCGTTCCTTTCACCGGCATGAAGTGCGAACATTTTTCCCTTTCTCTTTGCCCCTTCAGCTAAAAGTTTCAGGTCTTCCCACGGATGGTCCGCAACACTGCTCATGCCTATCCCATCCACCG
>JAODGL010000026.1 GCA_025464585.1 Methanosarcinales archaeon
GTATGCTCTTAAAATTCCGTAGCACTATTCTTGAAGCTGCAATCGTTTTGAGCACGTCCACAGGATTCGTCTTCTCTTCGACGAGCCCCAACGCGTTGAGTTCGGTGTTCTCCGGATAGAAAAGAAGAGGGATGAAGGAGACAAAACCACCTGTTTTTTCCTGTAACTTCCAGAGCTTGTACAGGTGTAAAGCGCGGTGTTCTGGTTTTTCAATATGCCCGAAGAGCATCGTGGCATTGCTTTTTATCCCGATACTATGGGCTATTTCCATTATCCTGAGCCATTCTTCCGCTTTTACCTTGTTCGGGCAGATAACTTCTCGTATCTCATTAGCCAGAATCTCCGCTCCACCTCCTGGCATTGCGCACAGTCCGACATCCTTCAACCGCGAGAGTACTTCTTCAATACTTATTCCCTCGACCCGCGAAAGGAAGTGTATTTCAGTTGCGGTCAACGCTTTGATAATCACGTGTGGAAATCTCCTCTTTATCTGCCCGAAAAGCGCCTCGAAGTATCCCAGGTTCATCTCCGGATTGAGTGAGCCGACGATATGAAGCTCCGTAGCACCTGTTTTTATCGCTTCTGCAACTTTTTCCAGCACCTCCTCAATACTCATAAAATACGCATCGCTATTTCCCGCATCCCGGTAGAAAGCGCAAAGAGGACATCTTGAAACGCATATATTCGTGTAGTTTATATGCCTGTTAATGACGAACGTTACGATGTTTCCGTTCCTCCGATTGATGGAATCTGCCAGCTCCCCAAGTTCATGGATGTCAAGTTCAAAAAGTTCTTCTATCTTTTTCGGTGTCCATTCCTCCATTTCTATTTTTCATCTCTTCTTACCCCGCATAGCATGATAAATATATTCTTTTGTGTTCATATCCAATAGTGACTCTAACATGTCACGAAGATGCCGAAATACGAATACATCAGGGCAAATCGTTCACAAAAAAATAAAGTAAAATCGAAAAGGTTAAAAATTAAAAGACCGATAGATATTACGATTAAGAAGTTGTACAGAATATAAACAGGAATGGAGGGGAGAAGATGCCAAAACCAAAAAAGAAGCAAAAAATTGAGGATACGGATGCGTGGATGGCGGCGGAGTTAGATTATATAGATATGGTCTCAACCAATAGAATGCCGCTATTACGGGGACCGATAGTGGGAGAAGAGAAAATCGAATGGTTAGAGGAAATCGTCGAGGAGTGTCCGGAATATTACCCCGCATTGTTCGATTTGGGGTCAGAAAATATAAAGAGCGGGAATGACGAAGCAGGTAAGGAATACATAGACAGGGGTCTGCAATCGCTACGGGAGCATTTTTCACGCAGTGATTTGATAGATGCGTATTACAAGACCTGCGAGTTCATGGAATATTACCTCCGGTTTGAACTCGCACTGGAATACTACAACCAACTGCTGGAAATCGAGAAAGATAAGAAGAAACCATGGGTTTATGACAGCATTGCTAATTGTTACGCCTGTTTGAACGATACAGAGAAGGCAATTGAGTTTCAACAGAGGGCTATCGAGTCAGTCTCGAAACCAAACTGTAAATTCTACTCGAACATGGGCTGGCTGGAGATGATTCGGGGAAATATAGAGGAAGCAGGGAAAGCCCTGAAGAAAGCAGTTGAACTGGATAAAAATGATGAGATTGCGAAGACCAATTACGAAATCTATAAAACGCTGATAAAGAGCAAAAAGATGCATAATTGGGACGATTATTTATTACGAGAAGTGGATTACGAGAAGCTCAATGATTTGGAGGAAGAGGAGGACGAATGGGACGAATACGAAAAGTCTGTGGTTGATTACAACCAATCAAGAATGGATGCTTTTAGAAGACATTTATTGCAGAATCCAAAGTACAGTGCAGGCGAGAGGTATGACATCCTGTTCAGTCTCTGGTACATCTTCGATCTTGTTTTTGATGCTTATGACGATGGCTACTTCCTGTACGACGATATAGACGTAATAACAGATCATTTTGAACGTATTATGCACAAATTCATATTCAAGACCGGGGACATTGACGACGAGATTTTTGACGGTGTATATGTTGCGCTGTTGGAGTTCTACAAGTTTCTCCGCGATCACAAACTGGTGGAGCGGGGAGCGTTTAAAGAGCTAAAAGAGGAAATGAAACGGTTGAAACCAGAACTGAGGGAAAAGATGCATCGGTATAATGAAGTTCGGCACAATGACGATTACACGGAGGAGGAAAAAGAGCGAATTCGTGAGGAGCTGTTCGAGGGCGACCATGCATGGCCTACTTTATAATGAACAGGGATGTCAAAATACGAACACATCGGGGCTGTTCTTGAATTTCTCATGAAAAAAGGACCGTCCAGCAAGTATGCCATATCGAAGGGTACTTCCGTTCCGTATCCAACAGTCCTGAGGAAGCTTCCCGAGCTCGAAGCGGCATATATAATCCAGAAGGTTGGCGAAGGGAAGAGAGGCGCTGAGATTTACATGATGACACCCAAGGGCGCGCTGATCGCGTACTTCGGCGGACACGTGAAGGCATCAGAACTCTTCATTGCTTTGCCTGCTATCATGAAGCACGTTCATTTATCGCTGGATAAATTACCTGTCGTCAGTAATCCACTGGGCTTCATCCTTGCGGAACTTCCATTTAAGCTCGCACGATTGGAAGACCTGAAAGTAGAGGAGGCGGTAAGCATTTTAGGTGCGATTCTCGTCTGGAAACATGATGAATGGTATCACGAAATAGAGAAGAAAAAACTCAAGGGAATCTTAACCTGGGAGGAGAACTATCAGATCCTAAGGCTACTGATCGCTGGTTCCATCAACACGCTCCGAAAGATGAGTGAACAGGCGATGAGATTGAGCAAACGAGCTGATGAATTTTTATTGGAAATAGAGGAGCTGAGGGGGCGTTGAGAAAAAGTTATTTATATACATCTGAAGATAAAGATGAATAAGTTTGCGGGATAAGGGATAAGATGAAAAAGATAAAGAGCGAACATTTCGAATGCATCAAGGAAGATAATTCAGAAGAGGAGTATGACAAACAGTGGAAGAGGTCAAAAATAATTTTCGATCAGTTTTATGAGTATTTGAAGGGCAAAGGACTAAAAGAGAGCACTGCGGGCAAGCGAGCTGACCTGGCAGCGTACTTTGTAATGGATTATCTATTTGTCTATGACGATGCATTGAGTATTCTGGAAGTTTCTGGTGATACAATCAGGACATTTTTGGGTAATTGGTATATTAGGAAGTTTTTGAATCCCAGAATGTCCGATATCAAATCGTTTCTTAGAGCTATCTCCGATTTCTTTACGTTTATCAGGAATGAAGGTTTTATCTCGGATGAAGATTTGGAGGAGATAAAGGAGGTGTGCAAAGATGTCGGATGGTTTGAGATGCGGCTTCGGACTTATTTTGCCGCGGAGGGCGATGAATTTTATGAATGGATAAGAGTATATGATTATGATTGGTAAAAAGGGAAGATGGAAGAGCTAAAAAAGGGAGGGATTTTCAACATCTCTGACCTGAGAAATGTGCGGATAAGCATAGGGGAGATAGTAGAAGAAGAGGAAGAATGGGAGCCTATGGGTCCACATCCGATGCCGGGGATAGCAACGCTTCGAAACTGGGACTTCATGCTTTTGAACCGATACAAGCCTTTTTACGCGCCGTTATGTGACATGTGCTGTCTTTGCACGTATGGTAAATGTGACCTTACAGGGAACAAAAAAGGAGCATGTGGAATAAGGATGGATGCGCAACACGGGAGAATCGTTCTGCTTGCTTGTTTGGTGGGGTGTAGTGCGCATTGTGGACATGGAAGGCACATGCTTCATGAAATGATAAAGAAGTTTGGCGGTGATGTCCCAATAGATTTCGGACCGGAGGTGGACGTGGAAGCGCCGCTTACGAGATTGGTATGTGGTATAAAACCAAAGACGATAAGAGATTACGAGAAAGTATTCGATTACATCGAGGAGCAGATAGTTCAGTTAGCAGACGCACTTCATACAGGTCAGGAGGGCTCGTACAGGGACTTCGAGTCGAAAGCGCTCCACATGGGTATGCTGGATTCGCTGGGCAAAGAAGCTGCCGATATCATTCAGATTGCATCTTATGGAATGCCCACGAGTTATGAAGGAGGTGGACCAGATGTTCCGCTGGTGGACGTAGGTATAGGGACAATAGACACGACTAAACCTGTTGTACTTGTTATAGGACATAATGTGCCACCTGCTGCGGATATAGGTGACTACTTAACGGAAAACGGACTTGAAGACAGGGTTGAACTTGCAGGAATCTGCTGCACGTCCATTGACACCACGCGAGTGTACAAAAAAGCGAAGATAGCAGCCGCGCTTGGAAGACAGCTGCGTGTGATACGGATGGGAATTGCGGATGTCGTTGTGGTAGATGAGCAGTGCATCCGTGCAGACATACTGGAACTTTGTCAGCGCGTTCATTCTCCCCTGATAGTAACGAACGACAAAGCAATGCATGGTCTGGTGGATAGGACTGATGATAATCCGGATAAAATAGTGGATGATTTGGTGAGTGGACGCGCCCCTGGAGTCGTAATACTTGATCCTGAGCAGGTGGGTGAGGTAGCAGTGAAGACCGTAATTCAAATGGATAAGAAGAGGAAAGGGTTAAAACTGATTCTCAGTGATGAAGAATTCAAATATTACGTAAATGATTGCATACAATGTGGGAATTGCACACTTGCATGTCCTAACGGTCTTCGTATTGGTGAAGCGAATCAAAGTGCTACATCGGGAGATATAAAACCGCTTGCCGGGTTGTTCGACCTCTGTGTTGGCTGTGGCAGATGTGAGCAGGTTTGCAAGAAGCATATCCCAATAGTGGATGTGATAACAAAAGCAGCATATCCGCAGGTAAAAGAGGAGAAAGGACGGATGCGAATAGGTCGTGGCCCTGTTTGGGACAGTGAGATAAGAGATGTGGGTGCTCCTATTGTATTAGGGACTATTCCAGGCATCATTGCCCCGATAGGCTGTGGAAATTACCCAAACGGGACTAAGGATGCATGGCTTATCGTGAAGGAATTCGCGGAACGGAATTATATAGTTACGCTGACGGGGTGCATGGCGATTGATGCTGCGCTCTGGAAGGATGAAGAAGGGAAAACGGTATACGAGCAGCATCACGGCAGATTTGACGCCGGTGGTGTTCTCAACATAGGCTCTTGTGTTTCCAATGCGCACATACATGATGCGGCAATAAAAGTAGCGAGTATATTCGCAGGGAGACCTCTGCGGGGGAATTACGAGGAAATAGCAGATTACATCTTAAGTCGTGTGGGTGCATGTGGTGTTGCATGGGGGGCAATGTCACAGAAGGCAGCTTCGATCGCCACGGGGTTCAATAGACTGGGTATTCCCGCAGTGGTAGGTCCTCATGGTGCGAAATACCGGCGGGCTTTCCTCGGTCGCCCTGACTTAAAAGACGATTGGAAGCTGATAGATGCTACCGATGGTTCAGAGATTTATTTCGAGCCGGGACCACAACATTTGCTCGTAGCGTGTGAAACGGTAGAAGAGGCGTTACCGATGATAGCAAAACTTTGTTTTCGACCATCTGATACAGACCGCGGGCGTTCTATAAAACTAACGCACTATATTGACCTCAGCTTGAAGTATCTCAATGCATATCCCCCGGACTGGCATCTCTTCGTCCGGACTGCCACTGACCTGCCTATTGCCAATAAGAACGAATTGCTAAAGAAGCTGGAGGATGAGCATGACTGGGAGATAGATTGGAAGATGAAGAGGATAAAGGAAGGACCAATAAGGGGATACGACCCTTCATTTAACCCGACCAATTTGAGAAGATTGATAAGGGAGAAGAAGAAATAAGGGAGTAGAAAGATGGGAATGGAGATACCTTTTGACGTGGCTAATATCCCGGGTCCTGAAATGGGAGAGGTTGCGCCGCCAGAAGTGATAGGGAGTTATATATCAAGTGCGAAGCGACCTTTGCTCGTGGTGGGCTCGGAGATACTGCGCGATGATTTCTTTTTAGAGACCGCGATAGAAATGGGAAGGAAGGGAGTACCAATCGCGGCAACAGGACACAGCATAAGAGGTTTTGTAGAGAAAGAATACACGGAGAACGTGAGCTATTACAACCTGCACGAGCTTACCAATTGCTTAAGAGACCCAGGCTGGAAGGGCTTAGATGGCAAGGGGAATTACGATTTCGTGATATTCTTTGGCGTCGTCTATTATTACGCATCGCAAATGCTGTCCTGCATAAAGAATTTCGCAATTGACCCTTTGATTCGTGCTGTTTCTATTGATAGATATTATCATCCCCAGGCGAGGATGAGTTTTATGAACATCTCGCCGGAAATGGAAGAGGGGTATAAGGATATGCTGAACAGGCTGGTAAGTAGTATAAAGTAAAGAAGGGGTAAAAGCCATGGTAAAACAGAAAGGGAACATAATGGATTTGGAAGCGGAGGTGATATATAACGGTCTGTGCTGCTACTGCGGGACTTGTGGTGCCTTTTGTAAAGAATACATAACCTACGAGCACGAGATACCAGTAACGAAGAAGAAGTGCTATGAGATATACGGTGCGTGTTATGATTTCTGTCCAAGGACGAGCTTCGCTCCTTTTGTGGTTGAAAGGGCGGTGTTTGGTGCGACAAGGACAGATAACCTATTGGGATACTATAAAGGAGACATTTTAACCGCAAGAGCAACAGATGAAGGCATAAGAGGGAAGGCGCAGGATGGCGGGGTTGTATCCGCATTACTCGTGAGCTTACTTGAACATGATGAGATAGACGCCGCGGTAGTATCGAAGACACCTGATAATTGGGAGCCCGAGCCGTTTGTTGCAACGAAGAGGGAGGATATATTAGCTGCTGCGGGCTCGAAATATACGCAATGTCCTTCGGTATCCGGTGTTGGAGACGCTTTTGAGCAGGGCTATAAACGAGTCGCACTCGTTGGATTGCCATGCCATATACAGGGCATGAGGAAAGTTCAATTGTCAACGAGATTCGATGTCGGTGCTGACAGGGTGAAGATACTGATTGGTCTCTTATGCTCTGAAACTTTTGATATGGAAATGCTAAAAAATAAGTTAAAGGAGCTGGGCACGAGCATAGAAGAGGTAGAGAAGTTCAACATAAAGAGAGGTAGCTTTATCGTTTATACGAAAGCAGGTAAGGAGATAAAGACGCCGATAAAGAAGATGCGTGATTGCGTGCGTGATGCGTGCAACTACTGCTATGATTTTGCGGCTGAGTTCGCCGATGTATCGGTAGGCTCCATAGGTTCCGAACTGGGGTGGTCAACCGTGATAATGAGGAGCGATGCAGGAGAGGACCTGGTGAAAAGAGCGGAAGAGGAAGGAGTGATAGAAGTGAAGAAGCTTACAGAGAAGCAAATAGAGGAAGTAAGAAACCTGGCATCGTATAAGAAGCGTGGGAACTTGAAGAACATTTATGATAAGACGGACCTAGTTAGAATTCTGAATATGCTGGTGGAGCCGGAGATGCTGGAACAATTCCTGGGTGTGAAGCAATAAAACTAAAAACAAGCCCTTAGCAAGTCTGTTTTGAGCTTTGGGATTGGGTATTGTTTGGTATTTGTGATTTGGAGTTTGGAAATTAAGTCCACTGGATATTGAGCAAATACTACAATTTATTGACGATTTTGTATAGCCCATCCATGTCAATACTTCTCCGTACAAGGTCGGCTAATTTATTATATTCCGTGTCCCAATTAATCCCGCTCTTATTTTTGTCTTCGCTTTTGTCTTCTTTTATACACAACATCCCTTTTTTCTGTCTTATGCAGTCCAGAAAAGCGTGTCGAAAGCCATCGTTGTCAAATATCCCGTGTATATAAGTACCGATGACGTTTCCATCAGAAGAAACAGCGCCACCATTGTCCATAACCTTCTCGCCAGAACGCTCGAATATCATAAAAGCATTTTTTATAGTGCCATTAGAGAAATAAGTCCTTCCCATGTGTATTTCATATCCTGCTAATTCTCCTTTGTAGAACTCCAAATCCGCTATTGCTCGCACTTGATTCGTCATTTTCTGTGCATGGCACTCAAATATGGTTGTAGCGGGCAGCAAACCGAGTCCCTCGGTCTCTCTAACCTTAGATTCCACTCCCTCTGGGTCTATTATGGTATTACAGAGCATCTGATAACCACCACAGATACCAAAAACAACACACTTCCCGCTTCTTACCTTTTCCACTATCTGCGATGCGTATCCGCTGTTTTTAAGATATAACAGGTCGCCTATCGTATTCTTTGACCCAGGTATAATTATCACATCAGGCTCGCCTATTTTTTCACCCCTGCCGACATATCGAATAGAAACGTCATCCTCTGCTTCTAAAGCATCAAAATCCGTGAAATTGGATATATGGGGCAGATAAACGACTTCTATCGTTATTTCTTTTCCCTCTCCTTTCTTCGCTGCTCTTTTCTTCCTTTTTTCCACGGATAACGATACAGAGTCCTCTTCCTGTATCTTTATACCGTGGAAATAAGGTATAACGCCTATCACAGGTTTATTGACTCTTTTCTCAAGGAACTCCAGTCCGGGTTTGAGTATGTCCATGTCCCCACGGAACTTGTTTATCAGAATGCCCTTCACTAATTCTTTTTCTTCCTCTTCAAGCAGTTCGAGTGTTCCCACAATCCATGCAAATACACCGCCTTTGTCTATGTCACCGAGGAGCAGCACTGGCGCATCTAAAAGTTTTGCAATGCTCATATTCACGATGTCGTTCGCACGGAGGTTTATTTCTGCCGGGCTCCCCGCACCTTCTATCACCACGATGTCATTCTCGCGTTCGAGTATATCGAAGCAATGCTGTATGAGGCTCAGCGCTTTTGGCTTGTACTCGTGGTATTCCTTTGCCGTCATGTTGCCTATTGGTTTGCCTCGCACGATAACCTGAGCGCCGGTGTCGCTTGAAGGCTTCAGCAAGATAGGATTCATCTCCACCGTCGGCTCCTTACGAGCGGCAAAAGCCTGAAATGCCTGTGCCCTTCCTATTTCAAGACCATCTTTAGTAACATACGAGTTAAGAGCCATATTCTGCGATTTGAAGGGTGCCACCTTATAGCCATTCTGGGTGAATATGCGGCAAAGAGCAGCTACAATTACACTTTTGCCTACTCCCGACCCCGTGCCTTGCACCATTATCCTTTTCGCCATTTTACCCCAAAATCTCTGCCAGCACTTCCTTCGCCCTATCTACTCGCACCTTCTGTTCGCGCACCAGTATCTCCACAACCCGATCTATCAACTCTCCTTTTGCACCAGCCGCTATTGCAACGTTCCGTGCATGCAGAGCCATGTGTCCTCGCTGAATGCCCTCGGTTGCCAGTGCGCGGAGCGCAGCGAAATTCTGTGCCAGACCCACCGCAGCAATGATTTCCGCAAGCTCGTTTGCTGTTCTCACGCCCAGTATCTTGAGGTTCGTCTTCGCAGTAGGATGAACTGATGTTGCACCACCAACGATACCAACTGCGAGTGGTAGTTCAATAGTGCCAACCAGGTCATTATCTTTGTTCTTTTCCCATCTCGTTAAAGGCAGATATTGCCCGGTGATACTTGCATAGGAATGTGCACCTGCCTCAATCGCCCTGAAGTCGTTCCCCGTAGCGATTACAACCGCATCTATTCCATTCATTATGCCCTTGTTATGTGTTGCGCATCTATACGGGTCAGCCTTCGCAAATAAGTATGCGCTGATGATTCCATCCACAACCTCCTCCCCTCCTATCACATCCCGTGCAAAAACAGCTCTTGCACGCGCTAACCTGTACGTTGCAAGATTTGAAATAATTCTCAAATTCACCTTTCCACCTGTGAGTTGCTCAATAAATGGCGCAACCGCTTCAACCATTGTATTTACCGCATTTGCGCCCATCGCATCCTTAACGTTGACCAATAGATGAACAATCACCATAGAGTCAACGACCCTTACCTCGAGGTCTTTTGCTCCGCCGCCAAGCTTCACAAGTACCGTGTCTTCTTCATTTGCGAGGTTTAAAATTCGTTCCTTATTTGCGAGAATGGTGAACTTCACGGAGAAAGGGTCGTAAACATCGGTTAATTGTATTTGCCCCACCATTATGGGTTCCGTGGAACTCGTTTGGAATCCTCCACTCTCCCTTGCCATCTTTGCAGCGTTACTCGCCGCGGCGACAACAGAAGGCTCCTCTATTGCCATTGGTATCAGATAATCCTTATCATTAATCATGAAATTCACGGCAATGCCTATTGGTAGGGGCATCGCACCAACAACGTTCTCTATCATTCTGTCTGCTATATCTCCTAAGGAACCGGTATTAGCGAGAACATTTATCTCCTCTTCTGATAGCCCTGCAAAATCCCTTACCGTCTCCAACCTCTTCGTTGAACTCAGCTTATAAAATCCTGATATCTTTGACGTTCTCATTTTTTCTTTTAGCTCCTTTTATAACCACAAGATTACGCAGATTTTTAACTATAACTTTTTGGTATAAAAATACTTATATTTACTAAGAAAATGGAAGAAAAAATATCGCTGCGTGAATATCTTCATTCTATCAGGTTTTACATCTTGTTCGTTTCCGTGCTCTTCATTGGCTCCATTGTTTTTGGATACATGGGTTTCCTGAGTGAAATATTTGGTGCACCGCTGGAGTGGATTCAACAGCTTAGCGAGAATATAAAAGATTTTACACAGTCATATCCAGCATGGATAATCTTTTTGGCTTTCTTTATCGTGATATTCTTGAATAACTCTTTCACATGCTTCCTTGACATTATATCGGGACCTCTGATAGGCATTTTTCCCATCTTTTCTGCATTTATCAATGGTGGTTTGCTCGGCTGGTTTGCCAAAGAGGAGGGTCTGAGCGTCTTTCTTGCAATAGTGCCGCATGGCATATTTGAGATACCTGCTTTTTTGCTCTCCGCGGCGATTGGTCTGCGACTGGGGCGAGAGATTTTAAAAGGGAAAGGTGAAAGACATTTAAAAAAAGAATTGAGGAAGGGTTTGAGGGTATTCTTCATCCTGATTTTACCTCTTCTTATTATTGCCGCTCTTATTGAATCGGTTTTGATTGTGGCAGCACTTATTCTTCTTTAAGAAGAAAAAAGAAAACCTGTACTAAAAGAAATGAGAATTCAAGACGGCGTGTATTGGTACAAAGAGAAAGGTTTGCTTGATGCAAACACATACGTGATAAAAGATGAACTCACGCTTCTCATAGACCCCGGCGGGCTGGAGAATTACCTTGGGCTGCGACTGGAAGAGATGCGAGCGGGCGGAATTGATGCACGGGATATTGATTTGATAGCACTCACGCATCTTCATCCTGACCACTGTGGCGCAACAGCATCGCTTAAAGAAATTTCGGGTGCAAAAGTTGCACTACATTCATCACAATTAGAGTATCTTGATATTATGGCTGAGGAAGCTTCGAGGTTCCTTGGCATTGGCACAGCAAAGAAATTTGAGGTGGATTTTGTGCTTGAGGAGAGTTTGAATTTAGGAAACACGGAGTTACGGATATTACATACACCAGGGCATTCCCCAGAAAGCATTTGTTTTTACGCTCCGGCTAAAAAGACTTTAATCTGCGGTGATCTGGTGTTTGAGAAAAGCGTAGGGAGAACAGATCTGCCTTTTGGATGTACTGAGGAGCTGAAAAGCTCTATTAACAGGGTGTCAACACTGGATACCGAACTTTTGTTGCCCGGGCATGGAGCGATAATAGAAGGAAGAAGCAATGTCAAAAGGAATTATGAATTTGTAAGAGAATATTATTTCGGGTGGTTATGAAAAACCGCTTCGCCTGCTAGTGTAGCGTTTCCTAATTAACAAAAAGTTCCCATCGCCTTGCATCATGTTCGTAAACAAATAACCGTTTCAATTCACCTGGTTTTTCTTCTTCCATTATCAATCACCTCCCTTTATTTTAAATATTCCTTCGCTAACTTTCGTTGCGCTTTTTAAAATATGTCGAGGTTATATAAAAAGGATGAGAGGTGGCTTGTTTAAAGCTATCGGGCGTAAATTCGCGGGCGAAACCATGTTTTTAACAGAATTTGCCCCGACAGGGGGCGAGGGCATTGTCGCTTTTGGAGGTAACGCACCTGGGACAATCAAACCGGTAGAACTTGCACCGGGCAGAGAATTTATCGTCCAGAAGGATGCGTTCCTCTGCGCTGAAGATACCGTAGAGCTAAGCGTGGAATTCCAACGAAAGTTGGGGTCTGCTTTCTTTGGCGGTGAGGGTTTCATTTTGGAGCGACTTGCCGGCGAAGGCACAGCTTTTATTCATGCATGCGGCGATTTTGTAGAGTTTGACCTGCAATCGGGACAAAAGATGAAAGTAGACACCGGCTGTGTAGTTGGCTGGAATGGAACCGTAGACTATGACATTGAGCGGGTAAAAGGGATTAAAACGATGTTCTTTGGCGGCGAAGGTCTCTTTTTGACAACCTTGAGAGGACCAGGAAAGATAATCATTCAATCGATGACTTTGCATAACTTAGCATCTGCCTTAGCTCCTTTCTTACCGAGCGCTAAGGGCACTTCGGATACTTCGGGCTCTTCCGGTATTGTTGGCACCCTGCTTAAGGAAACGATAGGCAGATGAGAAATTTCGCTGCGCTTTTTAAAGGTAGCGAAAAAAAAGGAAAGTATTTTATAGTGAAAAATATATATAGATATTGATATGGACGAAAACCGAATAAGGAAATGTCCCGAATGCGGGTCAAAAAACGTGGTATCGGATTCTAAGCACGCAGAACTTTACTGTGCCGACTGCGGGATGGTAATAGCGGAGAATATCGTGGACCTCGGCCCCGAATGGCGTGCATATGACTCCGAACAAGCTTCTAAAAGAGTAAGAACAGGTCCTGGTATGAGTTATAGAATTCATGATAAAGGACTGAGCACACCTACGCCAAAATTGCCCGCAGGGATACAAAGATTACGATGGGTAAATATGGATAGTAGTGAAAAGACCCTTGCATTCGCACTTATCGAGATAGATAGAATGGCATGTGCACTTAAACTACCGAACGATATCAAGGAGGCAACTTCTGTGTTATACCGAAAAGCGGCGAAGCAAAATTTGATTAAAGGACGGAGTATAGAAGAATTGGTCTCTGCAATGCTGTATATCATTTGCAGACAATACGGGGTTCCACGAACACTGAAAGAGATTGCAAAGGTGTCAAGAAGTCCATTAAAGAAGATAAGACGCGCATATATTTTTCTTTTACGGAAATTTGGATTGAAGATTGCACCTGCGGATCCATCGCACTACATACCCCGGTTCTGCTCCGAGCTGGGATTAAGTGAGGCGACAAGGGAAAAGGCAATAGAAATACTAAAGCAGAATAAGGGGGCGGGCGCAGCCCGAGGGTGGGCACCCATAGGAACGGCAGCGGCGGCGATATACATTGCCGCAGTTTTAAGTAATGATGAGGGAGAGTATCGCGCAGAGAAGGAAATAGCCAAGATTGCAGGTACAACTGAGATTACAATACGGAATAGGTATAAGGAATTGGAGAAGAGTTTAAAGTTGAATATAGATGCTCTCTCCTCGCATCCCCGTCGCGAAAAAGTTTCTACGGCTTCTTCTTTCTAAAACGTTTTTGTATGCATAGATAGTATTTTCGTGCACCGAGTTTCTTTTCCTTCAATTGCAGCTATTATTCGATCTGGGAAGTTGCCGTTTACAATTATGCAGTTCATTTTATTCTGCATTAAAAATCTTGGGAGCTCCGTGTCAACACATCCCTTCTTCTCCTCGAACTCTACCATTTCTTCTGCATAGATTTCTTTGATAAGATGCCCTTTTTCGTCTATTATTCCATCCACGTCTGTTAGTTTTATGAAAGTCTTTTCACCTATTTTATTTGCAACAAACGCTGCTATCGTGTCTGAAGTGACATCCCATGTATGCGGTAAGCAATCATCTGCTTTTAGCATCTCATAGGGTAGTAATATGCGTATAGGTTCACCGTCTATTTCATTCATGCTTTCAACTACCGGTATCCGAATTTCACCATTTGCCAAAAAAAAACCGTACTGGTGCATTGCGAGGACAGCCATCCAATGCGCAGTATCCTCTGATATTGAGAAGTTTGCTGAGAGGTTTCTTACGACTTCTACAAAGGGTCCCCCGCCAGGGATTAATATTATGGTTAGAGCTTTATCTTTCTCTTCCACATAATCTCTAAGAAACCGTATGATCTCTCTGCCTCTTTCTATTAGACTGCCACCCAATTTTATTATCACTCTGTCCCCCTCTCTTTTAGTCATACTTATGCATTATGCTACTGTTCCGATAAACAAAGCCAAAAGGGAGATGAGGTATATGGAATGGAAACTGCCGACGCCCCCGAGATTAAAGAATGCACTGCCGACTTCTTCTTTTGGCAGTGTTGCCAACGTTATCAACATCCCCAGTAGAATGCCAAAAATTGCCAATACAAATATCAACCCTGCTATTGCGGTATTCCCGGATTCTGGTGCGAGTATAAGTCCAAGAGGAATAGCAAGGATACCCACATAGCTCGGAATTACTATACCTACACCTGCTTTCACCTCAGAAAGTATGTAAGAAAAGGCAGCTATCAGTAAGATGGACATCGCTATTTCTAACAGGAGTGTAGTATAGCTTAGCAGCAGATAAAAGGAGAAAAAGAGTGGTATAACAAATCCACCCATGTTCAACGTTACCCTTGTTCTATATGTTCTTTCGCGGTCTGCCTGCATCTCCTCTACGATTTGCACTCCATAAAATTCACCGATACACCGGGCTTCGGGCTCGCTGTATTCCGGCTTTTTTGTTCTAAGCTCGTAGATTGGGAGCTCTATAACACTTGTCAGAAGCATCGCCATGATGACAAAGAAGAGAGATAAGTTTCGCCCCTTATAGCACAAAAAGGAAGTTGGTATAAGAAGCAGCCCATAGAAGACAAACATCTTCAAATCCGGCTTGTTCACTATTTTTCTCATGCCTTCAACGTTTTATAGGAAACAAAGTATATAAAGGTTATTGGAGGAGGGCATGAAGAAGCTCAGAATATTTCACGATAAAAATAGCGAAACAGAGGTGCCATCGGTAAAAGAAGCACTTGAAGATGTTTTCGGGATAGAAACAACCGAAGTGATTCATTTTGAAGCGATGGCAGTAAAAGGTGCGTATAATGCAAATAGAAAGCAATACGATGCCTCTATTCTCCTGAATTATCTTATCAGAAGCACATCAACTGCAAAAGTGTCTCTGTTATGTTTATGGATTGTAAGCGATGACATATATGTGGAGGGAATGAATTTTGTGTTTGGGGTAGCACAATCCGGTAAAGGCGCTGTTCTCTCGACCAACAGGCTTGATTCCGTGGAATTGATAAAAAAGGAAGCCATTCACGAGCTCGGGCATGTTTTTGGGTTACGGCACTGCACTAACTATTGCGTTATGCAATTCTCTAATTCCATATACGAAGCGAGAAAGAAGCCAGCTAAGCTGTGTGATAAGTGTTCGATTCTATTGAAATTGAGATTTGGAAATTGTTTAGATTCTGGATTTTTCAACCCTTATTGAGCATATACCCCTCATACACTACTTCCGCGGGACCCGTGAGATATGCACCTTCTTCTTTTAGCTCCACCAGCAAATCCCCACCTTTTGTGTGCACCGTAACTGGTACACTCGCATCTATATACCCGAGTTCATTCAATGTAAGCACAGAAGCTGTTGAGCCGGTGCCACAGGATAATGTCTCTCCCACCCCTCTTTCATACGTCCTCACAGTTATCTCATCTCTTCTTTTCGCTTCTACCATCACGAAATCCACATTAGTCCTGTCGGGAAAAGCCGGGTGCGATTCTATACTTTTTCCTACGGTATCCACATCCAACCCATTAAATGAATCCACAATAATCACGGCATGAGGATTGCCAAGACTTAATGAAGTCAGTTTAATCTCTCCTATTTGTTCGTTCACAAAAAACGCCTCGTCTATTTTATCAAACACTGGCTTACCCATAAAGACCCTGATAGAAGTTACTCCAAAACCTCTTTCATCAACTTCTACTTCTGGAACAATCAATCCCCCTAACGTCTCCACTTTCATTCGCCTGCTTCGCACTATCCCTCGTTCGTACACGTATTTGGCGAAACACCTCATCCCGTTTCCACTCATCTCCGCCTCGGAACCATCGGCATTGAAAACTCGCATCCTCACGTCATACGAACTCGTTGTAGGTGCGCATAAAAACAAAACACCATCGGCACCTACGGAGAACCTCCTCCGGCATAGAAATCGTGCGATTTGTCCCTTCTTTTCTTCCACTATCCGGTCTTCTCGCTCGTCTATCAGAATGAAATCGTTACCCCCCGCCTGCATCTTCGTGAATCTCAGTTTCATCTTATTTGTTCTTCATCCCCTGGGTTTATACATTATCATGCAAATATTATATAGATAATAGATGATCATCTATTTGTTGAGCCGTGTCTTTATGGTTCTGGTGGGGGTGATGGCTCTTATGATAGAATTTGAGAAGGATGCTGAAAATAAAGTTATGAAGGAGGAGAAAAGATAAATATGGAATCCGAAGTTGACATCCGAAAGATAGGAGAGAGAGGGCGTGAACTCTTCAAAAAGATTTCTGAAGAGCTGGAGAGAGATTATCGCGGAAAGTTCGTGGCGATTGAGGTGGATAGCGGTGATTACTTCATCGGGGATACGAGTGTTGAAGCGGATAAGAAGGCGAGGGGGAAATACCCGGGCAAGGTATTTTATCTGGGGAGAATTGGTTTCCGAGCGGCAGTTTCGTTCAAAGGGAGATGAAGAATGATAAGGGGAGAAATAAGCGCTAGCGGCTCACCAATTATAAAAACGAAGATCATTGGTAGCAGGGCAGAAATTGTTACTGATGGAATTCTGGATACTGGATTCACAGGTCATCTTTGCCTGCCAATAACAACGGCAGTTTCGTTGGGTCTTGAATTAACTGCTATTGAAAAAGTGGAACTTGCAGATGGCACGATATTAGAGGATGAGCCGGTTTTCTCGGGCAGGATGGAATGGAACGGAGGCATCATTGATGTAGATATTGTGCTGACAAAATCTGCGGATACACTGTTAGGAACAGCCCTGTTAAGAGGAATGTACGTCACGCTGAACTATTCAACAAATGAAGTTGTCATTAAAAAGTCAAATTACGAGTGAAAGAGGGGAATGATAAAAGGATAAAAATAAAGAGAGGGCAGGCATGGAGAAAAGGCCAATAGTTAGCTTCGGCATACTGGTAACCTCAATTGGCATACTCTTGCTCGTTCTGCCGCTTGCATCTGCACAGTTTGCTGACACGCTACTGAGAACGAGTCGTGGTGGTAACGTTCGGCGAGGGCGACAGGGTAGCACTATCCTTCAAATGGGATTCCGGTGCATCGGATTGGGTTAGTGGTATTGGCAGGATACGTTTTGAGTGAAAGGAAAAGGGGAGTTTAATCGAAATGAAGAAGATACCGAAAGAATTTTTGGATTGTTCTCTGACTTTTGTACCTTCACAATTTCTCGTGAAAATCCGTGTAATCTCGTGGTTACATTATTCTCCCAAATACGCCGTCAGACTTCGTGCCTGTGAACATGCCTTCGCAAGTAAATAAGGCATTGTCTCGCGTTCGTATATGCACGCATTTATGGACAGATTTCGTGCATTGGAATGAGCCTTTTGAATCAACGGTTTTATTGTCACGGAAGTTGGATAAGCGATATTAAATGCCAACGCCACCGATTTTACATTTGCCTCGCTTATTAAATCACCGATAGTATAACGAGTTGGATAGTCATACTTTATGTGCGTGGCAAGCGATAAAGCTGCTTTTATTCCCTCTTTCAGATCAGAAAAGTACTTCGAGGGGTCTATATGGAGAACGTCAGGCGTGAATAGCACTTCTCCTTCAGAGTCATACACAGCACATAAATCCAATCCCTCCCTTATCGGGTGGATTTCGAGCCTTGCTAACATCTCTGCAAGTGCAGGAGAAACTCTTTCTCCCGCTTCCACCGCTACTTTTCTTTGCTTTATCACCACCTTTCCCCCTGCTATTCCCGCGGGTATGCCCAAATTCTGCAATTCCCCCACTATCGGTCCGGGCTTGAGCGACGTAGGTCCCTCCTCTATTACAATATCATGTGGAGCAACTGCACCTGCTTTTATTGGTGCTGGTATCTTACCCTCTTCTATCACCTTATACAATTCAAAAGCATCAAGGTCAGTGAATATCAACGCCATCTGGTCGTCCACGGAGTTCGCCACCTCATCCATCCCGCTTTTCCTAAACGAAATAGAAATCAAGCTATTTCGTGATACTCTCAACCTTGCTTTATCCCTGAATTCTTTTCTTATTCGCTGTAGTTGCTTAGCACCCAACCCTCTTATTTTTGCTATACCCACTGTTCTATGGGAACTGATTAAATTTTTTATGCTCTCAACTTGCTCGCGCTTCCATTCCTTAGCTCGTTTTACCCTCTTTTTTGTTTTCATTTCTACAAATCAATTCTTTCTCCTTTCGCTCATTTAATTATTTCTTTTCTTATATCTCCATTCATATTTAAATTATCGCCATAAAGTAGATGTTCCATGTATTTAAATTTGTTGGTGAATTTCTATTCGCTCCTCTGTTTAGCTTTCATACTGCTCAAATCCTGCTTTTTCTTCTCTTCCTCCTCGCTCTTCCTTTGTTTCTGTTTCACTTACACCAGCAGTTTTCATCCCCTTCAATTTCGTGAATCATTCCTTCAACATCACAAATCTCTTTCTCTGATATTCCTTTCAACACCACTTTCTCTCCTGCTTTCCATTTCAATCCAATTCTATCCGCTAAATATCTTGGTACTAATGTTATATCGGCTCCACTATCCACGATAAAGGAATATTTCATAAGCGTTCTCTTTTATTACCAGATCAAGCATTGGGCGATATATTACTCTTCCGTCCTTTGTGACCTCTTTTGACCAATCCTTTGTGAATTCCATCACGTCAGTACACCACCATCATCGGTTTTTCTATCATACGAATCATGACCATCCCCAGTCTTAATTTATCAAGTTCCTCATAGAGGTCATCTAACGAAGTGGCTGAAGCTACTATCTTCTTTTCTTTTACCGCTATGTATCTCCCTGCATATTTCATCAATTCATCGCCAGAAAGCGAATTAAGCCATATTTCATCCTCTTCGCTTATTTTCAATTCCTCTATTTCCTCTTTCTTGAATTTTATTCTTTCAAGTGGCATTCCCTCACCTCAAAAACCTCGCTATCCACATCGCCGTGAACTTCTTACAGAAATACTTGAGATTCTCAATATGCTTCTCATCCAGATATTCTTCCTCTCTCAACTCTGCATTCATTTCTCTTATCACCATACCCAAATCCTCATCCTCTTCCATCTCCTTTATTATATCCTCTTCTACCACTATCCCCTTCAATTCCCGGTATATCCTGTTTATATCCCGCACCTTTGCATTTTTATTACATTTTGTCATTCAGCATTTCGTTGAAATCGCCAGTGCTTGCATTCAGCGTTGCTAATATTCATTTCTTACTTTACGGTTATTATCCCGGCAACACCATCAAACCCTTTATCAAAAGTGTAAATCTCATTTATATCCTCACAGCGCAACACATCCACCGCCAGACAATCATTCGGGTCCACCTTCAACTCGCGCATCTGTTCTATTGCGCCAAGATAATCCTCCACGGTGACATCAACAATCCTTACATTGTCCATTGAGAAGAGCCCGATTAACAGCGAATACAAATCTTCCATTGATAACGCCCTTTTCAAAATATTTGTAACTTCCGAAAGATGAACAACGGTTGTTATTACCTCTTCTCCTTCATTTATCCTCGTTATTGTATCCTTTGCATGCTCCTTCATCTGTTTCTCCTTCTCGGTCAATTCACGTTTCGGCTTGTAATATGCGTAGATGAACACGTTCGCATCAAGGAATCTCATAGCTCATAAAATCTCCTTTCAAACTCATCCCAATCTTCTATGTTCATCCCAAGGTCAGCGCGGTCAAAGAATTTGGTTAAATCCACCTTCTTCCTTGGCACTATCTTCAGATACCCCTTCCCTTTTATCACAAATACCTCCTTGCTCTCTTTTAGTTCCACCGCTCTCCAATCCGATGGTAGAACAAATCTACCCTGTTTATCCACTTTCTTCCTTTCTATTCCATATATCATTTATTATCACCATAATAGAATAGATGTTCCTGATATTTAAATTTGTTGGTGAATTCATATTCGCTCCTCTGTTTAGCTTTCATACTGCTCAAATCCTGCTTTTTCTTCTCTTCCTTCTCGCTCTTTCTTTGTTTCTGTTTCGCTTACACCGACTGTTTTCATCTTCTTCAACTTCGCTGAAGCATCCACGAACTTCTCAAATTCGTCATTCCACTCTTTTCTTATCTTATCAATCTCATCAGATGTACCTTCTAATTTGTCTATCCCCCTTAACTTCGATAATTTCACCATCGGCTTTAATATCACTTCCTCTTGCCTTCTTTCTATCAATAATTTGTCTCCTTCCGATAGCCCCAATTCTTTCCTTAGCCATGCTGGGATGACAATTTGCCCTTTCGACGATAGTTTTACTATTTCCATTTTTACTACTCTATCTCAAAAACCTCGCTATCCACATCTCCGTGAACTTCGTGCAGAAATACCGGAGATTCTCAATATGCTTCTCATCCAGATATTCTTCCTCTCTCAACTCTGCATTCATTTCTCTTATCACCATACCCAAATCCTCATCCTCTTCCATCTCCTTTATTATATCCTCTTCTACCACTATCCCCTTCAATTCCCGGTATATCCTGTTTATATCCCGCACCTTTGCATTTTTATTACATTTTGTGCTCAGTTTGAGAATCAGCCTGAACGAATTAGCCATCCTTTCCGCAAGTTTTAGCATCTCTCCGTCAACATAATTCTTCAGTTCATCCACATGTTTCAGCATTTCGTTGAAATCGCCCGTGCTTGCATTCAGCGTTGCTAAATTAGCGCAATAAAATACTGATCTTCGTTTATCCCCTGCTCTACTGCTCACCGCCAGCGATTTCTTATACGCTGCCTTCAGATAATCTGCGAGGTCAATTCTGAGCTCGTGCACATTCCGGTATCTCTGCTCTTTCCGCTTCGCCAGGCATTTCATCACTATCCTGGCACATCTCGCATCTATACCTGGATAGATTTCAGAAGGGTTTTTGGGCTGCCTTACACGGAATGCCGATTCTATACCCGCACGCGTCTCTGCATCGAATACCGAGCTGGAAAATATCCGTTCTCTCGTCCGTTCTACCGAATTCTTCGGGATATATGAGTTCAGGCGCGGCATACAGTGGTGTGTATCCATACCTTGTGGAAGACACGTACGCACCCACGACCTTGCTCAAGCCCCAATCCGTGATCTTAGGCAGTGATTCTTTTAATAGTATGTTACCGGGCTTCAGGTCCCTGTGGAATATTCCACGCCGGTGTGCATATTGAAGCCCATCCGCGAGTTTAAATAATAACTCCGCGGCTTCTTCTGGCGATATTGGTTTCTCAATTTCGTCTAATGAGTTATCTACAAATTCCATCTCCAGATATGGCGTGGGAGAGATATTGTAATCGAACAATCTCACGATATTCTCGTGCTTCAGCCCTTTCCACGACCTTATCTCGTCAATGAATACTTTTCCTGATCTGGGGTCCAGAGCTTTCGGTATCTTTAAAGCCACTATCTCTCCTCCTTTATTCTTCGCCTTAGCCTTAAACACTCTCGCAAACCCTCCTTCTCCAACGTATTGCACTTCAGAATAATACTCTTCTAATTCCACGGGGAAGAACGACGCATGGGCTTTTATCCTCTCTTTCTCTTTCTCTTTCTTATCCGTCATCGCTACTTCGCCAACGAATATTATGAATGTCTCTTCTGTGGTATACTCTTTACCAGCAGCATCTTTACAGGATGTTCTTATCTCAAGAGGGACATCCCCAATTTCTACCGGCTTCATTGATACGCCTAATTCCTTCTCTTCTCCAGGATTCACGTTTAATTCCCTCACTCCTCTTACCTCAAACTCTTTTGAAAATGATATTTTTACCGCTTTCGCGTATGCGTTACCTTTGTTCTTCACGAGCAGATACACCTTCTTCCAATAGTTCGGCTTAAATACTCTTTCTGTTTCTGGTATGCTAACTTCTATTTCCGGCTTTGATTTCTCTTTTATTTCCTCCGCCTTCTTTTTACTCCTGCTGGCATCAGAAATAGCTTGAGCATAATTCCCTGCATCAAAGCCCGTTCTCGCTCTATTTAATAACTCTTCAGCTTCTGAGGTATCGCATCCAAACTCTTTCGCCCTTTCTATCGCCGATTCTGCGGTTTTTATCCAATCTCTTGCCTCTCTGTATTTTATTTCGAGAATCTTCTGCTCTAAACTATTTTTACATTCATTTGCAAGTTTGGTTGCATTTGAGAAATCTTTTTCATCGAGCTTAGTTTTGCGTTATTCAGCTTCTCCTCCTCACTATTTGTATTTATGCCGAGTTTCTTCGCTTTTTGCAGTGCAGAGTGAGCATCATTAATTGCGTTTAATGCCTCTTTTCCTTTCTGTTCTTGTTCTCTTAGCTTTTCTTCTGCTATTTCTTTGCTACTCTTTGCAGTCGCATCCTCTGGGTCTATTTCCAGCGCCTTATCATAGCATCTTATCGCTTCTTCGTATCTTCCTGAGTCATCAAGGGCAAATCCTTTGTTGTTCCATGCAACCCCATCTTTCGGGTCTATTTCCAGACATTTCGTGTAATACTCAACCGTCTTTTTCGGGTCCTTCTCGTTATATGCTAAAACAAACCATTCCCGTGCTGTCTTCTCCTTTTTTCTGCTAAACAGCCCCATCAGTTCTCACCCCTTTATCCCTTATAAAGCCTCAAACCGTTCATTGTCTCTTTCTCAGGCAATATATTCGCCCATTCAACTTTAATATGTTATTCGCTTCTCCACTCCCACCATCTACCCTTAAAGATGTAAATGAGATAAGACTTTGAAATCGCTCCCCTTCAACTTCCTCGTCTTCAACTCATACTTCTTTATCCGCTCATAAGGTTCCTCAGCCAACCTTTCCAAATTGGGATTCATCTCATCCAGCATCCGCCATATCGCTTCCGTGCACATAAATTTTATATCACGACCGCTCATCTTATGCTCTACACAATATTTCGCCAGTTCATCGTAAACCGATTCATCCTCAAGCCCCACACCTTTCTTATCCGTATGTATCCTCAGAATCGCCTTACACGCCTCATAATCCGGCAGAGGTATCTCAATCTTCTTACCGAACCTGCTCATCACCGCCTCGTCTATCGCATCAGGTGTATTGGTGGCGGCAATCACCAGCACAAATTCCTTATTACTCGTTTTGGAACCTAAACCGTCCAGTTCCGCAAGCAAAGTAGATAAGCCCCTCCTCGTCTCTTCGTCTATATCCGCACCTCTGCTCAACGCAATCGAATCAAACTCATCTATGAATACCACGGAAGGCGCTTCCTCTCTCGCTACCTCGAACAATGCTGACATTATCTTTGGCGATTCGCCATAATATTTCGAGAGCATCTGACTTACTTTCACATCAAAGAACGTGGCATCTATGTTCTTTGCCACTGCTGCAGCCATTAATGTCTTACCTGTGCCCGGCGGTCCATAAAAAAGAATTGTGTTCCATGCTTCTATCGCCTTTGGCTTGTTCTCTATTATTCCTATCACAACCGATTTTTTTATCAAGTCCTTTACTTCCTCTAAACCGCCGATATCATCCCAAGAAGGCAGGCTTTCTTTTTCGTTTCGCATGACGGTAGTCCTGATATACTGCTCGAATCCTGCTTTTTCTTCTCCTCCTTCGTGCTCTCTCTTCGTTTCGCCTCTACCGACTGCTTTCATCTTCTTCAATTTCACCGAAGCATCCATGAACTTCTCAAATGCATCGTAATACTCTTTCTTCTTTGTCTCGTCTTCCGTCTTCTTCACCAGAAGCTCGCAGTATTTGCTGCAATTTAAATACTCTTCACTCGCCTTGTCATAATCTCCGCTATCGTAATACTTCTTCGCATTCGCCTTGCATTCTTTTATCTTATTCAAATATTCCTGCTCTAAGAGTGGGTTCATTTTTTTCATCTCTTACTTTACGGAACCCTTATTATCCCCGCAACACTATCAAAACCTTTATCAAAAGTGTAAATCTCATTTATATCCTCACAGCGCATCACATCCACCGCCAGACAATCATTCGGGTCCATCTTCAACTCGCTCATCATTTCTATTGCGCCAGCACTATTTTCAAATAGCCTTTTCCCTTTATCACAAATACCGCTTTGCTCTCTTTTAGTTCTTCCGCTCTCCAATCCGAAGGTAAAACAAATCTACCCTGTTCATCCACTTTCTTCCTTTCTACTCCATATATCAACTTTATCACCACTTTTAGATAGATACTCCTTGTTTATATTCTTTCAAAAAATCCTTCCTTTTTCTTCATTTCTCCACCACAAAAATAGCATTTCATCTTTATTCCATCAGGTCTGTTTTACAGGTACGGTCTCATCAAACCAATTTTCGCGCGTATTTGAAGATTTCATTTAAAAATAAATTCTCTCTCTTCATTTTATCGAACTCCGCTCGCGTGTAAACTAAAGGTTCTATCGGCAAATCGGTCAACTCAAGTATCTTCCCAATCCTATCAAAGAACCGTTCTTTAAAATCACCAACGATGATTAAGTCAATATCACTTCCTTCATGAATTTCTCCTTTCGCGAAAGAGCCGTACAAATAAACGTCACAGTTGAACCTCTCTTTCAACTCATGTGAAAATCGTTCTATTTCTTTGACAATTTCTTTACGCTTTCCAATATCGATTCTGCATAGTTTATGCATTTTTCTGCGTCCTCCTCCTCGTAGAACTCGGCAGGTGCTAAATCGCCAGCCAATCCATTTGGGTACCTTGTTGGGATATAAAACATATCTAAGTAACGAGCATAAGATTCTATTTTAGAAAAGTCTTTTTCGAGTTTTTTACACTCTCTTACCAGTTCTTTAAGAGAATGCGTTATAATTGAAGTATATCCACGAGAATAAAGGAAGAATTTGAGAGCTTTCTCTGCTGATTGTTGAGCTTGAAAGCAAACCCAATCATAATGTTCATCTTTCAGACTATCTTTTGCCGCTTTTAAATCTTCCTCTGCTTGCGTAAGCCATTTTCTTATCTCTCTCATTTTTCTTACCCTTTCAAAAACTCACTTATCCATACGTCTATCAAATTAGTGCAGAACCTTCTCACTTTTCCCTTGTATTCATCATCTAAATAACCTAACTGCTCTTGCTTCATGAATCTTGCGAATTCTTTCACTCGATTTGTGAACATATCGCTGAATCCTTCAGTATAATTCTTAAGCACCGAAAGCTTATCCAGATATTCCTCTGTTTTTGCCTCCTGATTGCACATCCTGTCAAGTTCCTGGACGATTTTAAAAGCCAATGATAATCTTGCAGCATCCTTCTCCGAGAATATCTTCTTCAATTCCGCTTTTACTGCTTCTGCCGACACACCGGCATCGCACAGATATTTGAACTCTTTCGCTCGTATCGGCACCTCTCCCAATACACTTTTGAAAACACCACTTATCTCATATACAGTTTTCGGCTTCTCTGCACGTAATTTGAAATATACACGCTGTGCACCGCCTTTGGGGATAACGATGCCGTATTCTTTCGGCACGCCTATCGCATACCTGTTTTTATAAGGCTCAGGATAAGTTTCGCGCAGCTCGATTTTATAGTCTATGCCTTCTATTATTGCCTTCTCCACTTTAAGAGCAGAAGAAGTTTCTAACTCCACGCCCCATTCCTCTATCGCTCTATCGGTGTTGTTCTGTATTGATATAACAAACCAGTATGCACCTGCATCATAGCGATTTATCCATTCTTTCATCTTCGGTAATCGCCCTTCAATGAAATCGCGTTTGCAGGGGTCGTAGATCGCTCGTCCGATTGTTATCGGTTCGGATAATGGCGAAATGATTTGTTCTTTTTTTACTTTTTGTTCAGGAGAAGATGGCAAGGGCTTTTCTGGAGAAGTAGTTGCTGTTTTTTTCCTCTTTCCTCTTGCATAAAATATGAGTGGTAATAGGATCAGGAGTAACGCTATGGGGATGAGATAGAAATATTCTGGAGAAATTGGCAATACCGGTAGTGCTGGCGTCGGCGTTACTGGTGGAGGTGCTACTGGTTTAGATATTGGCGTTAGTGTTGGTGTTCCCGGTGGAGGTGTTACTACTGGTATAGGTCTTAGCGTTGCCGGCGCTGGCGTTGGCCAAAGCGTTGAAACTTCTCCCTCTGCAACTGTTACTTTTTGCAATATGTCTCCAGTTGGAGTGTAAATTACTGTAATTACATCACCAGATGAGAGCATTGGAACGACCATTGCCAATTCATCACCAGCCTTAAAGTCATTATTATCTAAGGCACCGCCATTCAGCGTTGTTTTGCTGGTATCAATAACAACACCGTTATACTTTACTTCTAAATTATGCCAGTTACCGTTTTTAAACGACTCTACTATTGTATCTCCGCCATGGTGAATCAAAGTTATACTTGTTTTACCTACTTTAGCATCTTCAATAATTAAAGCTACACTCGGCGACACCGAAGTAGCGAATTTCTCTTTCCATGCATTTATTCCACCAAGCATGTTATAAACAATGAAATCGTGCTGAGCAAGTGTTTCACTTGCCGTTCTGCTTCTACCTCCGGATTTGCAATACACGATAATCGTTTTTGATTTGTCCAGTTCGTCAATTCTATTCTCTAAATCAGACAGTGGAATATTTATAGCCCCCCGGTATATATTCGTCATTGTATTCACCTTCTGTTCTGACATCTAACAGAATAATTTGTTCTGGATTCTCCACCAGCAGTTCATGTGCTTTCTCCACGTCTATATCAATATAGGATGATGTACCATGAAGCGGTGGAGTAAGCTCTGTTTATGCAAAACTTGAACCAAGAAGGGAGAGAATCATAAGCGAGAATATCAAAATTAAAGCCCCCAAAACTATCTTCTTCTTATTCTCCTTACCCATGATTCTTTTCCTCCCATTACCTTCGTAGCTAATGGTTTGAATATCCATATCCTCCCTCCACTATATTTATAAGTGCACACATATTTATTACCTAGGTTTCAGAGTATAAATAATAATAGACTTTCTATCAACAAACTTTACCACAATTTCCAGTAAACGGGGACATCTGATCG
>JAODGL010000013.1 GCA_025464585.1 Methanosarcinales archaeon
ATCGGGATAGATTTCGGGATTCAGGTCACAAAGCGGTTTCGATATGAGTTAAAAACACAAAAACGAGAAGAAGCAATGGTGGATACGGTAAAGAACGTATTCTATCCGATGACGATAACGACCTTAGCGGCGGTGATAGGCTTCAAATGCCTTGCACTCGGTAAACTACCGATAATGAAGGATATGGGGACGATGATGGCAACGGGTGTTATATTTTGCATGGTTGCGGCGCTTACGGTAGTGCCTGCGATTCTGGTGTTGTTTGAGCGTGACAGTAAGCGTAGATATTAACGTGCGAAATGCAGGTTTAAATTTAGGACAAGGTTATATCCAAATGCGCGGAATATGGGGGATAAAATAAAAATACGCGATTTGCCTGAAGAGGAGCGACCACGAGAGAGATTAGCCAAATATGGTCCCGAAGCCTTAAGCAATGCAGAACTGCTTGCTATTATCCTTAGAACAGGAATGAAAGGCGATACAGCAATTGATTTGGCGAATAAACTCCTTAACCATTTCAATGGAAATTTAAAAGCGATAGTTTCGGCAGATATGAATGAATTAAGCAAGATTAAGGGCTTGGGATTTGCTAAATCAGCACAGATAAAAGCCGCTTTTGAACTATCGAAGCGGATAAACTATTTGCAGGATAATATCAGGATATCATCACCAAAGGATGCTGCGGAGTTCTTGATGCCCAAACTCAGGTATCTCGATAAGGAACATTTCTTTCTTCTCTGTTTAGATACACGAAATAAGTTGATTGATAGCGAAGTTAAAGTTTCTATGGGTTCGCTGAGTGCGAGCATTGTTGAATCACGAGAAGTGTTCAAGACGGCGTTATCGAAAAATGCAGCATCCGTAATTCTTGCGCATAACCATCCATCAGGCGACCCTACACCGAGTAACGAGGATATTGCAGTAACGAAAAGGGTGGTGAACGCAGGTGATGTTGTTGGTATTAAAGTGAATGACCATATTATTATTGGCGATGGCAAATATGTAAGTATGAAGGAGCGGGGATTAATTTGAGGAGGGAGAAATGAGACTAAAAGAGGCTTTTGAAAACGGATTGGTAGTTCCACACAGCGATATAATCGAGGGGTGGATAAGCGAAAACTCCTTTGCGGTTAGTTTCTTCTCTTTTCTCGAAGGGAAAGCAGATAGAATTTATCAGGACCCGGAAGCTTTCTTCAACCTGACATACATGACGCAGAATTTGAGAGGGATATTTAACGATGTTCTGAACCGGTTAGGGAAAGGCGGCGCACGACCACTACTGGTAATTGACACGACATTCGGCGGTGGTAAAACCCATACCCTTGTTGGATTATATCATCTGTTCAAGAATAAGGGGGATATAGCGGATAAACCACAGGTCAGAGAGATTTTAAAAGAGGTTGGACTTGATGAAGTGCCTGATGTGGCTGTTGTTGCCATTGATTGTCGCAGTTTAAGTTCCTTAGGGGAAATAAAGACATTATGGGGCGAGATGGGTAAGCAATTAGGCTGCTATGAGCTCGTTGAGAAGTACGATAAAAAGATGAGGAGACCAACGGATGCAGTGCTAAGAGAGATGATAGAGAGTGCTGGTAAGCCGGTTTTGATATTAATTGACGAACTGGTGAATTATTTGAAGGATGCACGTGGTGAAAAGTTTGAGGTTGGTGGGACAACCTTGGCAGAGATTACCGTCTCTTTCCTGCATACCGTTACTGAAGTCGTTGCAAACACAGAGAATGACATGTTGATAATCACATTGCCGGGTGAAGAGCCTGCATATATGAAGGAAGCGGAATTATTAGAAGAATATAAAAACGTTGTTAAATCAGTAAGTGGGCGTGAATCCGCTTTTGCTGTCCCCCTGAGAAAAGAGGACATATATGAGATTGCGAGAAGGAGATTATTTGAAAGCGTAGATGGAGGCGTTGCGAAGCGAGTCGCTGAGGAGCTTCAGAAGTTTTACGCCTCTTATTCGGAATTTCTGCCTGAAGGGATAGACTCGCCGGCATACCATGAGAAATTAGCGCGTGCTTATCCCTTTCATCCCCTGTTTATAGACATTTTATATGAGCGTGTCTCGACCATAAGCGACTTTCAAAAGACTCGTGGTGTTTTGCGTCTTTTAGCACATGTGTTGAAGAGCGTATATCAGAATAGAGAGAAATTAAGCTCTGATATGGTCATTACACCAGGTATCAATGACCTTTTAGATAATGGCGTCTTCCAGGAGCTGACGAACAAAATAGGAAGAGGTGAGTTTCAAAATGTGATAAGAACAGATATAGTGAATGAAGAGGGAAGCGGAAGAGCTCAAAGCATGGACCCGCAGATTCTGTTTGGTGGGAATGTGAGGGTTGCAACTTCGATTTATTTATATACCTTGATAGGAGCGACAAAAGAACTTAGCAAGGGCGGCACAACCAAGGATTTAGCACTTGCAGCCGCTGTTCCTATGTTTCTTTACCCAGCAGACATTGAGAAAGAGGTTGAGAACCTTGACAAACCAGAAGGGCTCTGGTATATCTACGAGAAAGCGGGAAAATGGTATTTTGATGTTGAGCCAAACGTTAACAAGATCATTTACGATGCAAAAAGCAGGATTTCCAAGCCCGAGGTGCGAGAGGAGATAAAAAAGAGATTACGAAGCATGTTCAGAACCGATATCTTTGACGTGAGGATATGGGAGGAAGACGTGCGGAATCCTGTAAAGCCAACACTGGTTGTTTGCGATTATGATAACATTTCCGCATCAGAATCGGAGGAAAGTGCGCCCGAGGAAGTGCGAGACATTATTGTGAAGGAGGGCACTTCTTACAGAACCAGGCAGAACTTGATGTTCGTTCTGGTTCCGAAGAAAGATAGAGTTGAAAGGATGGCAGAGGGAGCGAAGAAATTTTTAGCGATAAGGGAGATAAAAAGTGCTGCGAGTAGTAAAAACGAGTTGAAAACATACAGGAAGAGACTGGAGGAGGACCTGAAAGAGGCTGATAGCAACTTGAACACCGTTATTGAACTTTGTTACTCCTTGATCTATTACCCTTCTAAAACAGAAGTTAAACATGTTACGGTGCAGGAGGGCTACAAGGGCGCGAAGAATCTACCTGAAAAAGTGTATATCGCATTGAGGGACAAGGCAAATAAGATAGTTGAGAAGTTAAATCCAGATTACATCAAGGATAACGTCCTCAAAGAAGGAAAGACATTTAAAGAGATATTTGAAGTGTTCCAGGAAGCTCCTGCACACCCTTTACCGAAGAATAAGCAGGTACTGGCTGATTCGGTGATTGAAAGTGTGGAAAAAGGATTGTTTGCAGTATATGTTGGAGGCATAAGCGACCTCGAAAGAATAAGCGTTGACAATTATGGAGCGGTAGGAAGCAATTTCTATTTCGGCAGGCAATTAGAACAAGGACCTAAAGACGCTCATTATTTGCTGCCCGAAGACAAGGCAAAGATAGTTGAGGAAAGGCTGAAAGGGGTAAGTGAGATAGGAATTGCCAGAGATAAGGACAGAAGTGAGGAAGGCGGAGTTGTTTTTCCACCGCCTGTTTCAAGAACAGTAGAGGTAGAGGATTTCGAGAATTTAA
The DNA here is from genome assembly GCA_025464585.1 of Methanosarcinales archaeon. Classification (GTDB taxonomy): domain Archaea; phylum Halobacteriota; class Syntropharchaeia; order Alkanophagales; family Methanospirareceae; genus QMVO01. The sequence goes on from JAODGL010000013.1 coordinate 3,591, forward strand.
GTGAGCATGTAGGAGCTATAATTGAGAATTTGACTTTCAAATTGAAGAACTCACAGTCTTTGCAATCCATAGGAACAAAACTGACACTTTTAACACTCGGCGTTACTGACCTAAAGATAAGTGCCCAGATGAAGGGTGAGAACATGGAACTCAGAATAAATAACGCGGAGATAAGAGATATGAGCAAACTCACCGATGTTTTACGTGAGCTATCGAATATTGTTCAACAGCCTGTTGAGGTAGGTATAGAGTTGAAATATGGTGATGGCTTTGAGCTTTCTGAGGATGAAGTGGAAACCTTGAGTTCTTTTGAGATTTTTAAGGAAGAGATGCGTTTCCGGGCGAAATTAAGGAAAAAGAGTTGAACAAGAGAATAAAATGCTCAACAAAAACAAAGTTTACTATTCCTTAAGGATGCGAGAGAAAAGTGGGGGCATCCAGCTTCTTGAACATGTTGACAGCGTAAGTGGGTTATTCGTGAAACCAATAGCCATAGTTTTCCCCTGGCGCGCTGAGATGATTAAAATATTCGTTGAGAGGCTTTTGAGAAAAGAAATAGAAGAGGAAACGAGGTTGAACACAGAAGATGCCATGCATGTCTTAGTGGCGATGAAATTGGCTTCCAGTATAAGAGAAAGGATGAGAATAGAAGAAGCGCTTGAAATTCTTTATTCGTTGAGCGATGAGGAAACTTCTTTCTGGGCATGGAAAATTCTCACATATAAAAATAAAGGGGCTTCTGCTTTCAAAGCGATGTATTTGAGGAAATGAAAACATTAATCGAGAGAATACTGCCCGTAGAGGAGATAAGTGAAGAGGCGAAGAAGGAGAAGAACGGAAGAGCACCTACTTTTGAACTCCATTACTGGTGGACGAGAAAACCATTAGTGGCGTCGAGGGCGGCAGTTCTGGGCGCTTTGCTACCCGAAGATTTTGATGTTCAAAAATTTAAGAGATTGTTAGGGCTTGGGAAGGATAAGAGAGCGCATAACTACAATTTAGAAGATCTCTCCGCAGATTGGGGTAATCTAAAGGAAAAATACGAGGAGGTATGGGGAACAGAAACACCAACGGTTTTCGACCCCTTTGCAGGTGGTGGCTCCATTCCTTTTGAGGCGTTAAGAATGGGCTGCAATGCCGTTGCTAATGATTACAATCCCGTTGCTTATCTTATCCTGAGGGCTACTTTGGAATATCCAAAATATGGCGAGGAGCTGTTGAAAGACGTAGAAGAAGGCTTGAAATGGGTATTTGAACGAGCAAAAGAAGAATTGGAGGAGTTTTATCCCACGCATGATAAAAAAGATGTTGCAGCTTATATCTGGTCTTGGGTTGCTTCGTGTCCTCAATGTGGATTTAAGAATCCTCTGGTGGGGCAGTGGTGGTTGGTTCGGAAGGAAAAGAAGAAATTGTTTTTAGAGCCGATAGTCGAAGGCAATGAGTTGAAATTAGAAATAAAGAGCGGAGAAAAAGCGCCAGAAGGGACAATGAGTAGGGGAAAAGGGAGATGTTTGCGATGCGGTGCTGTGATTCCAAATGCGCATATCAGAAAGGAGATGTTTGAGAATGAAGAGGAAATGCTTTTGGCTGTTGTTTTGAAAAATAGAAAAGGAAAAGGGTATGATTTACCGAATAAAGAAGATTTAGAGGCTGTTGAAAGGGCGAGAAAAGTTCTTGAAGAGGAATGGGATGCGTTTGTTAAGGAGGATTTAGTTCCTTTTGAAGATATAGACGAAAGAGAATCACCAGTTGGTGTCTATTTCAAAAAGTGGCATAGAATTCTAAATCCACGCCAATTATTGCTTTTTGCTACACTAATTAGACTGATTAGAGAATACGCTGAAAAACTGAGGAAAGAAAAAGATGAAGGATATGCAAAAGCTGTTGCCACATATCTAGCTTTTATTCTGGGAAAGCATGTTGATTGCAATTGTAGATCGGCAACTTGGCATAGAACCAGAGAATTATTTGGCCATATTTTCACTATGAGGCGACCAAGCATCTTTTGGGACCATAGCGAAGTAAATCCTTTTGTCAATGGATCTGGAACCCTTATAAGCGTGTCAAATGCTATTAAAAAATCCCTCAAATATTCTACTAAAAAACTAAAAACTGCGAAAGAAATAAAAACTCTAAATAACTCAATCACAAGACTAAACGGGAAATATGACATCATAGTCACAGACCCGCCTTACTTCGATGATGTGCAATACGCAGAACTGAGCGAAACTTTCTATGTGTGGGAGAGAAGGGCGTTAAAAGATTTCAAGCCTCCGATGATAGAAAATGTAGAGGATTTGTCAGTAGGGGGGAATAGAACAAAAGAATACTTTGAAAAGCTTTTCAGGATTTCTTGCAAGAAATTAAACGAAATGCTGACAGAAGAAGGTATTTTAGTCATGTTCTTCGCTCACAGCAGTGTAGATGCATGGGATTTCGCTGTGAATGCATTAAGAAAAGCAGGATTCTGGATTACCCAAACATGGCCTGTTCATACAGAAAACCCGAACAACGTTCTGGCGAGAGGACACGCCTCCATAATGTCTTCTATAATCATAACCGCAAGGAAGAGAAAAGAAGACAAAACAGGCTACATAGAAGAAATACGGGAAGAAGTTGAGAAGCATTTAAAGAAAAGGCTGAACGAATTTTGGGATTATGGTTTGCGTGGTGCTGATTTAACAGTTGCAGCGATGGGCGCCTCACTTGATATACTGACGCAATATTCAGACATAAAGAGCTACACGGGTGAGTTAAAAGTAAAAGACATATTGAAACTGGTGCAGAGATATGTAGCTCAATTTATTCTGGAAAGGTTTGTAGGCGATACGGAATTAGATGGTGCTACTGCATTCTATGTTTACTGCAGGTTCAGCGATTTGGGTCAAATGCCTTACGATACTGCGAATTTGATAGCAAAGAGTTTGGATATTGATTTGAAAGTGCTGGAGAAGAAAGGGCTGATAGATTCCGTGAAGTCTGGAAAGGCGAAGGGGGTGAAAGTTTTATCATACAGAGAGAGAGGAGAATTAGAGGAAGTAAGAACGTTAATAGATGCAGTTCATCGAGTGATGTATGCTTTCGAGAAAGGCGGATTGAGAGCGGTGGAATCGGTAATAGCGGATTTGCCTTACGGACCTTCAGAGATAAGGGATGTTCTTCGTGCTTTCTTATATCTGGATTCAAGTGATGTGGAAAGACAGGTTGCACAGCAGGTTCTGGGTTCTCATATAACACCGGAGGAGGGGCAGGTTTCTATTGGCGATTTTGAGAGGAAAAAATGATAACGGAAGAACTTAGGGCTCGGATAGAAAATGGTAAATTTGACCCGGCGTTAAAATTAAAACTCGCCGTTGATGCGTACAGACTGTATCTCAAGCATATATTCGACCCGGCATCAGTAGTTGCAGTTGGAAAGATTGACCCATTGCCTCATCAAATCGAGGCTTTTGTAAAGATGATGGACATGCTCAGACCCCGTAGTGGCTTAGAAAGCAGGCTGAGGATATTGATAGCAGATGACGTTGGATTGGGAAAGACAATCACCGTTGGCTTGGTCATGAAAGAACTCCTTCTAAGAAATAGAATCAGGCGAATTTTAATCGTGTGTCCTGCGGGTTTGCAGATACAATGGGAAGAAGAGCTAAAAGATAAATTTGAGGAAGAGTTTGAAATAATCCGTGGACGCATAGAAGGAAATCCATTCAAGGAGAAGGAAAAGGTAATTGTCTCGATGGATTACGGTAGAAAAGAAGAGAAGTTGGAGATTCTCAGAGATTCAAAATGGGATTTAATAGTTATTGACGAAGCGCACAAATTAAGACCCGAAACACTGCGATATAATCTCGGTAAATTATTGAGTGAGAGAACACAACACATGATTTTAGTAACGGCAACGCCGCATGATGGTAAGATAGAGAACTTCCTTGCGCTTTTGAAACTCATTGACAGCAGATTCGAGCCGAAAGAAGACGTTTATGAACTTAAGAGATACTTAGAGCCGATGATGATAAGACGTTTAAAGGAAGAAATTACGGACTTCGAGGGCAAGAGAATTTTTCCGAATAGGGCGAAGCCTGTAACTGTTGATGTCGCATATACAGAAGAAGAGAAGGATTTTTATGATGCTGTTGGGGATTATGTGAACCGATATTACCGGAAAGCGGAGAAACGGAAGAAAACAACTGCAATCCTTGCGCTATATATCCTTCATAGAAGGGTGGCATCATCCCTCTATGCCGGTGTAGAGTCGCTGAAGAAGAGAAAGAAGAGGATTTTAGAGCCTTACGTGGATTTTGAAGTTGGGTATGCGGAAGAGGATTTTTTCGATGCGCTGGACCAGGGTAATGATGAGGCAAGAGAAAAAGCAGAAGAAACGCTACTCGCAGCTACTGCTTCTCTCGGTGCTGAGATAAAAGAGGAACTAAGAGAATTGGATGAGTTGATAGAGGTGGGAGGGAAACTCGTTAAGGAGAGCAGAGATAGCAAGAGCAGGAGATTATTAGAGCTTTTTAGTGTGATAAAAAATGAGCGCTCCGAAGACAAAATAATAGTGTTCACGGAGTTCACGGATACCTTAGCCTATTTGAAGAAATTACTGGAAAAAGAAGGTTTTATTATCGCAAAGATACACGGTGGGCAAGACATCGTAGATAAAGAGCAACAAAGAGATTTATTCAGAGAAAGAGCTGACGTTTTGCTTGGCACCGAAGCCGCTGGAGAAGGTCTTAATCTCCAATTTGCGAATATCGTGATAAATTACGAACTGCCATGGAATCCAAATAGATTGGAGCAGCGAATCGGGCGGGTTTACCGGTATGGTCAAGAGAAAAAGGTGTATGTTTACAATTACAAGACGGCTTTTCCCATAGATAACAAGGTTCTGGACAAGTTATTGGAGAAAATAGAGGAGATAAGGACGATATTTGGAGATAGAGCGGTTGATGTTATAGGTGCGTTGATATCCGAGGGTGAAATAATGGAACTATTCAAAATATCGAGGATTATGAGCGATGCAGAAGCTATGGAGAAAGTAGAGGAGTTATTGGATAAAAAATTGAATCTTTTGAAAGAGATAGAGGATTTCCTTGTCAGTGAGAGGTTCGATTTGTCCGAGATTTCAAGTTTATCACGGGATATGACAGGGAGAGTGGGAGAATTTGATATTGAGCGTTTTCTCTTGAGTTATTTATCACTTGGAGAACATGGTGACTATGCGCCAAATGGTGACGGATCATACGCCGTCTACATGAAGCCTGCGACACGACTCAAGAATATTAGCTGTGCAGGAACTCTGCCCAGGTATGAGAATAAAATTTATGAATTTATAGGAACATTCGATAGAAAAGCAAAGAAGAAAGGGTCGTTTATTGCATTGGGAAATCCAGCGTTGGAATCGGCTTTACGCACAGCAATAGGTTTTGAGCCGGTAGCCCTTTTGAAAGGAGAAGAGGAAGGTGTAATATTCCCTTATATCTTGAGGTTTTTTGACGGCATGGGAAATGAAATCTACGCCGAACCTGTACTCATATATAAAACAGAAGACGGGATTAACGTCCTTGATGCAATGAGGATATGGGATTTTGTGTCTTTAAATACTGACCATAAGTATAGCGAAAATATTAGTGTATTACGCACTGACGTTCCCACCAAAGACGATATTACACTGGAGATTAAAAACATCAAGGGCTATGTTAACAGAAAACATCAAAGGGATATTGAACTGGAAAGAAAATTGATAACCACCGAATTTGATTGGAGAATAATAATCGAAAACGAGAAGATAAAGGACGCAAAGGCAAAAGGGCAGAATTACCTGGTTCCTTCATTGAACGATAAGATAAAAGAGCTTAGAATGGAGTATCAGCAACTGTCAAACAATTTGGAGAGGGCAAGAAGCATCTCCTGGACATTGTGCGGTCCGATAGGCTGTGGCATTGTTTTAAAACCTAAAGGTTTGGATGGCGAAGAAAAAGGAGACCCGGAGCTTCGGAGAGCAGTGGAACTTGCTGGTATGAGGTTCGTTATGGAATATGAGCGGGAAAATGGGAGACATCCTGAGGATGTATCTGCAAGATTCCTGGGATACGACATAGTCAGCACTTCACAAGAACAGAAAAGGCTTATCGAGGTGAAATCATTTAAAGCAAAAGGCGAAATTGAGATATCATCGAATGAATGGCGAGTTGCTTCTGAGAATAAAGATAATTATTATCTCTATGTTGTAAATTATGCGCTTACTGAGCCTAAACTTATCGTTGTGCAAGACCCTTACAATAAGCTGAAGGATATAGTAAGAATTGTGCCTTTACAGGATTTTAAGGTTATAATACCGAAGCTTGACTCTTAGCTTAATGACCTGACAGCCATATTCACTTTACGATTACCCTGAGGAACG
>JAODGL010000096.1:0-3719 GCA_025464585.1 Methanosarcinales archaeon
AAACGTCGATACTATCACAGCTATGAATACAGCAAAAACCGCTTTACTCGTTTTGCTTCTCTTCATTTCTTTTTTTATTCACCTCCTTTTTGATTTTTATTTTTTTTCATCTTTTTGTCATCTTCTTCGCATCGCCAAATACGCAACAGCTAATAGGGCGGCGATAGCGAAAATAGCATCGAAAACGGGTAACATTGGTGTTTGTGTAGGAGAAGGAGTGGGTGCAGGTGTAGGAGAAGGAGTAGGAGTAGATGATGGTGTTACAGGTGGAGATATGGCTGGTGATACTTGCGGTATTGGCGATGGCGCAGGTATTGAAACAACAACATCATCAGTTCCATCGCCATCTGAGTCTGTTGGAGCTCCACCGCTCCCCCCACTTGAAGCACCATCTCTTGCTGTTGATGTAGGTGAGGGAGATGGTGTGGGTCCGCTTAGGATTGTGAACGTGCCGTTGCTTACAGTTGCCGGGATGTTCTGTATGTCGGTGTAGGTCTTTAACGTTGCGCCAGAAATATTTAAAGGACTCGTTTGTCCAGAGGTACCAATTGCCTTTATTTCGAGATAGGCAAGGGTCACATCACCGGTATGCCCACTCATGTCAAGAGCGGATATTATCACAATGCCAGGCACGCTGATGTTTTTTGACAACATAGCAGAAAGATCTCCAACTGTAACGTCTGTCACAGCACACACGGACGAGTTATAAGTAACGTTAAGCGTGCCTGCTCCAAGGTCTGTCACATTATACACGATGATTGGAACGGCAGCGGTATCGCCGTGTGGAGCGCCTGAAATAGCGGGGTCAGAAGTAATACCTACGGTTACATTCTCATTAGCTGCATACGCTGGCAGCACGAGCGCCGATGCTAACACAGCCATGATTGCAGCTAAAACAGCTTTACTGGATTTCTTTTTCTTCATTTTATAATTCTATTTTGAATATCGCTATTTAAGCTTTTTGGTTGTTAGAAAGTAATAAATAACGTTTTAAACATTTAGTTCCATATTTAAAAATTACGTTATGCTTTTGATACTTTATATGCGGAAATCATAAAGTAAACTTTGAGATTTAATGTTTATTATCCCTGCGCGATTTTTCAACATTAATTTCGTGTTCATTTCATATCTTCACTTCCTCGCCCAGCTTCACATCGGGCTTTAATATCCAGAACCATGAATCCTTGTGTTTGATTTTTTTGCTCCCAATTCCCTTAGTCTTTCTCGCAGTCTATCAAGTTCTTCGCTCTTATCACCTTATTATGACTTATTGCTCTTTGCATATATATATATTTTAACCTCCTCTTCAATCGTTATTTGCTGGCTTGGTTCGTGTTTCTCTACATTTCCATGCTGACAAACGCCGGCAGGGACATTTTGAAAGATGTATAGCTTCTCCTTGTATTGATAGACCAACTCAACCTTTTCGCTTTTCACTTCCCCACCACCCCTAATTTTTGCTCGAGGACGACAGAGTTCTAGAACTCCTTTGCGAACGGCACGAGTGGCGGGAAACAGCGAGAACCGATAGAGAGAGCATTTTGTTCTATGACTTCCCTTATATTCTCCAATGCTTCATCTTTCGTTTCGCCGTAAGAATGACAACCCCTAAATAGTGGGCAACTTACTATGTAATACTCATCCTCATCCATCTCAATGATTATAGGCAGATGTAATTTTTCCGTTTTTCCTGATACCTCCAATTTTATATATATGTCTCATATCATATATTTAAAGACACTGCGCCTAATTTCAGTATGCAGTGCGACGTATCTCCACAGCCTATCTCCACGTTACCGTTAATATAACACAGATGATAAAAATCAACAATGTCCTTCACCCTAAATAAATCCGCGTAAATCAGTGTTAATCTGTGTCGTGAAATCCGCTTTTAGCAAAAGGCTCAGGAATAGTCATTTCTTCTTCCTTTAGCCCTTCAATATGGGATTCTATCGCCTCATGTTGCTTTCCTGCTTCCACTATTATTTCACCGGTCTTATAAGAGCAGGTCTTATTGTCTGTGCTATCATTGACTGCACGAGATTAGGAATATCTTCCCCTTCGTTTCTGCACGGCGTAACGACAATATACCGGCGGTTCATGTTTAGCTTTTACGGCTTCCTAATGAATCCTATTTGATTGAAGTGATCATCAAAGGCGAAAGCTTCTTTGATTCCCATCTTCCACATGACAACAAAGCTCACACAATCGGTAAAACTAAAATCCTTATCGTCGTATCTCTCAAAGATATCCAGTGCTTTCTCCTCAATTTCACTTGATACCGGCAGAATCTTTACTACTTTACTCTTTCGGATTTTCTTAGAAAAGTCAATAGACGCTTTGATACTTATCCTGAAACGGATTAACGTCAGTGTTTCGTCCAGAATATACGAAGTGGTTATCAACTCATATCTCCTCTTTCGCAGGACTTGCTCACGAAATTGAAGCGCCACCTCATGGTACTGATCCGACTCATCTTCCAAAGCCAGGAATGCACCGGTGTCAATAAAGATCCTCGATAGCATTATTCGTGTACCGTACCATAGAGATACTTATCGTGAGCTTTTGCCAGGTCTTTTAATCCTGATTTACCTGCCTTCCCTATTTTGAAGAAAGGGTCGTCACTATATGCACTCATCTGCGCAATGTATAATTTGATGGCTTCCATTATCTCATCTTCCAACTTAGACCCCTGCTTTTGTGCGATAGCCTCCAACAGCCCATAGATGTTCCCCTTAATCTCAATAGTTATGCTTTTTTCTTTTCCCATTCTTATACCTCCTCATTTTCATTACCGCTTCTATAAAATAATAATCATCCCATATTAAACGTTCATCCACTCCAATCCCCGCGCAGGCTTATGGAAGCTCCTTGCACCTTCGTTTCTCGTGTGAATCTGTGTAATCTTGTGGTTAGACTTCTCCCAACAATCGCCGAGACTTTCCACAGGCTTACCTCGCCGTTTTTGTAGTACTAAGGTTTTCATTTCTTCCGCATCCCCTCCAATCTCCTGACGAAATCTTCTACTCGTTCATACCACTTCTCGAACGCTACCTCATAATTCGCTGGATAAGTACCATTGTAGAAATATTCTACGTGCAATGTGTTAATGAACTCCTCAAATTCCGCTTTGTAAGGCGGAGGCAATCGCCTCTTTATGCCACCCCATCTCGTATTCCCTGTTGCTAAATAACTCATCGCTGCTAACCTCGCTGCATGAAATAAACCGTTAAAAGCAGTTCTTACTGTCCATTCCCTATCTTCCTCTTCTGTAAGCTCTCTAACACTATCCATATCCCTTTTAGCCTTTCTTAACATCGCATACCCTTCTTCAAAACGTGGCTCAAAATCCTCTGTCATCTCCTCTAAATACCTCACCTCTCCGTATAATACCTCATACGCACCCAATATATGGCATGCGAACCCGCTTTTCAGTTTTGCACCCACTTCTCGCACTACCACATCGCAACTAAAATCAAAATCATCCAGGCAGTCCAGATATCCACCATACTCCTTCTTATCTCTCGTTATCACTAATAAATCAACATCCCGTGCGTATTCCGGCGCGTAGACTGAAGACCCAAACAGAATTATCGCCACTATGTCTTTATCATATCCAAGCAATCTCTTGCGTATCTCTTCTTTCATTCCTCTGGAACGCTTTGTCATTCTCCCCCTCTTTTAATAAAGCATAATCCGTTATGTCGTCTCTTCACCGA
>JAODGL010000096.1:3729-5097 GCA_025464585.1 Methanosarcinales archaeon
AGACAGAGTGGCAGTAGCAGTACTACAAATAGCAATCCGAGTATCCGTATAACACCTGTTTTTTTATTGCCTGTTTGTTTTTTCATACTGCTGTATCTTTGTACCTTTTATTATATAAAACTATTCGTGCCGTTCGCCTTTTCTTCTTCCTCCTCGTTACTATCCAAACCACTCATCTATTTTATCCGTGCTCCCATAATCCGCAATCACCCACAACGCTGGTCTTAATGTCTGTGCCGTCATTGACTGCACGAGATTAGACAAATTCTTTTCCTCGTTTTCTGCACGGTGTAACGACAATATATCGGTGTGATTCCATGTTTTCTATGTGTATATCTCTCTGAGAAGAGTATCCCAATTAATTATTTTAACACCTACATCTTTGAGATGCAGTAACCGTGAATCCTCAGTAAGCAGATTTCCAACGGTGCATGACTGTGCCAATATCACGGTATCAAAGAAGCCGAGTTCAAGGGGTAGAAACTCGTTGAACTTTTTATCATCCATTGCTCTATATCCATGTATCACGACTTTTTCATCAGTGGATATGACAGATAACCCCTCATTGAACTTTTCATTGACCCCAGACTGTTTTCTACCTATCTTTAGACTTTTAGCCTTAGCCTCAATAATAGAAATCTCACTAAAATGAATTCGTTCCAGTGATTTTATAACCTCTTTATACACACTTCTGGAGAATCCTTTTACATCTATATCAAGATAGAAGAAAGGCATGACGTATGTTGTATCCAGATATAACTCTCGGAACTTCATATTATCTCTCTAAGAGTTCTTTTTCCAACAACTCACGCTCTTTTTTAATTTCCTTTTCGCTTACTTTTGCTATTGCCTCCTCCTCTAACAGGTTGACTATCGTTTTTCGTTTCCTTAAGATGAGCTCTTCATCTTTCACCTCTGCAACGAATTCACCCCCTGGCTCCAGACCCATCAGCAGTCTCAGCTTCTTTGGCATGTATAATTCTCCCTTCTTTCCTACCTTTACTACATATCCGCTCATTTTATCCTCTCCGAATAACAATTGATTTTCTGATTATTTAAACTTCACCTGTATTTATTTGTATACCGTCGAGAGCGTCGTGATAGATAAATGATTTTTCCGACTCTCTGTGTTCTCTGTGGGCTCCGCGGTAAACAATTACGATTTAGGGTTTTCACTTATATCTCTCCCAGTAGCCTCACCACCTCGAAGCATTCTGCATATTTACTGCCGATTTCATACCCACGGTGCCGTGCTCGTGCCTCCACCGCGCCCAGGAAATCATTACCGTACTTCTTTATCTGACTCTTGTGCTGCCTCAGCGCTTCCATCTTTAGTTCAAATGTTATGAACTTGCTCAATAAAGAGTG
>JAODGL010000012.1 GCA_025464585.1 Methanosarcinales archaeon
GTAAATGTGCGGAAATGCTTTTTAGAAGCGCATAAGAGGGAAAGAAGACAGCCATGCCCCCTCGCATGTATTTAGCCACTTCTCCAATCTTCGTGGCTACCTTTCGGTACATTCTCTCGCTTCTTTCCGTATATTTCGTCGTAAGCTCTTCAGTAACGACAATCAGTCGGTTTTCATCGGGAAAGGGCGACTTATATTCTCTTAAAACAATTTCCTTACCTTTTATTCTATCCGGGGATGCGCCTAAAATGTCAGCATACATCTCGGTTGGACATAGCGTACCGCTCATCATTATGGTAGAATGCGCTCTTGCGAATATCGGCTCGCTTATTACAGAAGGGTCGAGGAGTTTGAAGCAAAGAGAGGGGTTCTCCTGCTGCGAAAGAGAAAAAATCCGTAAGCATTTCTCTCCTGTCCTCCAACCGTCAAGGAAATCAGCAACGCTGAGAATGTTCCTTTGAACTAACTCATTTTTATATTTATTTCTCCCGCCGTCACTGCCAGTAGTCTCAAAGTCTTTCGCAATGTTCCTGAGCGAGTTTACGAACTCATCATAGCTTATCGCTTCTATTCGCCTCCTCAGCACCTTCTCTATCTCTTCAACCAGAAAACCTTTATCCACGTTCATCTCTTGCTTTTTGTTCCTTCTCGCTTCCATAGCCAATTTCGTGAATATCCTCTCCAATTCCATCAGATTGCCCTGCATCTCGCGGTCTATATACCTGATACCCCGTGTTGCACCGGTCACGATGCTCATACGCAATTCACTGCTGAGATTGTTCCTTATACGGTCCGGGAGGTTATGAGCCTCGTCAACGATTACTATGAGGTCCTCCAACCCTCTTTCTATTTTCTCCAACACCCTCTCCGTGATGTCCGCGGAGAAGAGATAATTATAATCGCAGACGAGCACGTCAGCACTCCCTGCAATCTCTAAAGCCGCCTTATAAGGACACACTCCTCTTCCTGTACACCAGCGGCATAGCTCCTCCACGTGCATTATCTCCTCTTTTATCCGCTGCAACGCTTCATCATCGCGTTTCATGAAATAGCGACATCGCTTGTTCTTCTGCTCGGACTTGCAAAATTCGTTGAATAGTGAGTAATAATCCTGGTATATGGATGTCGCTCTTGGGCACATAGACTGCTTTGAAGTAACATCAACAGCCACGAAATTGAGTTTCGCATGCCCCTTTATCAATCTGAGCGTATCAATTGCGATTTTGTGCTGACTGCGCTTGGAAGTGAGGAAAAAAACCGTTTTTCCGTTCTCGACTGCGTATTCCAAAGCAGGGACGAGAACAGCGACTGTTTTTCCTATCCCGGTAGGTGCATGAGCAATGAGTATATTCCCACCCTCGACGGCGTGTTTTACATCTTCCATGAACTCCCTTTGCCCTTTTCTTATTGAAGAGAAAGGAAAAAGGGAAGGTTTATCATTTTCCATGCGGATTTGAAGATTGTAGATTTAGTAAAAATAGATAACTTTTTACATATTTTAAGTTAAATTAAGATATATTACAGAAACGAGGAGGAGGAAGATATAAAATGAAAGTACTGGTATATCCGCCAAATAGCATGATATTGTCTGATTTGGTGGAAAGAGGGGGACATGAAGCAGTGGTATTGATGAAGGAAATAAGCAAACATGTAAGGGATGCGGAAATAGACGCACCACCAATAAATATCACCGAGGAGGACCTGAAAAGGGCGTTGAGATATGTTTCAGTAGAAGAACCTGCGGGATTAAAAGGGAGAATAGGGCTGCTCGCTCCGCTGCTGGAGAAAGCAGAAGCATCGATAATACTGAGTGATGCACCTCCCACTTTTGGCTGTATGGGCTGTGCCGTCGCAGATGAATTCTTCAAGTTCTTGATAAGAAAGCGAGAGATACCGACGTTGGAAGTGAAGTATGAAGGTGGGGAAAGGATGGAAGAGATGGTATCAGAGATAACGGAGTTTTTAGAGCGGTTATCGAGGGAAGAGAAGAAGGGATAAAATAAAAATGACGAAAGTTGCGCAGATTTCTTGTGGGACAGAATACAGTGGGATTCAGTGGATGCTGAACGAGATCGCGGAGCAGGTAGGTATCGAATTAGTATTTCCGGAGATGGAGTTATCGAAAGTGGAGCTGGCATGTAAAGAGATTGGATTTGAAGCGGAAAGCCCTTCTCTAAACATGATGATAGCGAGAGCAGTATCTATGTTAGATGACCCGACGATAAAAGGCGCTTTGCTTCTCACCTGCTTCAAATGCTCAGAAGGAACGATTGTAAAAGACACGATAAGGAGGTATCTGCATGAGAAAACAGATATACCGATTATTTTGTATTCAAACGTGGAGAAGCCAAAGGAGATAGAGATATTCTCGCGATTAGAGGCGCTGAAGACGCTGATAGCAAGGAAGACGCTTCTGATGCGTGAGAAGCAAGAAGGGATAACAATTGGTGTTGATTCCGGCTCCTCTACTACAAAGGCAGTGGTAATGCGCGATGATGAAATAGTAGGGGAAGGATGGCTGCCAACGACAGACCCGATAAAAAGTGCGGATGATGCGATAGAGGCGGCGTTAAAAGAAGCAGGGATTTCAGAAAAGGAGGTAGATGCCATTGGCGTAACTGGACACGGGCGAAAACTCGTAAGTGAACACGTAAAGGCGGACTTAAGTTTAGAGGAAGTGAGTGTAGTATCAAAAGGAGCTGCTTTGCTTTCTAAACGACACAAAGGCGATGCAACGGTGATAGACGTAGGTGGGATGAACAATAAGCTGATCTTGATGCGAGATGGGATAGCAAATACGTTTAATTTGGGCGGTATTTGCGGTGGCTCGTCTGGTAGGTTCCTGGAAGTGGCGGCTCACAGGTTGGATGTGGACATCTCAAAGCTGGGGCAGCTTGCGATGAAGTCGAAGGTAAAGAAAGGGGAGAAGGAGTTTGAGTTGCAGAGCTATTGCATGGTATTTGGCATACAAAGCCTTGTCGTTGCTCTCGCTTCCGGAGTAAAAAGGGAAGATGTAGCTGCGGCTGCATGCCGCTCAGTTGCTGAACAGGTATATGAGAATCAGATACAGGAGATGGAAGTTAGACCACCGGTTATTTTTGTTGGTGGTGTGTCATTGGTAGAGGGAGTGAAGCGAGAATTTGAGGATATGCTCGGCGTTGAGATAATTGTACCACCTTATTCGCAGCATGCGGGAGCGGTTGGCATTGCTACGCTTGTGTCTGGTGTTTAGTTGTTCACTTCTTCTTACACTTTTCAATGCTTTGACCCCCATCGTTTGAAGAAACAACCGGGAGTTTCTTCATGCGGTTACCTCAATTATTGAAGTGAATTTGTGGGAAGATGTAAGTGCCGTTTCTACATCCGCAATAATTCCCAACTCT
>JAODGL010000086.1:0-6480 GCA_025464585.1 Methanosarcinales archaeon
CCGCAGCTTCTAAGGCAGTTGAAGTCATGTAATCAATCGCATATTCTTTCGTTTCCTCTGACAAAGTGCCATCATGTATCAATAAGTCAGCGTCCTTGCTCGCTTCTATCACGCTTTCGCAGGGTCTTGTATCACCGGTATATACAATTTTCCTGCCCGGTCTCGGAGGACCCAAGACCTGCTCAGGTCTTATCTCTTTCCCATTTACCGAAATAGAATGCCCTGATTGAAGTTTAGAGAATAAAGGACCGGGTTTGATGCCGAGTTCTACCGCTCTTTCTCTATTAAACCTTCCGGGTCGCTTATCTTCTTCTAATACATATCCTATGCTTACTACGTTGTGCACCGTTTTTATCGCTCTTATCCTGTACCCTGCTCTTCTTACTACATCCCCGGGTCTCAGTTCTATCGCTTTTACCTCAAAACTCCTTCCCGCGTAACCTAAGGAGAGGAGATGGAACAGGAATCTATCCACGTGTCTCGGACCGTATATCGCCAGCGGCTCTTTCCTACCCTGCAACGCCATCGTCTGTAACAGACCCGGAATACCGAGCACATGGTCGGCATGGAAATGTGTGATAAAAATAGAATTTATCGTCATTCCAGTCTTTGCGCGCATCATCTGCCGCTGCGTTCCCTCTCCACAATCAAATAGCATCAGTTCCCCTTCGCGATTTACCGCTATTGCCGATGGATTCCTGTTCGGCGTGGGTGTCGAACCCCCGGTTCCTAAAAATGTTATTCGTAGCATAAGCAAACAAACCTTTCTTAGAAAGAAAGCAAGTATATCAAAAGAAATAAATTTAATTGACCTTAAAGGTTGAATTTGCTTTTCTAAAACTATGGAGGGAAAAATCTTTTTCACGCACCATGACATTCGAGATGGCGAAAAGAGAGCACTCGCACGATTGCATACGCATGGTGCGGATGATGACATGGTGGAGCTTTTAATGTTGCTTAACAGCCATGATAATTATTACACAACGAGCAGTTGCTCTGGTAGAATCGTTTTGCTGAGTATCCCGTGTATAGGAGCGAAACGGGCTGCGGAATTCGTCGGTAAGTGGCATTTTGAAGTGGATAAAGCCGAGATACTGGCAGCAATAGCGGAGTGGAGAGCACGCCATCGCAGTGGATACCTGTGGCTGATGGCGCAATCGCCTGTGCTGCATGTATCATATGCAGATATAGATTGTGCGAGAACGCTACTTACGCTCGCAATTACTGCGGGATTCAAGTATAGCGGTATAAAGAGTATAACCGGTGAGCGTGTGATGGTGAAGATATTGAGCACGGAGCGTATGGATGTTCCCATAGGTAGAGAAGGCGTGATGTTTTGTGGCGAACAATACCTGGAGTTCATCCTAACGATAGCGAACTCCTTGCTTGTGCGTGGCAAGACCAAACTTCTTTCATGAATTCGTACTCGTCCCACGAGGCTGAACGGATACCTACCTCTATCACATTCTCAAAACCCGCTAACTCCGCCACACGACGCATCACACAGGCATTGGAGTACCTGTTGCCCATATACGTCTCACGGAAGTCGGCATGTGCATCAATAACAATCAGTTTCGTCAGTGCATGACGCTCAAAATAATATTTGAATAGCGGATATGTGATGGAATGGTCACCACCGATGAATATCCGCCTCCTGCGTGTATCCAGGTCCAGATGCGAGAGCCCATCAAGGTCGCCGGCGTCATAGTATAGCAGGTCAGAGAGTTCGAGCTTATCACGCCACAGGAAGGTTTCAAGCCTGTGTGATGCGGCTCTTATCGCATCCGGCGCATCACGCGCACCTTTCAGTCTGGCATTGGCATCAAGGGGCACACCTATCAGCTCATATACCGCCTTAGCGCGGTCATTATCGTGTAGAGAGCCTGCGAATTTCATCTCTCTTCAGTTTGTTCGCGCAGAGATGTGCGAGCCTTGTTGGTTCTGGCAGTTTATGCCTGCGAATGCAGAGAAAACTCTCTAATAGATAAAACAGGACATAAGGAGAAAGTGTATGAAAAAATCTCATAATTTCCCAATTTTTAGTAAGGCAATCGAAGAAGAAATAGCAATTATCTGGGGCAAATTCGATTTAGAAGATGTTAGGGATGAGTTAAGGTCTCAAGGTTTCGATAAAGATGAATATAGAGGTGTGGAACTCTGGCTTGGCGATTATGACTTGGCAGTAGCAATTAGCGATAAATTGATAGTAGGAAAAGAAGAGCAGGTGAAAAACTGTATTAAGGTCATGAAAAATCAAAATGAAGGGGGAGTATGGGGTTCCGGATATAGAAAGACGACCTGTCCTAATAACACAACTCACAACGTTAAAGTAGAACATGAACATCCTGCAAAACCTGTTCCAGCATTGCAAATCTCTTTTCCACTTCAACCAAATCTCTTCTCTGCTTTCCTGAAATTGACTGGATATCTGCCATTATCCGATCTTCCAGAAAATCCTCCGTTAATCTATTGCTTTATATGTCGTATACTTCACCATAAATTTTTGCTATCACTATCGCCTAATAAATATTATTCTATAAGCTCACAAAAAGAAAAAAACCGAAAAGCTTTTAAAGAGATAGGTAGCTATTTCTACAAAGGAATCCCGTAAGGAGTGATGTGATATAAATGAGAAATAAAGTTGGGTTGAAGGCATTGGCAATCTTGTTTGCCATAGTGATGGTCGCAAGTAGCGTGGCGATATATAGCTCGGCGGATATGAGAAAAGGGATAGACGAAAGTGGAGAAAAGGGTGTTATCTCGCTTGTGGTGCCTTCTTTCATATCAACTGCAAGAGCAGCAGGTGGAGGCGGAGGCGCATTCCCCGAATATGAAGCCGGAATTTCAGCTTACATAAACACATCTCAAACAATAGACCTTGAGAAATTGAAAACGATTTTCTCTGAAGTTGAGGAGGTTGGAGATAACTACATCATCGGCATAACTCCCATTTCCGATTGGGGCGGAGACATAGATGTGCATGTGTATGCAGACATTGACGGATGGATTGTCGCTTACCTCAAATCGGATGAGCCTGCTGCAAAGATAATGCAGTGGACTGGGAATGATGCGAATAATCCAGCGATTGGTGTGATAACAACGATCCTCGCGGATGCTTTATATGAAGCAGGCGATGCAGCCGGCGTTGGAATTACGCCAACAAAAATAAAATACTATGACTTCAGGTATCCAAACGCAAATAGTATGATGATATTCGTAAGAACGAGAGCATCAGATGGGACAAATTTAGTACAGTTAGAAATCCCTGCGAACTACACGCTTTACGAAACATCTTACTATCACTATGCCTATGACCTCGATGATTCAAAATTGAAGGTAGATGGAGCGACGGTCAGTGATCTCCCTGGGTGTTATAGGTGTTGGAGAAGAGCATTTGGTTCCTATGGTTCAAGGATTACAACTGGAAAGCTACATAAGATAGAAATATCCTATGATGCATATGGTAGTGTTGGTGGTTCAGCAGGCGTAGCAACAGTTCTAATCTACAGAGCTCCATAATTTATATTGTAGGTCAAGTAATGGGGAGGTAGGAAATGAAAATAAGTTATAACATTGCTTCTGCCCTACTTTTCATTTTAATTCTACCAAACATGGTTTCAGCGAGTTCCATCAACATCACAGGTGCGGAAGCCACCTTCAATCCGAATCTATCAGGTGTAAGTATACCCACCAATCCAGTCCCACTTAAAAACATTTTCATTGTTAATGCAGATTCATCATTCAGCAAGGATTTGATGCAGGTGAATATTCCCACTTTGCCCATACCTTTAGAGAATCTCTTCACACTGAATACTGAAGCAGAGTTTAGAAAAGATCTCACAGGTGTAAGTATTGATACAATTCCGTATCCTGTAAGTGAACTTTTCATCCACCTTGCGGAATCAGAGCTCTCTAAGGATATGTCATACCCGAGAAATCTCATAAATGACAGTAACCCACCAGTAATCTCGAATATAACCATAACAAACATAAAAGAGAATTCTGCAACCATAAAATGGGACACTGATGAATTCGCAGATAGTCTTGTTGAATACGGAACATCCTCAGGAGTTTACACAAAGCAAGAATACGACGAATTATTCGTGAAGAATCACTCAGTTTCATTGAGCAATCTCTCGCCAGGAACAAAATATTATTTCGTTGTGAAAAGCACTGACCTGAGTGGGAATTCGGCAGTGAGCTCTGAATACAATTTTATCACTGCTGGGACGATAAACCAACCACCAATTGCATCCTTCACATACTCACCACAAAACCCCGTAGTCAGCGAGGAGATAATCTTCGATGCCTCTTCATCCACTGATCCTGATGGTAAAATTATCTCTTATGAATGGGAATTCGGAGATGGGAACATAACGAACACAACTGAAAAGATAATAACTCATTCTTATTCATCAGCAAACGATTATACTATGAATTTAACTGTAACAGATGACGATGATGCGAAAAATTCCACTTCTAAAGTAATAACAATCTCAGAATTAGGGAACATCTTTGATACCGGGGAGGGAACATATCCAAGCATATCAGGCACGCATAATGGAACCATCACACCAAATGCTGACATAATTGTTAGCAAACTTTATACTTATCCATGCGTTGGAACTGGAGGGCATACCGAATACGTCAGGATATGGGGAAATGGGATAGATGTAAGTGGAACCTGGGGAAGCTACGGTGGAGACTGGCATAACGTAACATTTAGCAGGTCTTTCACCCTTGAGGCAGGCAAAACATACAACTACACCATACGCACAGGCTCATATCCGCAGATCCACCATATGAATGCTCTACTGACCGCAAATGGCTGGATAAACTGCACTTCATTCACAGATGTAAACGGGAGGGTTTATTATGACTGGATACCTGCTATAAAGTTGTATGCGTGATATAATCAAAATCGAAGAAAAGGGATATATCCTGAAGAGGTTGTTATCGGACATCGTAGCAGATACATAGCCCACAAAATGGAGGGTGAGCATTTAATCCGGGCTGTTTATGAATATGACGAAGATGGGAATCCTGTTGTCATAACTGTGTATTTTCCCTATGCAGAACGGTATTATAAAGGAGGTGGAACGTATGCAGATAAAATATTCGCCTGATGCGGATGTTCTATTGTTGAAGCTAAGGGGAGGTAAACCGGTTGATTCGGTAGATGTCGTGGAAGGATTGATCGCTCATTACGCAGAGGACGGTAAAGTGCTTGAAATAGAGATATTGGATGCATCAAAGGTTGTGGAACTGAAGGATTTTAGTTTCTCTTTGGAAGGTATGCTTGCCGGGATAAGGCGTCGAAGAGTGGAAGTTGGAGTATGAAGAAGATAAACCTTGTGTTTATTTGCGATTGCATGTGCTCTGTTCGTTTGTGCGAGTGGGGTTGTGAGCGCAACTGATGACTTCGTAAAGATCCAATGGGCAGTTGATAATGCTTCTGCTGGGGATATGATTATCGTAAGGGATGGCGCATATACCGGGATAAATGTGGAAGAGAGCTTAACCATTAAATCGGAGAACGGAGCTGAGGCAACCATTGTCCAGGCTCCAAATCCAGATGAGCATGCCTTTGGAACGACCGCAGAAAAAGAAAAAGAAAAAGCGAAAAACTTTTATGTATGTATGGATGGATGATAGAAGTAGCAATAAAAGGAGGAAAAAGGGGAAAAAGATGCAATGTTGGAAAAATTACTTCTCTGGTCTGCTGTGTTTCTGCTTGTGCTGGTAGTTTCTGCATTGCGGTGGGAAATCGCATGGGCTAATAACAATAAAAACAGTAAAATTAGACATATTTTGGCTTTTGTGTACTTTCCCCCTCGTCTTATTTCTCTATTTCATTATAGAGTTGATTAGAGTAAAGCAAAAGTGAAAAAAAGCATCGCCTAAAAACACCCAAAAAACATCCAGTCACAACCAATTGTGGGTTATTAATAAGAAGAAACAGCAAACTTAATTTTTAAGGTTCATAACATAAATAATCAGAATCATGGTAATAAAAGTAGCGGTTGCGGGAGCAAAAGGGAGAATGGGTAGTCAGGTAGTGAAAAGCGTGTTAGAAGCCGATAATATGGAATTGGTAGCTGGTTTTGACCCGAGTAATGTGGGAGAAGAGATAGAGCGGGGAATAAGAATATCGAGTCCTGATGCGATGGAGTCCGTACTAAAGGAAGTTAAGCCGGATGTATTCGTGGATTTCACGAATGCCACGGCAGCGGTTGAAAATGTTAAACTCGCATCACGGAATAAGGTAAAGCTCGTGGTTGGCACCACAGGATTTTCGGAGGAGCAGTTAAAAGAGATGGATAACGCTATAAAGGGCAATGTTCCAGCCATTATCTCTCCTAACTTCTCTATCGGTGTGAATGTCTTCTGGAAATTGATTGCCGAGGCGGCAAGACATCTTCAAGCATATCAGTATCACGTGGAGATTATAGAGATGCATCACTCGCATAAGAAAGATGC
>JAODGL010000086.1:6648-10221 GCA_025464585.1 Methanosarcinales archaeon
GGTGCATTAAAAGCTATTGAATGGATTAGCGGGAAAGAAGAAGCGAGGATATATTCGATGGAGGAGATGATGGGGGAATTGGAACGGGAATGATGGCTGGAGCCATTAAGGAAGGTGTATCTATGGAGACCAATCAAAGAAGGTAAAAAGGTATTTATTAATAGAGAAAGAAGAAGTGAGTATGGGTGGTACCAATGAACGAAATTGATTATTCCGATAAGGAAGAATGGAAAAAGTTTGTAGAGGATTACATTGTCCCGCTGAGAGAGGCAGCAAATACGTTAGATGAATACTGGAACTACTTGCGGGAGCATATTGATAAGAAGCCACTGGAAAAAATAGAAAACAACGAAGCATTAAAGATAATCTTACTGGGCGGCGTGGATGAAGAAGGAAATTACTTGGATAGAAGTGTTGCGAAGTTCTATAATGATTTCTTTGGCGTTTCATTCAGTGTAAAGGTGCCAACCGGGATGGTTTCCAGCTCACCATTTCACGATTTTGTCACGGGCATCATCAGTAAAATGAAAGAAGTGATAGATAGCGTAAAGACGGAACGAATATCAGTTGTGGACGTTAATCGAAGCGAAATTAATTATGATGAGCTATTGAGAAATCCAGAAAATCCAGAAGAAGTCGTCAGATTGATCGAGGATTTTTATAATAAGTGTGCTAAGATTACTCCAAATTACAATAAATACACGCTATTCGTTTTAAATATACGGACGATAACGGAAAGATATTTTAATACGGCTTTTCCGTGGCTTTTGGGGAAATTTGATGAAGTAAGAGAATTGCTTGGATTAACAGAGAAAGCCATTCCTGATGTAGAAGATATAAAAGCGGAACATTACACTATTTGGAGTTTTTCGTCATATTCGCTGGGTTACAAGATTAGAGAATTGTATGAATATATATGGAAGATGAATAAGGAGTTAAAAGATACCCTATCACAATATTTTGACGGGATTACGGACTTAAAACAGGATTTCCTCACAAGTGCAAAGGAAAGTATCGCATCAATACCTTACGAATTTGTGAGAGGTTATGATGAGATGTCAAGAGACTCTTATATGCTTAGAATAGAACAGAAGGATAGTAAAATCGTAGATTCTTCTTCTCCGGGATTACTGAAAAGAGATTCTAACGTCTTTGATTTTCTCGATGAGGTTAGCTCGTTATTATTTGTAGGAATGGTGGAGATAAACTATGGGAGTTATTATAGCCCTACTCATTATCCTATTCCTGGTCGTCCTGATGTTTGTACTCCAAATCCGGATTATATTAAAAAAAGTCGGGTGGAAATTATAAAAAATATTTAGGTTCAAACCGTTTTTGAGTGAAAGCTAAAGAGAGCTAAAAAGAAAAGTTGGCGTGGTAAGAGAAAAACAAAATGGAGGTAAAATGGTAGAAGTGAAACGAAAGCTTTTGCATCCGCTGTTGGGAATATCAAGGCTGAGCGATACATGGCAGCGGTTGATAATGAGACAAAGGTTGGAGATATATTCTTGAGTAAGGGTCTTCTTCGGAAAAGGTGTATGGAAAAGATTAGGGAAAATTTAGGAACTGAAAAAAGAAAGATGGGACGCTATGAAACAAAGGTATAATCTTTAAATTTAAAGTGGTTCATTATGCAAGAAGTAGAGCTAAAGAGAAGGGGAGAAAGAAGATTTAAGAAAGAAAGGGAAAGAGAAGAAGAGGAACAATCTGAAGGAAAGAAGCAAGAAGTAGTATTTCCAGTAGAAAAGTCAGAAATTAGAGAGCTATATAAAATAGCCAAAAAGCAGATTGTCTTTAAAATGTCTTTTCTCCAGCCCAAAGAGTTTAAATTTAAAGAGCTAAAAATGCGTGAAGGTGGATTCAATAAAGTATTCCCGGAAATAATCGTTTCTAAAATACCATCCCTTCAACCTAAAGAAATCAAAGAGATAAAAGCAAAGATAAAAACGTTCTTCACAGAAATACCGGCAATAAAAACAATAAAACGAGAAATGCCGAAGACAAGTATTGAAACAAAACCGTTTAAAGATGTGAGCAGAAAAATTCTTGCGTTCAACATTATGATTCCAAGCACGGAGAAGAAAGTTGTCAATTTGGCAGTGCCTGATCTTAGGACAAAACATTTTGACGAATTTAAAGTTCAAGAGACGAATTTTAATTTGGAATTGCCAGAAATGAGTGTTCCTAAAAGACAGGTGTTCGTGCCGGGAATAGGAGTGAAAAAGCTTTCAGGTGTTAAAGTGAAAGAAAAGGTTCTTAAGTCGAGGGGAGAGGCAGGAAGAGGAGAAGAAACAAAGGAAGAAAGAATTCTGAACTTCTTCGAGTTTTTATTGGGAAAAGGAGCAGGGAGAATTTCTGGAGGAAAACCTGTTTGTATTATCGTAAAAGAGACAAATGAAAAATACGAGGAACTCATAGCCATCTTATGCAGGGATATTTTCAGGGAGAAAATCGGCGGTAAGCCAACGCCAATTTACCGGGAGACCATCGAAGAGTTGAGGCATGAATTTGAATCGCTGGTTGAGAGAAGAATAATTGTTGTCAAGAAGGTCGAAGAAAGTTCTAAAGACCTTATACAGATTTTAAAAGGTTTTTTCTCGCAAGATATGGGATTTTTAATACTGGTAAGCCCCGAACCTTTAAAATTAGAGGCTGAAATTAGAAGAAGTGAGGAACTCTCTGCTGGCATAATCACCGTCAGTCCACCACCAGAAATTGAACGGGAAGAAATTAGAGATGAACTTCTGAAAATTGTTAGAGGTAAAAAATCTCCTGTTCAGGCAGAAAGCTTTGGTGAGGAATTTAAAAAATCGGCTGAGAATTTAGAAGAGGAATTAATTAGAAAATATCTCAATTATTCCGAAGCACCTGATGAATTAAAATATAATTGGGACCGGTTAGTTGCATCTTCTCCCGATGGCGATGAAGATGCGAGCTCTTTACATTCAGTAATGAAGGCTTTTGTCTGGATATATGAATGGAAGAAGCATGGGAAGAAGGTAATTCCTGAGTTGGAAGCAAACAGAGGAGAAGATGTGCGTATTGAAGAGGAAGGCAAGAATTACGAGATAGAAACTCTTTTCGGCAGGGGAAATGTAAGAGGCCATTTAACGAAGAAAATCAAAAAATACGACGAAGGAGAGAAAATATATTTTGTGCTCAAAAATTTAGATATCTTGAGAAATCTATCCCTATTTTCGAGTTTCAAGAGATATTGGAGAAAAGCAGGGTATAAAGTTGAGTTCTTTGGTTTAGATTTGGATAAAGAAGAACTTGTTCCCTTGAAAGAGTTTACGAAAGTTTTGAAATCACAAGGAACGAAGGAAGGTTAAAATAATCCTTTCTTGGGTCTATTGGTCCACCACACTCAGGAAAGAGAACTTCGATTTCCTGCGCAGCAGTTTCGGAATAAAGGAACATAAAATCCCAAAAAATTCCCAAATGGGATAAAGGTATATTGCCTCTATATTTTCATATTTTGTATGTACATATAAATTACTTTTCATTACCATCGCCTCCTTTAAACTCCTCGTAGATGTTGAGATATTCCCTCACGGTGAAAGAGCTCATTTC
>JAODGL010000106.1 GCA_025464585.1 Methanosarcinales archaeon
CCTGGATTTCTATATCGGGCTTCGCAGGCAGGGATATGAAGACGAAGATGCACCTGTTCCCGTAACGGCACGGCAGTTAGAAGCGTTAATCAGGTTGGGTGAGGCGAGAGCACGAGCCAGGCTAAGTGATAAAATAACGGCTGAGGATGCTGAACGTGTAATTAACGTGGTTACATACTGTTTGAAACGTGTTTTTGTTGATCCGGAAACAGGCAAGCTGGATACTGATTGGATAACCGTTGGTACAACTAAAACACGGCGGGACCGAGCAAGGTCTGTAAGGGAGATAATAAAGGAGTTGGAGAAGGAATACGGGGATGAAGTGCCGATAGAAGAGGTGCTTGACCTCGCAGAGGAGGAGGGGATGGAAAGAGAAAAGGCTGAGGAGATAATAGAGGTGATGAAGCGAGATGGGATACTGTTTGCGCCGGGAAGTGGTGTGATTAAATTTGTGAGGTGAAAGGATATTTAGATCCAAATATATCTATTTTTGGGATCTTTAATCACTCGATAGTTTCGTTGTAGCCACCTTAACAAACCTTTTAAATCCTCAATGTCTTTGAAAAAAGTTCTAAAGTTTCCGTTTAGATTTATTCTTTGATATATTTCCTCTGCCGTAGCTTTCCCAAGTTCTCTAAGGATATTGAAAAAAATCGGAAAACTTTTTATTACATCAAAATAATATATAAAATGATGCAAAAATTATAACTAAAAAGGGGTAAAAAAGATGGCGAAAAAGGAGGAAGAAAAGAAGCAATACACCATAAGATTTCCACCTGAAGCGGTTGGTGCGCTGGAGGATATGGCGAAAGAGGAAGGAGTTACAAAAGCGGAACTGGTAAGGCGAGCTATAAACTTCTATCAGGTGAAATTGGAAGCGAAGAAGAAGAAGAAGAAAATCATATTAGAAAGTGAGGAGGAGCCGAAGAGGGAATGGGTTATGGTATAGACCCTGAGCTGCTGAAAGTTGTAGCGGCAATAATAACCAGTATTGTAGGCCCGCTTATCGGGCTCCTTATTTTTTTAATCAAGCGATCAATGGAAAAAGGGCAGAAGGAGATAAGAAATGAACTTCACAATTTGAGTGTCAATGTGAACCAGCTTTCACAAAATTTGCAGGTATATGTGCATGTACAGCCACAACCCTATCAACCACCAGAGCAAATTAAAAAATTAGAGGGAATGGAAGAGGGGGTAAAAATTTTAGAAGAACGCATAGAAAAGGTGGAAGAAGAATGAAGGGAGAAGGCTGAGGATATAATAGAAGTGATGAAACGTGATGGAATACTGTTTTCGCCGTTCGTGAGATGAGTTAGGGGATGTTTAGACCAAAATATATCTATTTTTGGGATCTTTAATCACAAAACCTTTCCCTTGCATCCACTTCAATAATCCTTTTAAATCTTCGATATCTTTGGAACTTGTAGAAAAAATATAAATGCTTATGAGTTAATCAATAGAGGAGGGGTCACTTGGCAGCCATGAGGCTACTTTCGCCTCCTGACCCCTTCCCGTCCTGTCAGGACTTATACATGTTCCTTTTGTGAGAGCGCTTGATGGTAAAGGAAGAAATGCAGATTATGGAGGATCAGCCGGGGCAGGATGTCTTTTGCTGACATCTCAGGTGTGCGTGACATCACTTCATCGCCGTATTTGGTTATAAGCATCCCGAATATGTGCTCCTCGCTGAATCTCTTCCTGAAGTAGCCTGTTTCCTTCGCCCATCCCTCGTAACCAAGTTCCTGGAATCTCCTTACATTCTCGCTCCATGCCGGGCAACCCTTTGCTCTCTGTGTTGCATTCTTCTGCGGCTTTATTGCTCCCTTTATCCCCTTCTTCGCACATAATTGCACATTCTCGCGAGAAGAGAACTCTGAGTCAGCAAACAATCTCTCTATCCTAACTCCGCATCCATTCACCAGATGCTTGAATGAAGATGTTGCCCTTGAAATACCTGCAATTACATAAAAATCGAAAAATTTAAATAGCCCCTATACCCTCTGATAAAAAGTAGGTAATGCACCCATAGGGATGTATATACGAACCCAGTTCGGATATACTACGTTATCGGAAATGCGCTTAAGGAAAGGGTAACGGCATAATGATAAAAGTGTATGAGGATGTTTTGATGCTGAGTTCGAGGAATGGTCTAACAAACTAATAGAAGAGTTCAGATTTGGTTTAAAAGTCATTGTAATTTCTGATTTGACATCAGACATATAGTGAATTTAACCAAGATCAGACTTTATAATTCTGTAAACCTTAAATATGGATATCCACTATTAGAAATAAGGAGTCCAAGAGAGGTGCTTTCTTTATGAGAGATAAAAAATTTGATGCGGTAAGGATGATGAGAGAGATTCGGGATAAGTTAAGTAAAAGATATAGTGAAGACCCAGAGGCTGAGAAGAGGGATTTGCAGGGTATAAGGAAAAAATATGGGATAAAGGGATAAAAATGAGAAAGCGCACTTCCGATAACAGAGCGTATCTGGCTACGCTTCGCTCCACCCAAATTTTTGCTCCGTTTCACCCCGCAAAAACTTCAGATACGCTCGTGACGTTATATGAAATTCCACTGCTCTTGAAATCAAAAAGTTTGTGTATCAATAACTTATCAGGAGGAAAAGTATGAAAAGCGAATTAAAATGCCCAAAGTGTGGCCACGAATTTGTGTATAAATGGGTTCCCTTCGCCTCTTTTACAAGTATAAGATGGGGGAAGAAAAGATATATGCGATGTCCAAAATGTCATAAATGGTCTTGGTTTAATGTATGGGACACAAGAATTAGTAATAAAAAATAAACGAGCAGTGGAACTCTGTGATTGCTCCGCAACCTTGCCCTCACTTCGTTCGGGTCATATAACACGGGCTATACGGCTCGTTTCACTCGCCCAAATTCCGCCAAAGGCGGAACTTCGTATAGCCCGAATACGTTAGGCGACATTGCCTTTAAGAAAAAAGGAGGTGAAATAAACAATGAAGACATATAATCTTTTTATAAGCCATTCCTGGAGTTACAGCGATGCTTATGAGAAACTCATAGCACTCCTTAAGGAAAGACCGTATTTTAGTTTCAGCGATTACTCTGTCCCAAGAGATGATCCAATCCATAATGCGCCCACTTCTCGCGAACTATATGAAGCTATAAAAAGACAAATGACTCCATGTCATATTGTGCTGATTCTAGCAGGAGTTTATGCGACTTATAGCACTTGGATTGATAGGGAGATACGCATAGCAAAAACCGAGTTTCAGTATCCTAAGCCTATTATTGCGATAAGGCCTTGGGCTCAAAGGAGGACCTCTCAAATTGTTGCTGAAAATGCTGATGAAATAGTTGGGTGGAATACAGATTCCATTGTAAATGCAATAAGGAGGCACTCTTTGTGAATAGGGAAGAATATGGTAAGCAATTTAAGGAGCATTTGTTAGAGCAATATAAGTTGTATGTTGAAATGGCAGACAGAATAAGCGATAGAAGGGAGCGGACGAATAGGTTTTATATTTCGCTTCTATCAGTACTTCTTGCTTTGCTCTCTATCGCCGTTGGTAGGAACATATTAGATGGATTCCAAACTGTTGTATTTATGATTATAGGCATTTTGGGCTTGGGATTGTGTATCTTATGGAATATAAACATTCGTTCTTATAGACAGCTTAATTCAGGGAAATTCAAGGTCATTCACGAAATGGAACAAGACTTACCATTCAGTTGCTATGATAGAGAATGGGAAATATTAGTGGAAGGAAAAGAAGCAAAAACATATTTACAATTGACTCGTGTTGAACAATATGTTCCCATCATACTTGCTGTCCCTTATTTGTTGCTTTTTATATATTCGTTGTGGATACTGATAAAATGAAGATTGCAACGTCGCCTAACAGCGTGTTTGCGGTTCGCTTTGCTCACTCAAATGCCTTCGGCACTTCGCAAACACGCAAAACGTTAGGCGTAATCGTGGACTTCGGGCATCATAAAAGGTTCAGATTTGATGAAATGCAA
>JAODGL010000033.1 GCA_025464585.1 Methanosarcinales archaeon
CAGCGCGTGGTTCAGCACTTCCAGGTAGTGGCTTATCGTGTCCGGCGTAACCTCTTTACCCAATCTCGCTTCTAACAGTCCGTGCGCATCGTCCAGTCCTAAAACAATCCCTCGCTTCATGTCGTCCCAGCATTGTTGCATCGCGGCATTGTTTATCCAATCCTTTTTATATAGGCAGGTTTTTATATTTGATGAAGAAAGTTGAATGCAAAAACGACGGAGGGGGAAAGGATAGGAGCAAAGGCATATCTCGAAATCGACAATAAAGCTTTTAGCGAAATCAAAGAGGTAAAGTTAACTCTCATAGGAAGAGGAGAGAAAATCAGGGAAAACCGCTCACGACTGATAAAGCTATACTGCAACTGGAGAGAGCTAAGTCCGGGGGAACTGATAGAGGAAGCGAAAAGAATAGGCGTGAAGAAAACAGAGCATAAGTTAAAAGAGTTTTATGACTGGCTCAGGACTGACTATGTAATACCCGAAAAGGGAGG
Source organism: Methanosarcinales archaeon (assembly GCA_025464585.1). Taxonomy (GTDB): domain Archaea; phylum Halobacteriota; class Syntropharchaeia; order Alkanophagales; family Methanospirareceae; genus QMVO01. The sequence goes on from JAODGL010000033.1 coordinate 492, forward strand.
AAAGAGAAAAGGAGAACGAGGGCTGGCACCACGATCAGCAGGTCGGGTTATAGAAGATGTAAGGATATTCTATAAGGAGAACGATATTCCCATAGGCAATTTACACTTACCAACACCGAGGAAACTGAAAGAGAACTTCAGAAAGTTCCTATCAGCACGAGATGTAAAGCGGATGATAGATGTTTGTGAGCGATTACGTGATAGGGCGATCATCCTCTGCGCGTTCCAGGCTGGGTTGGGAATGAAAGAACTTATCTCGCTGAACTATGGAGATGTGGCTGAGGGTTTAGAGAAAGGCGAGGTGCCTCTTACTTTACATCTCATGAGAGAAAAGGAGGGGATAGAATACTATACCTTCTTAGGCGAAGACGCAGTTGATACCTTACGATGTTATATCAAGCTTAGAAGAAAGGGGTCAAGATATCTGTCTCCAGAGGACATAAAAAACGATTCTCCTCTCTTCATATCAGAATCTAACCGCCGTAGAAAGGAGCGTGTGAGAGCTTATGAAGGTGGCATAAATAGAGCTATGCAAGCAGCAGCACTAAAGGCAGGACTAATAAGTGAAGAAGAAAAAGGGAGAACAATAAACACTGCGGGAATACATGCATTACGTGCCTCTTTCTCCACTATCCTTAGAGATCAGGGTGTCCCTTCAGACTATGTGGAAGAGATGCTTGGACACCGGCTTCCCTATGATGGTGCTTATATGCGAGCAACGGTAAACCGGCTAAAAGAGGCATATATGAAAGCATATCCTGCCTTGAGCATTAAACAGGTACTCGTGAAGCCGCTACCGAAGGAAGAGATTGATGAACGAGTTAAAGAGTATTTAGCAAGAGCAGGTATAGCTAATCAACAGGGCAGCGTTTACAAATGCCCCAATTGTGGTAGAGATGTGGATCAAAACTGGAAGGCATGCCCTTATTGTGGCTCGGACATCGGGATAACAAAATGTCCTAAGTGTGAATTCATCATTTCTGCATCATGGAAGTTCTGTCCTTATTGCAAAACGAAACTGAAGAATTAGACATTTCGTGGGCAAACCGTCAAAATTAAGTGAGTTCGTATAAATTTTTATATTTAAATAGAAGAAAATCTTACTTTATGTACGATAAAAAGGTGAAGGGAAAAATTGAGTGACGCTGCAATTGTAAGGCAAGAATTGCTGGACGCGTTAGCGGAAATAGGGAAGCAAGGTGACTTAGGAGAATCGGTGGTGCGCGTCTGGAGCTGCATACTGTTCAAGTCCTGCCCCATATCGAAGAAGGAGATAGAAGAAGGCACGGGCTACAGCAGCGGATTGGTCAGCCTGAGCTTGCGAAAGCTGAAAATGACGCATATGATTAATGAAACCTATATGGGCGGAGAAAAGCGTTATTATGTTAATACCTCTTTAACCGATGCTTTTGGTAAGTTTTCGACACGTTTTTTCGTGGATAACATACAACCGATGATTGCATTGCTCTCTGAAAACCTGGATATAATAGATAATGCAAGAGTGAAAAAAGCGCTATTTGAACTTATAAATGAATGTAAGAAATTAAATCCTGTGATCCATATCTTCTCCAGGGTAATCGAGGACATAAACACAAATGCGATGCCCGGGGGAAAAAAGGAAAAGAGAGACGGGATAGTAAACTTCACGGGAACGTTCAGAAATAGTGTAGCAGACATAAAAGAAGGGTCTAAGTTGGTTTTTACAGGTTCGGTATCAGTATGCACGCCGTTTATCGAATTGCTCGCTTATTCGGTGAGAGATAGAGGTTTTGATATGTTATATTTACCGGGAGCAGATGCGAATGAAGCAAGGAAGATAAAAAAGATAGAAAACATAGGGTATAGCGTTGTAGATGAAAAGGGCGACCCCATGGATCCTGATGTGGTGGTAGTACTGGGTGGATTAGCGATGCCAAAGTTTGGATGCTCGGCAGATGATGTCATTCGTTTGATTGAAGATATATCTGGAAGGAAAAAACCGAAGATTATTGGCATCAATTTCATGAATGCGTTTGAGCGTGCGGGATGGGATAAGAAGATAAATTTCGATACGGTAATGGATGAGACGTAATTGTATTTGACTTTTGCACTTTACAAAAGGTTCACTTAACAGCAACTCCCACTGCACGTTTTATTAGCCGTCCTATCTCATCAATCTCCTTCGCCATGGGTCCTTTCTTATCCGGTACTTCAACGATAATGGGTATTACGCCGCGTTTTTTCGCGTTTATCTCTCTTATCTTCCCTCTGTTCCTGGCTTCGGCTGCAAATCTTTCGTTTATGATTATAATGGCAAATTCCTCTTTTGCCAATTTATCTAACGTGCGAGCAACTGCTCCTTCATCCTCTAAGTCATGTTCATACTCATATACATCCTTTACACCCGCGAGCCTGAAACCCATTGCGGTCTCAGGGTCCCCAATTACGGCAATCATTTTTCTCCTCCATTAAGCCATCAAGATAACATTAATAATTCTATCGGCTTCAATTCTTTCGTTACCGGGTCCAATTGATAGCCCAAGGATTCCAGAGCAGTAGCGCCAAGCACTGAAATGTCTTCAGGGTCGCCAAAAATAACTGGTACCACCGCTCGCTTACCTTCATATTCCACTACTGCGCCGCTCATCTCTCTCTCTATAATATCCCCACCAAAAACTCTCAACTTTCTTCTCGCTACGGCTCTGAGCCCAAGTCCTTCAAGCAAATCTCGAGGTATGGCAGTGAAGAGCACACCACTATCTACTAAAAGTTCAACTTTTCTCCACTTGCTCAAATCAGCAGGGTTATATACCGTAACTTCAACATAAGTAAAGCCCATTTCTTCCTCCTATATTTAACATAATACTATATTGATTACAAAAAGAAAAGAGTTTTTACTATCTCCTCCCTTAAACTGGAGGAGAAACGTGCCAGACGCTGCTCAAAAGCATTATTCACCTCTACCTTTCCTCCTTTGCCCCTCACAATGACACCTCCTGCGGACTTTATCCTTTCATGAGATAGTGATAAACGAACATTTATCTCGTCAGCTATATCTTTTAGCATCTCCGGCGTCACAAAGGAGGCATCCTCCTCACTGAGCATCACTTCCAATTCGCTACCGCTACTTGTACTACTCCCTGCGATTATACTCAGCGCCGCATCCCGTATCAAACCAGCGAGGATATCAGAATACGAGCTTCCCTTGAAACCACTCGTTTTTACTTCTTTTATCCTCTTCATTGCTTCCTCTAACGCTTTCGCTATCATCTCTTCTTCCGCAGTCCATCTTAGCTTCCTCGCATTTAATCGAGCAGCTCTAACTATTCGCTCGAGTTCCTCAACACCTTTTCTTTCCTCCGCTTCAATAACGCGCTTCTTTTGAAGCTCTACCTGAGCTGTCGCTTCTTTGACCAGTTCATCTGCATTCTGCTTTGCTACGCTAATTATCTTCTCCCGCTCAGAAATCGCTTCGTCTTTTATCCTCTTTACTATTTCTGTCGCGCCCAAACGAATCACCCCAAACCTTTCTTTAAAAGGTTAAGCAAGTCCTAAAATTTTTTCTAACACGAGGTTTACAGCAGGGTCGAGATTCGATTCCGCGATTGATTTCAGCTTCTCAACTTCTGCCCTGGTTTTTTCCATTATCGCCCTCTCTTCTTCCTCGCCTTTCTTTGCATACTTATCTGAAATCTGGACCGCTAAGCGCTTTGCATCCTCACGTGCCTGTTCTTTTATTCTATTTGCCTCTTCCTCCGCGTCTCTTATTAGTTTCGCGGCACTTTCCTTTGCCTCTTCTATTATCTTTCTACCTTCCTCTTCTCCTTCTCTTATTAACTTAAGTGCTTCTACTGCCATTGTATTTTTCTATAATGGACTGTACTTATTATGCTTTTACAAATTATAAATTAGATGTGATTTTATTATTTTTAATATTAATAAGGCGGAAATGAAGGAGGTAGAAGGTGTGAAAGAAAAAGGAGAATACATAAGTTACGAAGATTTTTTGGATTTTTGCGATGAGGATACCTTAGCGGAATGGGTAGATGGTAAAATAGAGAGGTATTCGCCGGCGTCGGATATGCATCAAGACCTTGCAGGCTGGCTCACCTCATTGTTGCGAATTTATGTAGAGGCGAAAAAGTTGGGAGTTATACGCCCTGCACCGTTCCAGATGAAGACCGGGCGTGATTTGCCGGGAAGAGAACCAGATATAATTTTCGTAAGAAAAGAAAATCAAGGGATGCTCAAAAGGACTTATCTCAATGGTCCAGCGGACCTCTCCATTGAAATCGTCTCTGAGGAAAGCCTGTTGCGGGATAGGGGCGAAAAATTTGCAGAATACGAGATTGGCGGTGTGAAAGAATACTGGATAATAGACCCTGAACTGGAGAGGGCTGATTTCTTTGTTTTGAAAGAAGGCAGATATGAGAGGCGAGTAGAAGATGAGCGTGGAATCTATCGGTCGGAAATCATAAATGGTTTTTGGATTAAAGTGGAATGGCTGTGGAATTTACCACCGGTTCTGGATGTGTTAAAAGAATTGGGGTTGATATAGGCTGTAAAAAATTGCGGGAAAAGGCATGAAAGTTGTATCCATAATAGGCGAGAAGAAGTCAGGGAAAACATCGCTTATTGAGTATTTGATTGTATATCTGAAGCGATACGGTAAAGTGGGATGCATAAAACACGCACATGAGTTGGATGTGTCAAAAGATACAGACCGTTTCTTTAATGCCGGTGCGGAAGTTGTGATAGGAGCTTCAGGGGAAAAAACGGTAAAAATTTGTAGAGGTAAGAATTTGACGGAATTGAAAGAAGAAATGGCGAAATCAGGTGTTGATTTCGTGCTTGTTGAGGGGTTCAAGAGCAGTGACTTACCGAAGATAGCACTGAGCGACTTTAACGATGCGAATGTCAGTGTTAGCAACGTGATAACAAGATTGGACTTTTTAAAGGATTTTAAAGGCATGGAAGAAAAAATAAAAGAGATAGTCGAGCTCATTCTTTCTCTTGAAGACTACTAATCAAACTTTCTTAGAAAGAAAGTTTGATCAAAGAAACTTATATTTTTTCTTTTTGTTAAAAAGAAAAAGTGTTATGAAAGCAAAAATAAGCTTTTCGTGCGTAGATGCAACCAGCAACCCGGTGGAGTGGATGTACAGGTTAGAAGATACAGGTTTTCAGGGCTGGGAAATAATAGGCGAAGGGCTGCAGAAAGTGGAGGGAGAATTTAAAGCGAGGGTAAAGGAAATATACGAAACAACGAATCTTGTTCTTTCCTTACACGCACCCCTCTCGGATATAAACATTGCGAGTGTAAACAAAGGGATATGGGAAGAGAGCATAAGACAGATAAAAGAGAGTATCGAGAACGCATACGAGTTCATTGATGATATCTGCGTGGTGCACCCGGGTATTTTGTCGCCATTGTCAGTGCAAACGCGGGAAAAGGCGATTCAGAGCGCGATTGAAGGTCTAACGAGACTGTGTGAATTTGCTGCGGAACGTGGATTGCGAATAGCAGTAGAGAATTTGATTTCTGTAAATATGATGCTGGGAAGGTATCCCGCTGAACTCATTCAAATAGTACGGGGTGTGAATATGGACAATCTCGGGTTATGTCTCGACGTTGCACACGCGAATACGACACGAACGCTGGATGGATTTTTAAATATTAAGGCAGAGGATATGGAGATAATACATCTACATGCAAGTGATAACTTCGGAGCAGATGACCTGCATTTGCCATTGGGAAAAGGCAATCTGGATTGGAAGAAGGTGTTAAACAGGATTAATGATTATGAGTATGAAGGGATAATGGTGATGGAATTATACACAATAGAAGGAGGGATAGAGAGTCTGGAGTTTATCAACAACCTGCTTTCAATTTAAAAATATGGTTTTTCCCTGAGGGGCATTCGTAAACCTTCTCAAGCTGCTTGCAGTCTTCAAACTTCTTGAGACACCCGGGTGCGTTTTTCAGTTCTTCTTTTCCAACATACACGTAGCTCGCATCATATTTCTGCAGCACGTTAAGTGTTTCCGAGATATCCCCCCTATACGCACGTTTTATATCTTCAGCACGCTCCCAAATATCAAATCCATGCCCGTAAGCCCAATTTACATAGCCAAGCACCCGCAGTCTTCCGCCGATCATGCTCACCGGCGCATGAACGGAGCACCAGGTTAAGAATACTGCTCTCTCCGGTATGTTTTTTCGTACCCAGAGTCCAGTCTCATATTCTCCGACATCAGCACAAGAATAGTTCGTGGATAAGTTCCAGGTTGCCACTAAAACGGAAGTGAAAATAGAAAACACGAGTAACAGCGTGATTACAGCTGCAGCTAAAACCTTACGAAGCCTTGAACTTTTACTTATATTCGTAAACGTAAAATCGGCGAGAAAAGACCCACCAGCGAGTGCAATTGCGATCCACGCATAGTGAAAGAATTTATACATATCCCAAACATTTGGTGTAAACGAGACGAAGTTCGGAAGTGCAAGCATCAAGAACAACCATGAATAGAGAAAGAAACCGTGTGAATGCACGGATTTCTTGAAGAGAGAAGAGAGCGCGAGAAAAAAAGGCAAGCCCAAATTTGCAAGGTAAAACTTAATAGGTCCGTCTTTTACAAAATAAAAAGCCCAGGGTGGTTTTAATCCAATAAAACCTGTACTTTGGGCGTTCCCTGCCAACATCTGAATTAAGAAGGGTAAGAGAATGGGGAGGAAGAAAACAAGGAAATAAAGTTCATAATTGCGGTTGCTCTCCGGACGAGTGCTTAAGAGCTTCTGTAAGAAATTCAAAGAGAACAGGAGGAGTGCGGAAAAGGAAGCGAACATGTGAAAGGGGAACAAAAGACCTGCTAACAAGCCTGCCAACGCTATCTCTCGTTTACCTTCGCGCGAGTGCGAACGTGAACCTTTGTAGAAGAAATAAGCCGCAGTAGTGAGCGTTGGGAGTCCCATGAGCTGAGGACGCTGCTGTAACAGATTATCGAAAATTGGAGGTATCGTGAAGAATTTACCGTATTCAAACGCATAGTTTGTAGTGAGTTCAAACTGTCCGGCGAAGAGAGCGGAGAAGCCCAGCGAATAAGAAAAGCCAGCACCAAGCGTTCCAAGCAATACGGTGTAAACGCCTGCTCTTTCATTCTTCAGGTACGAAGCGAGAACGTAAAGCGAGAGCGCAAAGAGGAACACAAAAATTGCATTTGTAAAGACAATCAAGCGCGGTAAGAACGCGCCAAAAGCTTTTTCTAAAATCGCAGTGTGAAAATCAACGAAGTAATGGTAAAACATGTCAACGCCCGCGTAGTAAGGCATTTGTGGTGGAAAGTTCCCATTATTTATGCTCTCGATTATTTCGTAGTGCATTGGTGTGTCTTGCCAGTTAGAGCCTGTCAAAAAGCAATTAGAATTGTATGCTGGGAATAGCCAAAAGCAAGCGAGAGAAAGTAAATAAGATGTGTGGAAATCAGTACACTGAGGAGCATGTATAACAGCAGTTTCTCCTGTATATCAAGGTGTTTGAAGTAATATTCAACTATTACGTAGCCCGGGACGAAAAGAGTGAAAAATAGTGCTGAAACAAGGGATGCATGGGGCGAGAAGAAGGATGCCGAGAGCAGGAGCAACAGAAAAAGCGGTAGCGTTTTAAGTATTCCCTGTTTCAAAATTGAGCTCATTCTTATCCGTCTTTATTTTAGTTTTTTTATAACCATTGTTAATAACTAAATGTAAAGGACAAGATAGGAATAAAGCTAAAGAGGGGTGTGATGCGGATGGAAGAAAAGGAAAGCCTGAAGGAATATATGCTAAAAGAGATTGACATAATCCAAGAGATTATAAAGCGAATGGCTTTCAATTCATTTATGATAAAAGGGTGGGCTATAACGCTTGTGGTCGTAGCTTTACTGTTAAAAGGGCCTGAGTATCAAGTTTGGATTGCCTTTGTCCCTTTATTGGTCTTCTGGTTCTTAGATGCATACTTTTTATGGCAGGAACGGATGTACAGAAAGCTGTATGACTGGGTCATCAAGAACCGACTGAAGACAGACGAATATTTGTTTGATCTGAATGCTTACCGATTTAAAGATGAAGTTCAGTCAAGGTTCAGGATTATGTTTTCTATAACCTTGGGTTGGTTCTACGGCTCAATAGCTATTTTAATAGTGGTTTACTCAGTTTTTCTATTCCTAATGCAGGGTTAAATGGCTGATGAAAATAAAAGCAGCATGGAATAAATTGAAGTTCGGAGAAAGAACATTTTTCCCCGTGGTGCGGAAATTGGAAGAGATGAAGGAGGTCGTGTTTGATAAGAGCTTTTTAAAGCACGCAAACATGGATATGGAACTGTACTTCATGTTCAGGGAAGTATCGAAGAATAAGGAAGACGCGAGGAAAATGGATGAGAAAGGACTAAGATACGATATCACCATTATCCCTCCGAATAAGCTCGGTTTAGAATTTGTTAAAACTGCCTGGCACTATCATCCCTTTCTACCGGGTTCAAGGATAACCTATCCTGAAGTATATGAAGTATTGGAAGGTGAAGCGCATTACCTGTTGCAGCGTATGGAAGAGGAAAGAGGTACGGAGAAAATAACCGACGTAGTAGTGGTAAAGGCAAAGAAAGGAGAGAAAGTCATAATTCCTCCTAATTACGGGCATGTTACGATAAAATATTTAGAGTTTTAATATGGTAAGGGAACACTACCAAAACTTAGATTCTGAGGTAATTGAAGATATACTCGCCATACCTGAAGATGTAGCAGATCAA
>JAODGL010000011.1 GCA_025464585.1 Methanosarcinales archaeon
ATCATTTTACAAGTATTTTTATTTAAAAGGATTACATAATTTTTTTGGACATCCAGCTAACAACCAAAAGCCGATGATATCCATTCACCAGCATAATGTGTTATAATTATAACTATCAATGCAATAACCAGGTGTTCTATGACCACTTTCCAGGGTTTTACCTTTTGCGCTTTAGCAATATAAAAGCTAAAAAGACCTAACAGGGATAAACCCCAGACTACACTTACAATAATCGCAGTTGAGAGTTGAAACAACAGAACAGGAACGATAAATGTTAATGCAAAAGCAAATTTAGAGAAAAAAGTAGCGATTGTGGATTCCCATATCTCCTTTGTACTGTGCTTATTCTCTGACTCTTCAGAAATATGGATACCTAATGCGTCTGAGAATGCGTCTGCTATTGCTATTGTTAATACTCCACCAATAACCACAAGCTTTGAATGAGTGCCAGAATGTAAACCTACCATTAGCCCAAGTGTTGTGATTATCCCCGAGGTTAAGCCGAAACTAAATCCGACTATTAATGAGTGTTTCATCTCACTTTCAAATCATCATCTTCCTCACCGCATCCACATCTGCATCCACCTCTTTTGGCGTTTCGCATATCTCTATCACGCGTTCCGGGTCTTTCAATAAATGCCCCGTAGTAATACATACAATCCTCTCCTCCATTTCTATCTCGCCAATCTCGACCAGTTTCTTCAGCCCAGCGATAGACGCCGCACTCGCAGGCTCTACACCGATGCCCTCCAACCTTGCCAATTCAAGCTGCGCTTCCGTTATCTCCACGTCTGTCACCGATTCTGCAACGCCACCTGAGTCTCTAATCGCAAACAGTGCCTTTGCGGCATTCACGGGATTTCCTATTCTTATCGCAGATGCGATGGTTTCTGGTTTATCTTCCGGTATTATCTCCTCTTTGCCTTCTTTAAATGCATTCACTACTGGCTTCGCACCCTCTGCTTGAATACCTGTCATTTTTGGTATGGAATCGGTAATCCCCAGCGTTTTCAATTCCGAGAACCCTTTAAAAATCGCACTTATGTTACCTGCATTCCCAACTGGCAGAATCACTCTATCAGGGACTTCCCACTCAAGTTTTTCCAGAACCTCAAACGCGATTGTCTTCTGACCTTCCAACCGATATGGATTCACGGAATTCAATAAATAAAGTTTCTCTTCCTCGCACAATACCCGCACTATCCGCAGAGCATCGTCAAAGTTACCTCGTAGCGAGAGTATCTTTGCACCGTGCATCATCGCCTGTGCTACTTTCCCCAATGCTACTTTTCCCTTTGGCAGTATAACGTAGCAAGGAATGCCGGCTTTTGCCGCGAAAATCGCGAGTGATGCGGAAGTATTGCCCGTGGATGCACATGCTACGCCTTTCACACCCAATTCCACCGCTTTCGTTACTCCAACGGTCATTCCACGGTCTTTAAACGACCCGGAAGGGTTCAGTCCTTCGTGTTTCACCCATAAATTCGTAATGCCGATGGATTTCGCAAGTCTATCGCACCTGTACAGAGGTGTGTTGCCCTCGTTTATCGTTACAGGTTTTGTATCTTCATCGAAAGGGAGTAAAACACGATATTTCCACACGCCTTCCCCTTTCGCTTCGACCACTCGCTCCACATCTATCTCTGAATAATCGTATTTTATATCTAACAAGCCATCGCATTTCCTGCATGTATACACTATGTCTTCCTTTGAGAAGCGTGCACCGCATCTTATGCATTCTACCTTGTATGCTTCGCTCATTTAAGACACCCTATTTATAATTGCTCTTATACTATAATCAACTATAATGGAAAGAACAAAAGAGTTACTTAAAGAAATGAAGCAGTACTTGCCTATCCCTGCTTACGCGAGTCCCGAATTATGTAAACTCCTTCAAAAGCAAGGGAAGAACGTTGATACCAGGACGGAATTAAAAATAACTAAAGTGTTTGATTCCGGGGAGATGGGTGGTATAGTTTGCTCTATAATCGAGGAGAACAGGGAAGTATTTGTTGTTTCGTTAACGCATCTAAAAATAGAGCCAGACCATCCTTTGAGTGGAAGGATACGGGAATATCAGAGAGATAGGATAAAAAGGATTTCAAAACCAAAGCCAAAAGGCATGAGAAAGAAGAGTAAATAGAACAGAAATAAAGAGTTAGTATGGATGTAGTTTATCAGGCAATATTTAAATATGCAGAGGAGAAAGGCAGAGAAGAACTGTCTCTTACCAGAATATTGCCAGATGGCAGTTCGGATACAAGTCCTGTTAATTTAGATGAGATTTACCGGCTGGCAGAACAGAGCCGAGATTTCAGGTGGAATCAATCGGTGGATTTATCACGACAAATAGGGGAGCGGCTTTTTGCCATTCTTAATGGCGATAGACAGACATTGATAAGAGCGCTTAAAGAAGCGGAGGATTATGGTGAACAACTCCAGGTGATATTGAGAGCTGAGGGTCCTGCATCGAGCTTACCTTTTGAATTGCTTTACCACAGTGATTTCCTTGTTCCTTCAAGGATACATCTTATACGGCGAGTTTCGGATTGGGGTAGGAAAAGGAAGCCAGAACCTGAGAATCGTCCTCTAAAAATATTGTTCATGGCATGCTCGCCTCTTCATGTTTATCCCGTGCTTGAGTTTGAGAAGGAAGAGGACACAATCTTTGAAGTCACCACGGATTTATCGGTGGAGATAGACGTAGAAGATACGGGGTCGCTGGAGGGACTTGGCGAGTGGCTTGCAACGAATAGATATGATGTAGTTCATATCACAGGACATGCGGATATTGATGAGAGGGGCAACCCATTTTTCTGGATGGAGGATGAAGAGGGTTTGCCTGTGCGGGTTACACCGGCGCAACTGTGGGAAAAACTCAATTTGAACTTGCCAGGACTAACATTCCTTTCTGGCTGCCGGACTGGAGAGGCGCCAGAACATGTTGCAGCTATGTCTTTTGCGCATGGGCTCGTTGCAGGGCATGTTTCTACTGTTCTCGGCTGGGGGCTGCCAGTATCGGATAAGGGTGCACGCTGCGCTGCTGAAAAGCTCTATTACGGTTTAAGCATAGGAGAAAACATACTCAAAGCAGTACTCAGAACTCGCGGTGAACTTTTCAAGCATTATCCAGCGGATTGGTCTCTGCTTCGCCTTTTCTCTGATGGCACTCCTCTTAACGTCCCTTTAGTTCAAAGAGGACAGGAAAAAAGACCAAAGTTGAGGGAACTTCAGTATATATTCTTAGAGAACAGTCAGGTGAAAGTGCTCGAAAAGGGTTTTATAGGCAGAAGGAGGCAAATCCAGCAGGGACTCCGGTGCTTGAGGAAGGATAATAAAAAGGTTGGTTTGCTTCTGCATG
>JAODGL010000078.1 GCA_025464585.1 Methanosarcinales archaeon
GTAATGCCACCGGTTGCAGGGCTCTTTGAGACCACGACATGCCTGCCACTGCTCGGACTTTTCGTGCCGGTCAAAGGTCCTGTCGCAATCACTACGACATTCTCAGGTGAGAACGGGTCGGTATAGCTAAGTATTTCTTTAAAAGTATTTCGGTTTTTTAACCAGCAGTTCCGAATGAAGCCGCTTAGCCACTTCACGTGGCGTGTATCACCAGCACTCTGCCCGGAACCTTCCGCAAACTTTCGCAACAGGTATTCATAAGCCCTGCCAAAAATGTCCGGCTCTACATCGCCACTCGGTCTTTCAATATTTATCTTCCTTCTGGCATTGATTGTCATATATAAAGCGCTATCCACGTAGGTGAGATGTTTAGCGGTTTATATACCTATCTTCCAAAGACCTAAACTGTTGAAATAATGAACAAAAAATTCATTCTGATTGCCATTGCTATCCTGATGGTAACGGTGGCATATTCCTTTTATCATGCGCCGTCGTCACCGCCGCTTGAAGCGGGTGTAAAAAATGCATCGGAAATCGCACCACATAACTTCACGGAAGACGAAGTCGCGGAGATTATTAATGCGATCCCTGGCGAAGATACTTTTTAGTCAATAATTTATTTTCTTGTGCCTCCACTCCCTCCAGAACCTTTGCAAAATTCCTATCCGCTCTTTTCTTCTTGAACCTTATCAGTTTTGTTATCTCGAGCTTATCTACCTCACCCTGCATGAATTCAGTCGCATCCAAAAGCTTTTTACCCCTCTCAGAGCGTACAATCATCGTGGAATACCCATCAGGACTCCCAACTGAGCCGATGGAGATGTCTGCAAGCCTGGAAACGAAATCATCGCAGAAAGAACATCCTTCTCTCACCACGTTCTCAAACTCACTCACATCGCATGAATAATCCTTCCCATCCGCCGTAACGATGTATTTCCCCCTGGTTATCTGCGTCTTTTCTGCTTTATCAAGGTCAATGCCAAATTTCCTCTTCGTTTCTTCCTTTAAACCTTCATAATCGAAACTTTCAAAACAGAATAGCCCCAATATGGTAATCTCAGTCCCGGGGAATTCTTGTTCCAAATCCCACTGCTGTTGTAACTTCCTTACCGCGCGGACTTCACAGGGAGTACCAACAACTGCAATTCTCCTCTTCCCTGCCCTTAACGCCGACTCAAGTTTCGACATCATCGGCACACGTAAATATTTCGTGCCGCTCGCATGGCTTATCCCATCCACATCCTCAACCACAATTGCTTCTGCTTTATAACCCTCTCTCCGCTGCACAACGAGCGCAGCATCAAAGAACTTATTTTTTATGCCTGAGATAAGCAAAGAGGTGACCATTCCGCCGTCTTGACCATCCATAGATGCTTTACCGGCGGTTAAAAGGCAGTAAACTCCTAATTCTTCATCTCGCGCACCCTCTAAGTATTTATCTTCTATTTCCCTTATATCCTCCTCTGTCGTTGGATATATATTCTTCTCTCGCTTTATTGCTTCTGTGGGGCATACGAGCGCACACGAACCACAGCCTATGCAATCGTCTGATAGCTCTTTGTACGGCGTACCAACTGCCCGCTCCACACCACGACTTATAACATTGATAGCAGAGACGCCAACCAATTCTTCACAAACCCTTGTACACAAACCGCAGAGAATACAGCGCTCATCTTCCAGTTTGAATCGCGGTTTCACAACTCCGTATTCCTGCGCCAGACCTTGTATCCTTCCCTCCGCGGGGCATCTCGCCAGCAGCAGCTCTAAGAGCATCTTTCTTATCTCGATAACCTCCGGCGATTTAGTGTTTACCGTCAGTCCATCTTCGACTGGATAATTACAGGCAGTGACAATCTTTTTCCTGCCTCGTTTCTCTATCTCCACCGAGCATAACCTGCAAGCGCCAAAAGGTTCTAATGCGGGGTGATAACATAAAGTGGGTATATCAATGCCAATGCCTTTCGCAACTTCTAAGATGGTCTTTCCTTTCTCTGCTTCCACCCCTTTACCATCAATCTCTAATTTCATCTTCTTATACTCCACTTTTCAAACAAACTGTAATGTTTTTTGAATTATCCCTTTATCATCCTCCCTCCTTTCTTTTACTACATTACCACGATCATCAACTGCTATTGCACCTTTAACTATTAATTCGTTATTAGCACATCTTTCCTCATGTGCTGCTTTCCGAACAAAGATTTTTCTCCCTTTTCTAAGCCCATCAATTGCACCATTCCATGTGCCACCCTTGTTATTGGATTCAGCCACATAAATTTCTTCAGCCAGTCCATAAAGATAGACATTTCTCCCCATTGCAAGACCTACTGACCAACCTGCTTTTGGCGGGTAGGTGCTGACAACGAGAACACGACCTTCAATAATGTATTTATACAGCTTTTTGAATCCGCTTTTAAAGGTCATTATTCCCTGGGGCAGGACAACAATCCCCATTCCGTTATTTTCTATTGCTGTTTCCAGCGCAATCCTGTCCACTCCTCTGGCGTATCCACTTATGACAACCTTATTTTCGGATGCGCATTTTCTGGCTATGTGCCTGGCAAATTCAGCACCCTTTTCACTCACATTTCTCGAACCCACAATCGCTACTTTATCTTCAAAAAATAATTTTGTGTCCCCTTTAACATATAGCAAAGGGGGAGAATATTTGGTTCCCAGGTTATTTCTTAATGTCATGGGATATTCCGGGGAATCAAAAGAGACTAACTCAACCCTCTCAGAAATAAGTTCTTCTGCTAAAAGCGAGTTATTTTGTAGCTCCTCTCTTGCTCGTAAGATGTCTTCAGATTCTTTTTTGGAAAGTGTGAAATCCTCTTTCAGCGTGGCTATATCGCAAGAAAAGAATTCTTCAAATGAAATGTTGTGGTTATAAGCAATATCTTCAAGGAGCTTATTTATTCTCTCTGTTTTCCAGTTGGGAAGATGCGCCAGGGTTATCCAGTAGGGGTAATCTATCATTTCCATACTATTATCTCTCCTGTTCTTTTATAATTTTTATAATCTCTTCACCATATTTTTTAATCAATCCGTGAGATATGGGTATCCCTAACTCGGCGGATACTTTTTCAGCAAAATTCTTTACCAAATCGCCAGATTCCGTTGGTGGGGCATAGATAATTAAGTCGAACTGTTCGTCTTTA
>JAODGL010000010.1 GCA_025464585.1 Methanosarcinales archaeon
GTTCTTTTGCTCAAGATTATTTGGTCGGCATAGGGTCTACCTTTCGTCAATATTCGAAAGCAGTACCGTAACCTTTCTTTGAATGGTAACCGTTCCTCGCCACCTAAAGACCATACCGCCATGTACACCTCTTCGTATTCCTTGTCATATTCAACGGATAGTCCTTCCGTACCGCATTCGCATCTAAATAGGTCTATTTCTTCTTCCATTTTTTCCTCCTATCATTTTTTGTTTTTTTTTGTTTTTTTTCCACATAAAAATATCACATTCGTATTATCTTCACCCTGGAATTGCAATGCGTGCACGTCACTCGCTTCACCTTCTTATGTTTCCATGCCGGTGGCAGCTCAGCGCCGCAAAAGGGGCACTTGGGATCCTGTATCAAATCACTTACCCTCACTGTTTGTTCCAAACGTCCATTTAGCCGTACCATCGCTATTCGCTGTAAAGCTCCTTGAGACAGTGTACTCGCGGGAACAATATCCCGGTCTTTATCCTTGGAAATAGCGTTCGATACTTGATACGAGGGAATAAGCACAGAACAAACTTCCTGACAAATTCCATAGTTCTGTCTATCTCCTCCTTCCCTTTTGTACTCTTTTCTTCTTTACCTTCTTCCATTTTTGTTCTTTAACCTCCAAAAATAGAGAAAAATAGCCATTTACATTGCCTTTGCAACTGTTCCATTTTCCATAGTCTTATGTACCCTTTTGTGTATGTAAATATCGCAATCCCAATACGAATGCTGATACCGTATGCACATCCATACCTAAATCTTGGTTAAATACCTATGTCTATATTATAAACAATGAGACCGATGAAAGTAGAGGTCGATGAACGCAATGCATCGGCAGTCGGTGAGCTCGTGGTGAGCAGCGATAGCGAAAGTGATACCGGGGCGAAGCTGCGGGGTAAGCCGGCACCGAGAAGCCGGGTAATGATCACTTAGGTGGACTTAAATCCACTTATCTGTGAACCCGATAACTTCTGTTCCACCAGGTATGCAGTTAGCCAGTCCGGGAGTTTACTCAGGTTATTTTGAGTTCTTTTTCTATATCTGCAACTATTCTCTTCGCATCTGTCTTCCACGATGGTATGTACTCAGATACTCTTTTTCCTAACTCATTCCCCAAAAAGAAGTCTCTTAAATCCTCAACTGTATGATATTCGGCAACCCATCCCGCCTTGTTATAATGTGCTATACTACCACACTGCAAACACAGAAATTTATAGAAGTAATCTGAAAGAATCATCTTCCCCCGCTCCATAGACGGTATTCTCAACATGGAGCCGATGGGAGTATATCCAGCATACCCCAGCACGCCTGCTTTTATTATTCTTCGTAAATTCCTTAAAATCCTCTTCCTGCTCCATACTGTGTTACCATCATACATGATGGTAGCTTTTAGGTTGTGGCTGTCAATCGCATCCTGTATATATAACCTCGCTTCAGCTTCTGGTATTTCATTTAAGTCCGGAACCGTTTTTAATATTTTTACTGCCTCTTCCACTTCTTTCTTGGTCCCTAGTATAGTAATTTTTCCTAAATCTTTTTGCATCTTTTAACACCTCCAAAAAAGAAAATATGAGTGATTGTTTTTTGTCGTCTTCGTAGTAAATTCTTATAAATCGTTTCTGTGTTTTTATTCTACCACTCCTATAAACTCCTTAATCTCTTCTTCGCACATTTTTCCTATTCAGTCAATATATTCTTCACATGGCAGAATCTCAACGCTTTCGGTATAGTAGCAATGTTCATCTATTGGAGATTTTCTGATTTCCAGATTCTTTTGCATTGCATATTGCCTTAGCTTTTCCTTACTGCTGAATGTTAATACTTCATGCGAATTATTTTCAATTAAATACCAAGTTCCCATTTTCTTTCCTCCTAACTTCTTTTTCCCATTTTTATTCACTCGATAGTTTTCGGGCAGACAGCGAGCAAGGTAAATGCGAATGCAGCACCTGCAATTATTGCCTGCCAGTCCTCAGCTCCTGTCAGTGCTGCTAAGTATGCTCCTATTACATAGCCCATAAAAGCCACGCTATTACCAACTATTGTTATTTTCATCTCCAAAAGGGGGAAAAAATTAAATTCGGTACTGCAACTTCGTTCCGCAGTCCTTGCAGAATTTGCCCGCATTACTTAAGGAGTGCCCAATTTTGCACTTAGGGCAGTATTTCTCCAGGTATCCGAATACCCGATATTTAGCCTCCGTTGCATCTTCATACCCTATTGCAACATAAGTAGAACAATTACCTGTTTGTTTGTCCCGTACATTGAACCCCAGGACAAACGTATCGAGTCCGGGTATTTGAAGTTCACCCGGTGCTTTTGTGACTTCAGTATCTATTTGATATCCCTCCAGTAACCCGGTGTGAATCTCAGATTCCAGATCTTCTTTTTTTACCCGCAATTTCAATATATATTCCATTTTCTTTTACCTCCAAAAAAATAAATAAAAAAACTTTAGGTGAGGATGTCAGAAATCTTCAAACTCGATTTTTATTGCGGATATTCTCCGAAATCTCCGAAATCTCATATGTCTTGTCTTGCTTGATGATTCGAGCAAGACGTCTGTCTCTAGATTGAACATTTTACCTGATACTTCCTCCATCTCCGCCCAGAGAGGTTTTACGCCTCTCCTAACGAGCTGCTCAATCACTGATAGTGGAGCTACGACTACTATTTCATCGTAGCCTCCTCGCTCTTTTCGCTCGATTATATCACTGGCATCACTGAAAGGATTAGTGTCGGTATCAACCTTGACTTCACCGAAAATTCGCTGTAATTCTCTCCTTTGAACAGGCAATATCTCATGTCTGCTTAGCCATAATATTTTTACATTTTCTTTTTCCATGTTCTTTTACCTCCAAAAAATAGAGAAAAAAGGGACAAAACGCAAAATCGCACTTATTTCCCCAGTACTTCCTCTGTTCCCTCCAGCTCGAAATGAATGAACCGGTTCGCTAACGGTACTCTTAATTCATACACCGTTGCACGGCGGTTACCCGCTGCTATTGCAAACCAACCGTCTGGCAGTGTATATCCTACCGCCGACCTATTTAGGATTATCTGGCAAACTATATACTGCACCTCAGGCGGTGCGGATACGAGTCCATCGAAAAATACGACACCACGTTCCGCATCCCTGCCTTCTTGCGGTAACATCAATGCAGCAATGCTACAAAAATCGTATTCATCGATTAGTGGACTGAGTATTATATGCTTTACATAGTATTCCTCGCTGATGTCTGCACTTATCTGATACACCTCCCGCACCGCCTGTTTCACAATCGCGCTCTTATCTATTTCCTGCGGTCCCCAGATGAACACTGCCGGGACTTCTTTCGGGTTCTGCCTAAAATACTCCACGAGAAATTCAAACAGTTCTTTTGGTTCCATTTTTCTTTTTCCTCCAATGTTTTATAACCAAAACCTCCAAAAAATAAATAAAAAAGGGACAAACTGCTAAATCGCACTTATTTCCCCAGTACTTTCTCCATCACTATCTCGATATTTGATACCCTGTTCTTCTCTTCTCC
>JAODGL010000159.1:0-2705 GCA_025464585.1 Methanosarcinales archaeon
AAGATGAGAGAAGCGAAGTGGAATTTAATAATGGATAAACGCCATAGGTGGTACATGAAAGTTTGCATATTGACAACAGTTCACACCCCCTTTGATACCAGGGTATTTCACAAAGAGGCGAAGAGCCTCGCAAAGGTGCATGAGGTTGTATTAATCGCACCGGATGAGGAAAGTACAGAAAAGGAGGTTGATGGTATAAGAGTCATCACGGTAAAAAAAGCAGGAATGAAGCTTTTGCATCCGATAACGATGTGGCGGGTGTTCAGAGCGGGATTGAAGCAGGATTGTGATGTTATTCATTGCCATGAACCGGGTTCTCTTTTTGTAAGTGCGATTTTAAAAGTTTTGAGAGGAAAAAAACTGATTTATGATGCACATGAGCATTATCCATATTTAATAGCGGAGAATTCGTTGTTTCCCGATTTTGTTAGACCGATGGTGAGATTTCTTGCATATATGGAAGAGAATTTACTCATCAGGTTTGCCGATGTCGTGATTACGGTGGATGGAATTTTAGCTTCGAAATACCGGAAACTTCATAATAGTGTCCATATAATCTCAAATTACCCAAAGCTTGAGTTATTCAAACCTCAGGACTTAGATATTGATAAGGAAGCGATTATTTATGTTGGCGGGCTCTCACGAGACCGTGGTTTTTATCAGATGATAAACGCAGCAAACAGAGCAGATGCGAAATTAATCTGTGTGGGTAACTTTACCGATGAGCTGAACAAAAACGAAATAACGAATTTTTTAGAAGAGAATCCATCCAAAAATATTGTTTTCACAGGTAACGTTTCTCATTCAAAAGTAGTGGAATATATAAATAGCTCAACGCTCGGTTTGAGTCTTCATCAGCCGATTCCCCGATATATCCATGCAGTATCCATGAAGCTATTTGAATATATGGCATGTGCAAAGCCCGTAGTTGCAAGCAACTTTCCTGAGCTATCCAGGGTTATCAAAGAAGCGGATTGCGGCATTTTGGTTGACCCGACGGATGTGGATGAGATTGCAGATGCCATTGTTTATTTGCTGAAGCATCCGGACGAGGCGAAGAGGATGGGCGATAACGGGAGGAGAGCGGTGGAGGAGAAGTATAACTGGGAGAAGATGGAAGAGAGGCTATTAGAGTTGTATAGGAGATTAAAATGAAAATAGCATCTGTTGTTGGAGCGAGACCGAACTTCGTAAAATTGGCTCCGGTTTCAAAAGAATTGCGAAAAAACAAGTATGAAGAAATTGTCATTCACACAGGTCAGCATTACGATTATGAGATGGACAAGATATTTTTTGATGAGATGGGAATACCAGAGCCGGATCATCATCTGGGTGTTGGTTCCGGTTCGCATGGGGAACAAACAGGAGAGATGCTAAAAAGAATTGAGCGCGTCTTGATAAAAGAGATGCCCCATTTGGTTCTCGTTTTTGGTGATACCAACACAACACTTGCAGGCGCTCTGGCAGCCTGTAAATTGCATATAAGCCCTTACAGGGCTTGCGGGGTCATGGGGCAGAGCCCCATAAAGGTTGCTCATATCGAGGCAGGTCTGAGAAGTTATGATAGAAGAATGCCTGAAGAGACAAATCGGATTTTAACCGACCATTGTTCAGATTTATTATTTTGTCCAACGAGAACAGCAGTTGAGAACCTGATGAAAGAAGGAATTACTGAAGGAGTATATCTTACGGGAGATGTTATGGTTGATGCCTTAAAGGAGAACATAAAGATTGCGGAGAGGGAATCAAAGATTCTGGATGAATTGGATTTAAAGCCAGAAGATTATTATTTGGCAACTTTGCATAGAGCGGAAAATACAGACGATCTTAACAACTTAGGAAATATCGTTAATGCCTTTTGTGAGATAGAGAATTTAGTATAATTAAGAAAATAAGGGTCATAAAGCCAGTTGGATACTTAGATATGCTAATGCTGGAAAAGAATGCGAAGAAGATACTGACGGATTCGGAGGTGTTCAGAAGGAGGCTTACATTTTTAAAGTGCCATGTATCACTCTGAGGGATACAACAGAATGGGTTGAGACGGTGGAAGATGGATGGAACGTGTTAGCAGGAAGCGATAAAGAGAAGATTATGAAGATGGCGAATAATTTTGAGCCTGAAGGGGAGCAAAGGAATATTTTCGGGGAAGGGGGTGCGAGTGAAAGAATCGTCAAAGTTATATTGGATAAGGTAAGGTATGAATAAAGTAATAATAAGAGTGAAAGAGATAAGGGGTAATTGCGTGGTATTCAAAGGCGGTGAGAAGATAGTGATAGAGGGGACAGAGATAAATCTAAAAGAATAATAAGATATGCATACACGCACTCGCATCGCTCTTGCATTATATCGTAGCTTTAAGAGAGAGTGTGTGAACTTGCTTTCTAAAGAAAGTATGTATTGGTAAAAGACGTATATGTGAATGGATTGCGATTGGTTAAGGTAAAAAGGGAGAGAAGGATGAGAAAGATGGAAGCGCATGAATATCTCTTGAAGCATTCGCAGGAACTCTCTGAGAAGTATCCGGGGAAATACCTGGCAATAGTTGACGATAGAGTAGTTGCTGTAAGTGGTTCGGGGCATGAAGCCTTTGAAAAGGCGAGAAAATTATGCCCGGGAAAGGAGGTTTATATAACCTACATGCCAACCGACGAAGAGACGGTGACGCTATTATTTGAGCGGTTTAAAATCTGTTTTGATGAAAA
>JAODGL010000159.1:2914-3239 GCA_025464585.1 Methanosarcinales archaeon
AAAGGATTATAAGGATTTTTTGGAATATACAAAGGAGTAATTGAATGTTATCCAAGTGGTGGGAAAAAGCAAGGAAAAGAGGATACCGTATAAAAGTTGCTTTTGTATGCTATTCCTTTTCATCGTTTGTTAAAACTGATTATGAGATACTATCAAAGCACTTTGACGTTAGAAAAGTTAATTACAGAAGAATTTGGGATGCATTTAGGATAATGGTGGCAGTTCTAAAATCCGATGTATCTTTTTCATGGTTTGCGGGTGGGCATGCATTCCTGGCGGTGTTGTTCTCTAAAATTTTTAGAAAGAAGTCAATTGTAATTGCTGG
>JAODGL010000159.1:3291-12002 GCA_025464585.1 Methanosarcinales archaeon
ACACAAAATTTGTATTGAAACATGCCGACTTTATTTTAGCGGTTTCCAAGTTTACAAAGAAGGAAGTTTTAAGATATACAAAGCCGAAAATTTTAAGGGTTATTTATAATGGTATAGATACTAAGAAATTTGAGCCAAGTGGAGAAAAAGAGAATGATTTAGTAATTACACTACATTCCAGAGGATTATGCTGAAAGAAGAGGGAAAACAAATAGGATTATTGATGGAAAGACAGAAAAAGAAACAATTAATGTCCGTGCTTCTATTGGAAAGATAATTCAGAAGATCTTTGGTATAGAAGGAAGATGGAAGATTAGCAATTTATTGGGGGTTTCACCATTTTCTCAGCCCGATTCAATTGGCTATAATGAAGGACTGAAAGGCTTAAGAAACGCATATAAGGAGAATCTTGAAGTGGTACTGGAATCTGTGTCTGAGTTGTTGGAGTATCTCTCCGGCAGGATCCTCATTACAGCAGATCATGGAGAGTATCTCGGTGAATACGGTAGATATGGTCATGGATTGGTGCCTCGTCGTCCTCCGATTGTAGAAGTTCCCTGGCTCATAATAGAGAAAGAAAAAACAAATCAGAGAGAAGTTAACGAAAGGAAAACAATCAAAGAGCGAATAAAAAGGCTGAAGAAAACAGGAAAAGTATGAGTCAAATCACAAAAACCTCTTTAGGACATTCCTTATCCAATCTGACTTCGTCCCCAACCGCTGGTCTATCGCGCGCATAACCATCAAATCCTCATCTTCAAATGATTTCATAAACAGAAGCAAGCCGGAATAGAGTATAAGGAACACAAATAGCATTGCTATCAAAGCAAGCGTTGAAACTCCAACAACATATTTTGTCAACAGATAAACAACGAAAACAGCAATCAAAGATGCAAGAATTATCTTCAAATAACTCAATCGAAATGGCTGTATCTTCGCCACTCGATAAGCAAACATGAAGTTGAGACTATACAGGAGCGCAAGTGATAATCCAGTTGCAATTGCTGCACCATTTATACCATAAATCGGTATTAGCAGAAAATTCAACCCGAAGTTGGATATTGCACCTATGTAATTCGTCACCATGACGGTTTTCGTCCTTCCATAACTTCGCAAGATCGCACCGGCTGGACCCATTACCGCATAAACCATAAACCCACACATAAGGATAGACAGAGCAGTCGCTCCTGCAATATACTCCGCACCAAATAAGATACTGATGACCCGCTCAGGGAAAAGAACTACCAGCAGGAATACCGGAAAGATAAGCGCGAACATCCATTTTGTAACTGCGCTGTAAGCACTTCTCAAATCGTCTATTTTGGCTCTTGCATAGAGCTCTGATATGACCGGAAAGAATATAGTGGCAAAAGCACCCGGAATAGCCCGTATCAACTGTGCAGTTGGCAGTGCTGCATTATAAATACCCACATCCGTGGATGATGCGAAATAGCCTAACATCAGTGTATCCGTCCAGCCCATTACAATACCAGCAATGCCCGCAAATAGGAGAGGAAACGAAAATGAGAAAAGTTCCTTATCCATCAAGACTGCTTTTACTCTCGTTTTGAAAACAGGAAACACTCTCTTCTCGAGGAAGTAAAAAGCTATGAATGTTGTAACAATTATTGCAAGCACCCAGCCCCATGCGGCACCAGCAGCACCTAACCCTAAAAGGAGAAGAACAACAATTGCCGCCAATTTCAAAGGCTCCTGGAATATATTTTCTGTGTAAACTCGATACCTCATGTCTTGAAAGCCAACCGTAGCAGACAGCAAATTTTGAGCTAAAACAAAGAAAGGAACCCCAATGGCGAATATTCTTAGAATGGGTATCAGGTTAGCATCGTGAAAAACGTGGATTGAAATCCAGTCTGCATACCAGAACAGAACAATTGCGAAGAACAAACTCAGAGGCATGGTTATCTTCAGTGCGGATATAATCGTGCCTTTTATCCTTCCTTTGTCTTCTTTTCCTTTGTAGAAAGATACGTACCGGACAATACCGCTTTGCAGCCCCACCATTGAAAGTGTCGCTACGATAGACATCACTGCGAAACCGAGTGCGACCAGACCATAATCGCTTGCACCTAATCGTGCAATGATCAGTCTTGAGCCATAGCCAAATGCTCTGCCTATTATGGTTCCTATGAGAACAATGCCTGCGCCTTTTGCTATTTTTCGCAGCGATTCGTTCAGATACGATTCGTCGTCTGGCATTTACTCAACATCTCTAAAACTCAGTAAAAATCCTCCTTAATCGCAAAGAACACATCCTGCGGTCGCTCTATCTCATAATCCACATTCACAGTCACCAGGAAAGCATCTTCATGATGGTCGCCCTTCAACTTCCCTTCTTTCGTGTACTCCGGCAATGTCTGCACCTTCGCATCGCCAAAAGAGCAGAATCCATGGTCTGAAATCACAATTAGTTTATTATCACACTCTAAGAAACCCGAATCAAATATCAGTTCTCCTATCTTATCATCCATGCGCTTATACCACTCAACTACGTAATCCTCACCCCAGTGGAAGTGCTGAATCCTGTCCAAACAGGTATAAACCGCAATGAGCACATCCGGTTTCTCATCCATCAGAAATTTCGTCTCCTCTGTGACTCGCTCTAACTCCTCATTCCATTCTTTTTCGTTCGTCGGCAATCCAAAACCAACAGGCTTGAAATCCACATTGAAAGAATAGGGAGGCACGACGAAGGGCACATTCAATGCCTTTACTTTCTTACCTTCTCGCTCTAAAACATCCCATATAAAATCCACTTTTATGTCTTCTCGCTTCACTATCTCGCCATTAACAACGTAACTTTCATGTTTGTGCTCCTCTAAAAGCTTACCTGAGAACATACCGCACCAGACCGATGCAGATATTGGCTTCTCCTTCAACGTGATTGTTTTGCTTTTGCCTATATCTATCAATCGCTTGAAATTCCTCAGCTCGTTCAAATTCGGCGTTATGACTGTCCACGTTGCCGCATCTATTCCTAATACGAAGAACATTCCTTTATCTCCTGGCATAGTATGGAGCTTTGTCGCCGCGCCTTTTGCATTTCTTTGGACGGTGTTCATTTTGTCTTTAGGGAAAGGGAGAAGGCTAAGGGCTAAGGGCGAAAGGTTTTCGACCGTGCCGCTATCAATTTTGAAAGCATGGTTGATATTTCTATACATCCTTTCTCTATCTCTTTAAACGTTTCCTTCTGGATGTTTGTTATTTGATAGATGTAAACAGCAAGCTCTTTACCTTTCTGCCAAACCCTAAGTTCTTTAAAGCCCCCCTTACTCATTTGCCCTCTGCCCTTCGCCGTTTGCCCTTCGCCGTTTGCCCTTCACCTCTACCTCCACATCCTCACCTTCCTGCAAATCCAATCCTCTAACGTTAGAAAGAAGATGTTGCATCCAGAACCACCCCCGCCCCTATATTCCTTCCGTTTTTCACCAGAACGAACCTGCCAAGCTCTGGAATATCTACAAATTTCTCCACGACTAACGGCTCCGTAGCAAAAACGATTGTCGCTGCATCATGCTCATTTATTCCCTCTGGATTGCTCTCTATCACCGCTCCGGTCTCTGAATCTATCTTTTCTTTTATTTCCCTTATCTCACTTCGCACTTTTGCAGTGCCACATCTCAACTCCAAAGTTTCTCCTCTTTTCAATTCCTTACCGAGCAAAACAGCTTCTCCTAAAAACTCCTTCGTAGGTTTTGGAGGATTCCCTATCAGTCCCCCAACATCTCCTCTTCTTACTCCTTCATCATTAAAATTGATAATAACACCAATACTATCCCCTGCCCTGGCTTCTTCTAACTCTCCTCCAAAAACTTTTATCTCTTCTATTTCCCCTTCGGCGCCCGAAGGCTCGAAGACCATTTCATCTCCTCTTCTTAGCATTCCTGATTCCACGCGCCCAGCAATTGTCTTCTCTCCATTAACCTCATATACATCCTGAACGACAAACCTCGGTGGTTTCTCTCTTCCTTCCTGCGTCACCCCATCCAAAGCCTCTATTAACGTTGGACCTTCATACCATTCCATCCCTTCGCTCCTGCGGTAAATGTTATCTCCTTCCATCGCCGATGCAGGTATGAACAGCATCTTTTTCGCAGCGTAGCCAAACGAATTTAAAAGCTCGCTTATCTGGCTCTTAACCGTTTCAAACCTATCCTTTTTATACTCCACGGCGTCCATCTTGTTCACAGCCACAAAGACCTGTTTTATGCCAAGCATCTTAAGCAAGAACATGTGCCTCCTCGTTTGCTCCTGCACGCCTTCTTCCGCAGACACAACCAGAACCGCCACGTCCGCATGCGAAGCGCCTGTGAGCATGTTCTTTATGAACTCCTTATGCCCCGGCACGTCCGTTATCGTGTAGTAGTTCCGCTTGCTTTTAAACATCAAACTCACCGTGTCTATTGTCCTCTCCTCTTTTAGCTCGTCCTCAAACGAATCCAAAAAATAAGCGAATTCAAATCTGCGTTTGTATTCTTCTGCTAATTTCTGTATCTCCTCGACCCGCTCATCCTTTATGCTCTCGCTGTCATAAAGCAGTCTTCCTATTAGTGTGGACTTGCCATGGTCCACATGTCCCACAAGCACTACATTCACGTTCATCATTCTTTTTTACCTCCTTCTAAATTCAAAAACCAAATGTTAAAGGTTAAAATGAAGAAGTTAGTATAATCCTTCCTCGAGGCAGCGCCTTGAGCTTCAACTACATTGGCACCAATGCTGGTTGCACTCCGTAACAACTGGCACTAATAATCCTCGAAGTCTGCTCTTTTGGCAACTGCTCAACATATCTGATAATATCCAGAGCAAATTTGTAAACTCGCTGCCTAAACTCATCTTTAAACCTTTCCTTCTCAGTTCCCATTTCTTATTTTAAACCCCCTCATTTTGATTTTTACATTTTAATTTTTGCATTTTCTCTACATATACCCCAGCGCCCTCAGCTTCTGCATCATAAACGTCTTCTCCTTGTCCTGTGCCCTGCCAGACCGTTCTGCAACCTTTGTCGTTCTCAGCTCTTCCACTATTTCGTCTATCGTTTTTGCGTTTGAATCAATTGGAGAAGTGCAGGGTTCACAGCCTAAGCTGCGATACCGCTTCCCATCGTTGGCAAAATACATTGGATTCACTGGAATGTCTTTCTCTTGCTTTATATATTCCCAGACATCTAATTCACGCCAGTGCAGAATTGGATGCACTCTCGTGTGGATGTGGAGAGTCTCATCAGTTTCGCTTTGACCTTTACCTTGAGCTTGATATTGGTCCCACATCTCCAGCGGCTGGTCGCGGTAATTCCATCTGAACGCTTCGTCACGTGGTGAAAAGACGCGCTCCTTTGCTCTTATCCCGTGTTCATCCCTCCTTATCGCTAAAAGCAGCGCATCAAACCCATGCTTATCGAGACATTGCATTAGCGCTTCCGTTTTTAATTTCGTGCAGCACTCTAATTTCCCTTTTTCTGGTCCCATACCCGCTTTCATCGCCTCTTCGTTCTTCGCTATTATCAAATCCAATCCCCATTCTTCTGCAATTCTGTCTCTGAACTCATACATCTGCTTGAACTTGTAACCCGTATCTATATGGATTACAGGAAACGGAATTTCGCCGAAGAAGGCTTTTCGACACAGCGCGAGAGCAGTTGTGCTGTCTTTTCCCATGCTCCACAGAACCGCAGGGTTCTCGAACTCCGCGTATGCTTCCCTTAATATATATATGCTCTTATTCTCCAGTTCTTTCAGTCCCATTCTCTTACTTCGCCCTCTTTTAGCTTTGATAGCAACTTTGTCCTTATCCTCCTTATCTTCATGCACTCTAATTATACTACTATTGGAGTATATAAATAGTATGGTATAATGTTTAGCTTCATCCTGATTTATATTTATATAATTCCTCTTATCTTCATTGTATCGCTTTCTCTTCAATCACCCCCCTTACGAAGTAAACCATAATTATTCCACATATGACCATTGCCATGCCGAAGATCAATATAGTTGCTATATCCACGAATCCCGATAACTTTAAACCAACGGAAACCGCGGCAACTATGATGCCCGCACCGAACAAGCTCCGGATATGCGGACCGTGAACATACCTCGTAGCAAATGTTCCAATCTGTGCTCCAAACACCGCTCCGACAAGCATTATCAGCGCTACCATTATGTCCACATTCTGTTTTAGCCCGTGCGAAAACGTTCCGTAACTCCCGGTTATTATTATCTCCAGCAGGTCGGTTCCAACTGCAATATGCGTTGGCATGCCTACCAGATAAACCAAAAGCGGCATTCTTATAAAACCGCCACCAACACCCAAAAATCCCGCTGATATCCCTGTTATCAATCCTATCAATACGATAACCCACACAGAGATAGACCTTATTCCTGAACATGGACATGACATCATCGGTTTTATTTTTATCTTCTGTATTTTCTCCGCAATGTCTGCTGTTACTACATCTGTTATTCCCCCCTTTCCCTTCCCTTCCCCTTTAGCCCCTATTCCATTTGCCCTTATTTTTTTCCTCGCACTCCATGATTCTATGAGTATAAAAACCGCTAATAAACCAAGAAATAGCACATAAATTATACTGACAATCGTATCAACCTGCCCAATCTTTTTCAAATATTCTATCAGTGTTGCCCCGATCTCTACGCCTATCATTGTACCCCCCGCCATAGTTAATGCAACTCTGATGTCCACATTCCCAAATTTCGCATGTCTGAATGTAGAGATAGTGGATTTCCCTACTATATGCGCCATATCGGTTCCAACAGCGAAATGCATTGGCATTCCCAGTATGAATAGTGCTGGTGTTACCATCCAACCCCCGCCTATTCCCCAGAACCCGCCACAAACGCCTACGGTAAATCCTATCACGATAAGATAAATTATCGGTATATCAACTTCAGAGATTGGAAAATACATCATTTTACCTTCTTTCTCTCATGCTCTAACTTTCCGGTATTCGCACCGAGTAATCTCGCTACTAAATCAGCAATTAAACCAAGGATAACTCCCGCTACAAGCATTATCAGAATGGATGCACATGCATAGAACAAAGTATAGTGTTTATACCACTGATATAGCACCTGCCCTATTGATTCAATCATTTCACTCCAGATAGCCTAAAGCTCTCAATCTCTTCTTTACCTCTTCTTCCTCCTCTTCGCTAAAAGCAGGTTCTTCTTTCTCGCTCTCCTCTTCTCCCCCGAGCACTTCCTCCAGTACAAATGTAACATATTCCTCCACGGACCGGAATTCCGTAGCATGCACTCTCTCGTCTATTCTACCATAAAGCTCAGCCGGTAAAAACACGGCTTTCTTTTCCCCTTCTTTTGTTTCTTTCTCTACCTCTTCTTCTTTCATATATAACCAAGCCTCCTCAATCTTTCTCTTATCGCTTTCACCTCTTCTTCCGTTAGCTTGTCTTCTTCTTTTAGCTTTCCGCTTGACGCCAGATTTCGCATCACGAACACGATAAACTCGGTAACACTGGAGAATCCAGTGCCTTCTATCATCTCCCGCAGCTTTTCATACAGTTCCCGCGGTATCTTGATGGTAACTTTGTCTGTCATTTATTTTACACTCTAATTGTAGTAATATTGGAGTATATAAAGTAATCGCTTTTTACTTGTGATTAAAAAGTCGTACAGAAAATCAATCAGCACCAGCGAGAAAATCAAACAAAGAACAAGAGGGTAAATTCACAGAATACAATTCCCACGAGTCCAACAAACGCGCTGTGCGAAAAGTTTGTATTCGGTCATACTTTTTTTATAAAGAGACTGGAGAGCATATTAACATTTCTACCTATTTTCCAAACCCCTCATCAAAATCAAAACACCAAAATAAATCCCTACTCCAACTAAAATCATGAACCCAACGTGAAATGCACCGGCTGGATTTATCCGGTAGAGAACCAATGCGATGACCAAAGATGCAAAAACATCTAAGAAACATTTATATAAACACAAACCATACCATTTATCATGTCCGTATCAATTATCATAGGAGGAGAAGATGTTTAAGAAGATAGAGATAACCGTGGAATTGACACCTGACCGGGAAGTGGGTGGATATGTTGCCTATTGCCCTGAACTAGATATCACGACAGAGGGCGAGACAGTTGAGGAGGCTATATCTATGATGAAAGAAGCAGCTGAAGGATACATCGAGATCGTGGGTGTAAATAATATCCCCTACTTTAAAACAGAGGAGGTGTTGGTGAGAAAACTGGAATTGGCGGCAAATGTCTAAGTTACCAGCTATAACAGCAGAGAAGTTAATAAAAATCCTTGAAAAAGATGGTTTCAC
This sequence comes from Methanosarcinales archaeon, assembly GCA_025464585.1. GTDB lineage: Archaea > Halobacteriota > Syntropharchaeia > Alkanophagales > Methanospirareceae > QMVO01. The sequence continues at coordinate 11,623 of JAODGL010000159.1, forward strand.
ATTTATCCGACAAAAAGGCAGTCATCGGTTCTATGAGAAGATAATTGATGGTGAAAGAGTTGTGATACCCATCCCTGTGCATCACGGAAGGGAGTTGAAGAAAGGAAGGTTGAGTTTCATGCAGAAGAGGGACACTCTTGTAGGGAACTTGCTCAATAAAGAGTGGAAAATCCTAAACTCTAATTTCTAAACTCTAAACTGTGGGGCTCTGCCCCACGACCCCGCAAGCCCAGTAGGGGCTTATTCAAATTTCAAAATCCAAATATTAAAACCCCCATACGACCTCACGAGCCTGTAAGACCCTGTAAAGAGCTTAGTTTTGAATTTGTAATAGTTATATTTAAACGTAAGAGGGCAAAAGAACTACACGAGAAAGGCTG
>JAODGL010000023.1 GCA_025464585.1 Methanosarcinales archaeon
GGGTAGAACCTGTACCATCACCTTTTGCAACGCCTGTTCCGAATCTCGTGGTCGCGTTCGTTACCCTGTGGCAGAGACACGAGTTCTCACCTTTTGTCGCATTCAAGGTTGTGTGCACACCATTATCACCGGATATCATCTCATCCTGTATATCTGCATGACACTTCTGACAGGGGATATCATTTCCTGTTCCTCCCAGATTATACCAGGTGTGCTGCCCGCTGAAGAGCGAGACCGTGCTCGGCAGAGCGAACAACCCGATTGCTACGATTGCTATTGCCACCAGAACCACTTTATTGCTATTCATTTTTTTCTTCTTTCCTTTTCACCTCCTAATCCTTATATTTTATGGTAACCCTATATGGTTATCCATATAATTTCATTGGTGGAGGGTATATATAAGCTTTTCGATTTTTTTCGTGTATCTTCTTTATTTAGCTTATTGCACCTACATGGCGCTGATAGATGAGAGCTACATATGTTGCGGACATACAATAAAACAGATATTTGTGCTTTTAAATTAAAAGTCTCAGTGGGGAAATTATATCACTTTTATTCCCTTCAACGCCTCCCTTACAATTCCTATTTCATCTTTTCTCTCGGTAATCTCGCTGTTTACGTAACAGAATATATCTGCTCTTCTAATCGGGACTTCCTTCAAGAAAAAAGTAGCTCTGTCAAGGAAAGAGATTCCCTTGAAATCTTCTGATATTATCATCAAATCCCAATCACTGTCCTCTAAAAATTCACCCTTTGCTCTCGAACCAAAAAGAAAAGCAGCACCAATTTTAATTTTTGAGTTCTTTAGCACTTTCTTAAGATGTTCTATATCTCTAATCCTAATTCCTTTCTTACCCATTCTATCACCTCCTCGCCACATTTTAAATGAATTTCAGCGGATTTTCTCGTGTATAACTTTGCAGGAACAGCATTTGCAGCATTTGGATACCTTGTTATGGTGTAGTCCGGGCTTAGTTCTGCGGCAGCTTCATAAATATCCTCCGGTGCGTTAAGCTTCTCAGCCAATTCTGTCAAATCGTGTGTGAACTCAGCTCTCTTCTTCTTTTTTATGAACAATGCCTTTAATGCTTTTTCGGCTGCCTGCTCAGCGAAAAATACAGAAGCGTAATATTTCTCTACTTCTAACAGTTTCTCCGCAGTATCAAAATCTTCTAATGCTTGTTCCCACAACCTTGAAACTTCCTTCCTCATTTTTCCCCTTTTCTATTTAACTACTATATAAAGTATAACTTTCTTAAAGATAAAGGGGAGGAAAAATGAGCAGGAAAAATTGAATTTGATTAAAAAAACCGAAAAACTTTAAATACCAGCCTGATTATCTTATACGTATAGTATGTTATGCGCGAATATAGAATAGCGATATTCGACCCGCGAATAAGGATAAACGTATTAGAAGAACTGATTTATCCCTCTATTTTTTACTCTTCCTGGCGAACGGAAGAAGAAAAAATCAGGGCTATGTACAGGCATAAAATCAGGGTTGGTAAAAGCATTGAACGGGTTGAAGATGCAGCAGAGAAAGGAGAATTATACGACAGTCTGGATGAACTTTATTTGAATTATGTCGCTCTGTTTGGATTTTCAGCGGTTGATGTGAAAAAATGCGAGACTGAGGTCGAAGCGGAAGTAAGAGAAACAGAAACCAAGCCCTCTGCTTTTGTTCCCGCGGAATCAACGGCAGAATCGGTATCTACAAAATGGATAAAAGCCCGTGCAGAAATGTTATTGGCTCAGGTTTTGAAGAGGTTCTATATGCACATGGTATATGCGCGGGATGAATTGGCTATGCTTGAGGATGATTTAAGTAGCCTGGAAAGGAAACTATTTGAAGAACCGGATTCGCAAGTAAAGGCAGACATAATTGAGGAGATAGAGAAGGCGAGAGAACTTTTACTCTTGCTCGGCGAATAAGTAAGAGATGGAGGAAGAGAGAGGGGATTTGAAGAAGCAAACATTGCTGTTCAGAGACCTGGTAGGCGATGAGCTTTTCTGGTTTACCGTATCACAAAATGTTAATGCAATGGAGAAAAACCGGCGCAGATTTGAGCAGTTAGCGCTGGCAATCTTAGAATATTTCGAGTGCGAGAGGTGCTGCAAGTGCTGTCGCGAGATGCCCATTCATCTGAATGACGAGGACATAGACCGAATCTGGAAGGTTGATGGTGATGCTCTGTTTGATAAGCTGGACGAGAATGAAGTGGATGACTACCTGAAAACGCCATGTCCCTATTTAAATGGAAACGAATGCACAATTTACGAAAGCAAACCCATGTCTTGCCGAATGTTCCCTTTCGTAGTTATCCGCCCTGTTCCTACACTGCAATTATGCCCCATGGGGAAGAAGGTATTCGAGGAGTACAGAAGATTAGCCCGAAAGTATGGTAAGAAAGATACGAAGGTGCAGTGGGATGATGACAATGCTTCTGATAGGAATAGGCTGCCTGATTACTGCGGTAGTGATAGCAGCGGAAGCAGCGAAAAAAAAGCGGTCTATGTCGCGCTTCCAATAGGCGTCTTAGAGAAGTTTTTGAGGTATTTACAAACTGAAAATAGTTGCTTATACACCACATCCGCCAGGAAATGAACGAGAGAACCAGAAGATTCGTGCGCAGCAAATTTGAAGAATATTATAGACGTGCGGGAATAAAAATCCCGAAGGATTTATGGATGCGGGAATGGGGCTTTGTTCTCTTTGACCGGTACTTCCCGGAGAAACTGGTGATGAGAAGACACAAATCTTTTGCCACCAGCGCAGATTTAGTGAATTACCTCCGGGAGAATGCACCTGCACATGCATACCACTCAGCCGCTATTTATAAATATCCAGCTGCCGATATGGCGAATAAAGGCTGGCTCGGTGCAGACTTGATTTTTGACCTCGATGCAGACCATGTCGTAACTGAAAATGAGCTCTCACGGTATTCTTATGAGGACTTATTAGAACTGGTGAAAAAAGAGACGGTGAAACTGATTGACTTTCTGCTCTTTGATTTTGGCTTTTACGAAGATGAGATAGAACTGGTATTCTCAGGGTCAAGAGGCTATCACATCCATATAAAAACAGAAGAAGTGCGTGGACTTGGAAGCCGGGAAAGACGTGAAATTGTTGATTATCTCACAGCAGCAGGGCTCGACATTGATAGAATTTTTGTAAAAGGTAAAATAAGAACGAGTACACTATTAAAGCCGATTGGAAGCTGGGGCAAAAGGCTTTACAGAGAGACAGTAGATTTTTTTCAGAAAATATCAGAAGTGGAAGAAGATAAGGCAATGGAGGAAATAAAAAAGATAAAAGGGATAGGAGATAAAAGAGCGCGGGAGATAATAAGAATCGCGAAAGATGAAAAACAGATGAAGGAGATAAAAAGAGGAATACTCAGCCCGGATATTCCCGTGCTGGAAAAAATAAGGGAACACATTAAAACAAAGATTAAAGATACTCCTGACGAGCCTGTCACATCAGACATAAAAAGGCTTATTCGGCTGCCTACTTCACTACACGGGAAATCGAGTTTGGAGGTGAAACCGGTAAGAATCGAAGCCTTTAAGGACTTCAACCCTTTAGAGGATGCAGTTGTATTTGGCGATTCGCCGGTTGAAATAAGTGCGGCTCGAAACTCTTCGATAGCGCTGAAAGGAGAGATATATAAGGTGGAACAGGGCGAAATTGCCTCTGTGCCTGAGCATGTTGCTCTATACTTCATGTGCAGAGGTGCTGCGGAGATTAAGTGAGTGAAAATATCTTAATAGAAAATAAGTGTTTTTAGTAAAGGTTTTTGCGAAGCAAAAAAGTTTATGGACATAGAGAAGCTCTGGGAAATCCTGTATAAAGAGAGAAATACCGCGTCGCTGCAAGAGTTACCTGAGACTTTCTGCGATGAAGTTAGGGAATACATAAAGAAGTTAGAGGATGAGAAAAGAGAAGTAGTTGATGTAAGGAGAAGAGAGCTTGTGGAAGACGAGATAAGGAATGTGCGGATGAAAGTAGAGGATATAATCAAAAGACGTATAGGAAAGATAGTAAAACTCGCCAGTTCGGGCATGAAAACAGCACCTAAAGGGATGTTAGAGGAAGAAGAGAAGATATTTACCGGTGTAAAAAGTCATGTAGAGGAGGGCAAGGAAAGGATATTTGCACTCCTCCTGGGCGAGAAAGAAGGCGAAAGAGAAGAGAAGAGCGAAAAGGAGGTTGAAAAAGCAAGAACAAGCAGCAGCGGTGAGGAGCTGCATATCGTTCGGGTATTAGAAGATATACCCACTTTTATGGGTATTGATGGAAGGATTTATAAAGTGAAAAAGGAAGATGTTATTATGTTACCGAAGACCAACGCGGAAATATTGTGCAAGAGAAGAGTCGCGGTGCGGTTTGAGGGAGCAAAAGGAGTAGGATAGAAAAATGAAGATGCCGAAACATCTGAGGATTCATTGCCCTTTTTGCGATAAGCATACCATACACGAAGTGGAAAAGGTAAAAAAGGGAAGACCTTCTTCTTTGTCCTGGATAGTAGGGCAGAAGAAGCGCAGGTCTGGCATAGGTAATGCGGGAAAATTTTCGAAGGTCCCGGGAGGAGACAAGCCAACAAAAAAGGTTTTTCTCCGGTATAAGTGTACGGAATGCAAGAAATCGCATCAAAGAGCCGGCTTCAGGGTCTCGAAGCTTGAGCTGGTGGAATAAAATAAGAGGAGGGCTGCGTAGCAATGAGGACAGAAAGGAAGACGAGGAGCAAATTTTTGAGGGTGAAATGCATGGATTGTGAAAATGAGCAGATCGTTTTTGACCATGCATCCACGAGTGTGAAATGCGCGGTCTGCGGGAGAACATTAGTTGAGCCGAGGGGAGGGAAAGCAGAGATAAAGAGTGAGATAATTGAGGTCTTTGAATAAATAGCAGCAAAAATGCGAGAAGAATGGCCAGAGAAGGACGAATTAGTAGTTTGTACGGTTGACGAGCTTAAAACTTTTGGTGCTTTTGTTAAGCTTGAAGAATACAGAGGAAAGGAAGGACTTATTCATATATCCGAAATAGCCCCGGGTTGGGTAAAACATCTGAGGGACTACGTGAGGGAAGGGCAAAAGGTCGTGTGCAAGGTGTTGCATGTGGACCCACAGCGAGGGCATATAGACCTATCATTAAAAGCAGTAAAAGATGGACAGAAAAGAGAGCGGATTAATGAGTGGAAGCGGGAAAAGAAAGCCAAAAAGTGGCTCACACTTGCTGCTGCTTCTTCTAAACTCGCGGTTAGCAATGAGGAACTCGCTGAAGTCGAGATGAAATTAACGGATGCTTATGGTAGTTTATATGATGCTTTTGTGGAGGTTGTAAAGGTGGGCAAAAAAGCGCTGGTTGCCCTGGGGATAAAGCCCGAATACGCAGACGCGATACAGGAAGTTGCTGTCGCGAATGTCAAGCCGCCTTCTGTGCAGATAACAGGGTATGTAGAGCTCACATGTCCCCTGCCCGCAGGGGTGGAAATAATAAAGGAAGCGTTGAAGACGGCAGAAGAGAAGCAAAGAATAAAAACCTCTGACAAGGTTGAATGCTTCTACATAGGTGCACCAAGGTATAAGATATGCGTCACTGCTTCTGATTATAAAACGGCAGAAAGCATATTAAGCGAGGCGGCAAAGACTGCCATTGAAGTAATAAAAAGAAACGAAGGATATGGGAAGTTCTATCGCAATCTTTCTTAGGCAAACTTCCTTTTAATTTTAAAAAGTATTTATGAAATCAAAGATAAGGAAATGTGAGATATGTGGAGAATACACATTAAAGGAAGTATGTGAGAGGTGTGGGAGAGCAACAAAGAATCCAACGCCTCCAAGATTCTCCCCTAAAGACCCTTATGGGGAATACAGAAGGATGATGAAATATGGAAGAAATAGAAGTACATGAGCTAAAAAAGGTGAAATTGAACAAGCCTGTGATGGTAGAGGGGCTGCCGGGAGTAGGAAACGTAGGGAAATTGGTTGCTGAGCATCTGATACAGGAGCTGGATGCCGAAAAGATAGTTGAGATATATTCGTGGCATTTTCCACCGCAAGTATTGGTAAATAGCAACGGGACAGTTCGTTTATGTAAAAATGAACTATATGCATGGAAATCAAAGAAGCATGATTTATTGATTGTCAGCGGTGACCAGCAGAGCGTTACGAATGAGGGGCATTATCTCATTGCTGAGAAGCTACTTGACCTCGCACAGCAATATGATGTCTCCCGCATCTATACCCTGGGCGGATATGGTATAGGACAGCTTGTAGAGCGGCAAACGGTGCTTGGAGCTGCAAATGAAGCCAAACTTGTGGAGGAGATGAAGAAATACGGCGTGGAATTCCGTGAGGAAGAGCCGGGAGGGAGCATAGTAGGAGCGTCAGGGCTTTTATTAGGTCTCGGAAAAATGAGAGGTATCCCTGCAATATGTTTACTGGGTCTTACCTCTGGATACCTGGTGGACCCAAAGAGCGCACAAGCAGTGCTCAAAATCCTGTCTCAAGTATTAAATCTCGAAGTAGACATGCAGGCTTTGGAAGAGCGCGCAGAGGAGATGGAAAAGGTTGTCGAGCGACTGAAGGAGATGGAGCAAGCACAGATTCCAAGGCGCCGGGAAGAAGAATTGGGATACATTAGATAATAAATATCAAATCCCAAGCACTAAACAAATCCAAATATCCAAACCCAAAAATCAAAACAAAAAGTTTGTTTTGTCATTTGGGATTTGAGTATTGTTTGGGATTTGAGATTTTCCATTAGGCGGAGTCCGCTGTTAGTACCTTCAGGGATGCAGGCATTTTAACTACGTCCCCCATTTTTATCCCCACCACGTAATCTAAATCCTTCTCTTTCGCGAGGTCCACTATTCGCTGTGTTACCACGCCATCAAATACCACGCTATTCGCGGGCTCCGTCGTTTCTTTCAATTCTTTCGCCAGTTCTCTTACTGTGGTCTCTTTTACTATATTCCTCCCCTTGTCTAACAGCCGTGCCTTAAAGGTGCCCTTGAGTTCTTGCAAGTGCGTCTCAAAGGGATTTAGACTTTTTTCCCTTTCCGCTTCCACTTCCTCTTCCTTTACCCTGGTACCCCTCCTTTGTATTATTCTGGGCTGCTGCTCTTGTCCTTGCTCTTGCTCTTTTTTCAGCTTGATGTATTCCTGCTGCTCTACGGGCATTTTATTATGCAACGCCTTTGATATCTCCTTGTATGTCATATCCTCCACACTTCTTCCTTCTGGCGCGAGCGCGATGTAATCAACGTCAGCGACTTGCAAAAGCTCCTTTAATATGAGCTCGCCACCTCTATCACCATCGAAGAAAGCTGTAACGGTCTTTCTCTTGCTCAGCTTGGTTATTGCAGGAGATATATTTGTCCCTTCTACGGCTATTGTATTTTTTATCCCATATTTAAGCAGATTTAACACGTCTGCTCTACCCTCTACGATCAATATTGCATCCGAGCTTTCTATGTTGGGTCCCGCAGGTAAGCCCTTGTAACTACTTATCTCTGCCATCCTCACTGCCTGCTTCACTTCGTCCACCATCATCTCACTATCTATGCCCTTCTCGATCGCTTCGTGCATTAGCTGTTTCGCTCGCTCTGTTATCCGCCTTCTCTTCGTCGCCCTTATATCCTCTACCTTCGTAACCTCTACGTGCGCAATACACGGACCTACTCTATCTATCGTCTCTAAGGAAGCAGCCAGTATTGCGGTTTCTACTTTATCTAAGCCCGAAGGAATGAGTATTTCTCCACTTGATTTCCCGCTCTTCGACTCTATATTCACTTCTATTCTGCCTATCCGGCTGCTCTTCTGCAAGTCCCTCAGGTCCAACTCTTCGCCCAGCAAACCTTCTGTTTGACCAAATATTGCACCCACCACATCGGATTTTTCAACAAAACCTTCAGCTGTGATGTTAGCATGAACCACATATTTCGTTGTATCTATATCATGCATTTTATTACCCTCCTCAAAGGCTTCTTCGCCCTTGTCTTTTAACTTTACCATCACCTCATACCATATCTATCTTTATCCCGGCAGCATAAATTGGTTCTATCAGTTGGTATATATATTATAGTAAATGATAAAAAGATAAAGGTTGATGTGTAGTAACATTTCAAACCGAAAAGTAGAAATAGGGTCCTGTTAAAATGAGCAAATCATCGCCATCTCTTCAAGAATGGAAGGATTTATATGAAGCCGCAGTGGAATTCAAGAAAATCCGGTGCTGGAATTGGATGTTGGATTCGGATATATTTGGCGTAAAAAATCCGGCGAATGGTGAGATTGGCTACTGTTGCGTTTTTTGCTTAGGGTGATATCCCCCCCTGAAAGATGGCGAAAAGCGATTAATGTGAAAAACAATGGGCTCGATGCGATTCGAACGCATGACCTCCGCCTCGTGAAGGCGGTGTCATAACCAACTAGACCACGAGCCCTTTACTTTTTCGATTATTATTATATCATTGGGTGATTTAAACCTTTTCATTTACTTACTTACGTTACAATTGGAATTAAAACAGGAAAAATGGAGTTGGAAAGAGTAGAAGGTGGGCTTTGCGCTGTAAAAGGAGTGAGGGCATACGGGATAAAAGAGGGAAAGAATGGGTTGGCATTGATAGAAGGAAAAGGAAAAGCCATTGGCATGTTCACTTCAAATAAAATAAAGGCTGCACCAGTGAGATTTACAATGAGGCAGCTCGAAGCGCGGGAAGGAAGGATAAGTGCAATAATTGCAAACAGCGGTTGTGCAAACAGCTTTACCGGCGAGAGAGGAATGCGAAACGCAGAAAAAATGGCTGAGCTCGCGTCTTCTTCGTTAGGCGTTGATAAAGAAGAGGTTGCTGTTGCGTCTACCGGTCCCATCGGGAAACAGGTGGACATGGGACTAATAGAAAAGCAGCTCGGTGAAGTGGCGAAGAGGTTAACTGCTGATGAAGAGGGTAGCATGACCGCGGCGAAGGCTATAATGACCACCGACACCTTCCATAAGGAACGGGCAATAAGTATTGGTGCTGGCGATGAAGAACGAGTGATGATAGGGGGAATAGCAAAAGGCTCCGGGATGATATTCCCTCACTTAGGCTTGTCGAACGCTACAATGCTCTCTTTTATTTATACGGATGTTTCTTTGGATGCAGAAGCGCTGAAAAGATGTTTCAAGGATGCAGTTGACAATTCTTTCAATATGATTGTTGTGGACGGGGATATGAGCACGAACGACATGGTATTGCTCGTGTCCACGGGCGGTGGAGGGGAAATAAGCGAAGGTGATTTTAGGGACGGTTTAAATTTTGTATGCACGGAACTTGCAAAGTTAATCGCGAGGGATGGAGAGGGGGCAACGAAGTTTATCGAGGTAAGGGTAAAAGGAGCAGCATCTGTTGGGGATGCGAGGGAAATAGCAAAGGCAATAGTGAGGAGTCCGTTAGTGAAGAGTGCCATTTTTGGTGAACGCCCCGACCTTACCTGTGGTCGTATAATAGCTACTATCGGAAGCTCCGCCATTGGAGATGTGGATCCGGATAGCATATCTATAAGCATAAAAAGCGAGGGTCATAGGGCGGTTCTGGTAGCGAGGAAGGGTGAATTTGTGGACCTGTCAGGGGCAGCAAGAGACATAATGAAGGGTAAAGAGATATTTATTGATGCAGACATGGGGAAGGGAGAAAGAGAAGCGACCGCGTGGGGATGCGACCTCTCTTATGATTATGTCAAAATAAATGCGGGGTGATTTTACATTCCATCAATATTTAATGCTAAAAGATGATCAAATACAGCGTTAAATGTCGTGTACATCATCTTTTTCGGTAGGTGTTCCCATACTTCCATTTTCTTATATTCTCCACTATGCTCTCTTATGAACTCTTCTACCATTAATACGGTATCCATTCGCGGGTAATGTATTAGTTTTGGTTTACTATCTATCGCCATCTCTGAAAAACACCTCACCCTATTTTACTTATACACATCCTGATTTTATTAACTTTTCTACTTACTTCTTTTTTCCATTCCTCCCTTCAGATTTGTGCATTCGCATCCTTTCCGTGAACCCTATATCTCGACATTCATCTCTTCGTGCTCTCCAGGCACATGGTTACGCGTCGTTAGGGTGGCGCCTCACTCATTTTGGCGATCCTCTAAGGGATCATGAAAAAGAGGAGGCTCTTATTGCCTTATCTTCCTTGTAGTATTCCCTCTTTGTCAGCATCCAGTAGACTGTTTCAGCCATGAGACGTGCTGCCGCAACGATTGCCACTTTCTCCCCTTTCCTCGCTTTTATCTTATTGTATTTCCTCTGGAAGCGGTTTGGTTTGGAAGAACGGACTTTCAACACCTCAAGGCAATTATCCAACACCTTCCTTCTCATTGGCTGAAGTTTCACTCCTCTCAGGAACTCCATCCCTTTCTTTCCAAATACTCGTTTTCGTCATTATTCACTCGCCTTATTCTGGAAATCAAATAATCTTGGGGCTTTGAACTCTATTAAAAATTCTCTAATCCGCCTTTCTGCTAATTTTACATATTTTTCGTCTATCTCATATCCCACATAATGCCTGTTTGTTTTTATTGCTGCTATTGCCGCTTGTCCACTACCGATAAATGGGTCCAAAACAACTTCTCCTTCATAAGTATAAAGTTGAATTAACCTGTAAGGAAGCTCAACAGGGAAGGGTGCTGGATGCCCTACTTTATGAGCAGACTCTGCTGGAAATGTCCAAACACTTTTAGTAAATTCAAGAAATTCCTCTTTGGAAATGGTATTTTTTCTCTTATTACTATTTTTTCTACTAAACGTGCCTTTAGAAAAAACTAAAATGTACTCGTGAACATCCCTTAAAGTTGGATTGGCGGCAGAAAGCCAGCTACCCCATGCTGTTGAGGGGCTTGCACTTGATGCCTTGTTCCAAATAATCTCTCCTCTCATCAAAAATCCTAAATCAAGCATATCGTTCACTATAAAAGCATGAAGAGGGATATAAGGTTTTCTTCCTAAATTAGCTATGTTAATGCATGCCCTTCCCCCCAGAACGAGCACTCTGTAAACTTCTCTCCACACCCTTTTTAAGAATCCTAAGTACTCTTCAAGTGTAAAATCTTCGTCATATTCTTTACCCGCATTATAAGGTGGTGAGGTTACCATCAGATGAACGCTATTGTCAGGCAACTCCTCCATATTTTCAGAAGATTTACAAAAGATTTTATCCAAGAGCTGCAAAGGGATAAAATTTTCTACATATCTGACTTTTTGCTCCTTAGGTAACCCTTCGTATAATTTGCTCGTGTAAAAAGGTGTAGAATCATGATTTATCCTTCCCGGTGAACCAAACGAGCTTGTTTGAGTCCCTCTCTTTCGGCTTTTCCTCGTGCTCATCATTCTTCCATCCAATAATCAACCCATCTTTTGTAGGGCTTGTAATCTATTTCAGCCCGTTGCCAAGTTATTTCGATATTTTTGGTCTCTTCAGCATCAACCAAGCTTCTTAAAGCTTCTTTGGTAATTTCAACACCTCTTGGATTTGTTCCGGGCTTGGGAAGTTTAATATATCTCTCTTTACCTACATCTTCAAATACTCTCTTCTGAATCTCTAAGGGTATCCAAAAAGCCTCCAGTGGCACCCCAGTTAATCCGTACAAGCAAAATATCGTAATGAGGATAATAATTTTCACGAAATTTCTCTGCCTTTTGTGCATCAACAGTCCATATAAGCTTAACGCCACTAAATCCACTACCTGTAATAGTTTTTACCGAAATAGGTTGCGCGAATAGTTTCACATCCACTTCTCGCTTAGTAATGGGAATTTCTGTCTCTACATTCCTTTCCCCAAATTTATAGATAAGCAAAGCAGCTATTATTCTTTCACGAAGCGAACCGACTTCCATTCCAATCTTTCCCGCTCTTGAACTCTCTAATTCTGCAATCCGGAACAAATAAGGCAAACGCCTCTTAATTTTATTTATCAGGTTTTCATCCTCAAATATTTCTATCAAACGACTGCTCATGCTCTTCCTCCCGTTATTGGATTCTTTAAGAAAAGAACTGATAATCCCTTTCCAGCTTTGACATAAACCTCCCAAGTGGGCTTCTCACCCGTTTCAGGTGTAGAGATATGCTTAACCAAACGAATATCGGCATCGGTTAAGCCGTAGATTTGTTTAAGTTCTGCTGCTCGATCCACAGCCCATTCCTGTTTCTCAAAGACGGTTTCCAGACCCAAGCCTTCTTTCTGATACCGTTCCCGAAGGGCAAAGTCTTCAATAAATCCTCTTGTAACTTCTTTAAATTTCGAGATGACCTCTTGAGCCAGTGAAGATTCGAGCTGTTGAAATCCTACTCCTGTCTTATATCTTAACAATTCTGAGGTTATTTTATCTGTTTTCCATTTGTCCGGAGGATATTGCTTACTTTCTTCCATTTAATTTAAAGTCACCTGGGATTTGAATGCGGATTTGGTCAAATCCTATATCTTTAGACCATTCAATGTGAATTGGAATATTTTCTCCTGATAGTGCCCATGGTACTATGTACCCTTTTATCCCGGGGATATTACTTTTATCTTGATTTCTCGACATTATCATCATCTTACATCCCACCCTATTTTACTTATATATACACATCTTGATTTTATTAACTTACTTCTATTACTTCTTTATTTTCTATCCCTCCCTTCAGATTTATGCTTTCACATCCTTTCCGTGAACCCTATATCTCTCGAATAGTAGCTCAGCTTTTTATGTACATCTAACCCTATGTACATATTGCACCTCCTTCTTCCTTATTTACAAGGAGGTGTTTTTCATGTAGTCATTTTTACGGCAAAACAAGAACTCTTTTCCTTGCTTCTTCCTCTATTTCATCATATAAACTATTACCGCTTGCATCTATGGCAACTACAAGGGGACCGAAATCTTCGATAAGAAGATGCCAGACTGCTTCAGCCATACCGAGGTCTTCCCAATATACTGCTTTTACCGCTTTTATACATGTAGCAGCTAAAACCGCGGCGCCACCGGTCATCGAGAAATACACGCATCCATATTTTCTCATTGCTTCTCGCGTTGGAATGCCCATACCCCCCTTACCTATGATGGCGCGAATTCGAAGCTTTTCTATTACCTCTGGTGCTGATTCGTCCATTCTTGCGCTGGTGGTAGGACCCGCAGCTATGACCTCCCATTTATCTTTAGCTTTGCGCGCCTGCACGAGAGGACCACAATGGTATATCACCGAGCTTTTTTTTATCGGCGTCTCTTTTCCCCTGTTTTCATAGTCTATAATTCTTCTATGTGCTTTGTCTCGCGCAGTATAGACTTCACCGCTGAGATACACAACGTCACCCAGATGTAGTTTCTTTATTTCCCTTTCTTCCAATGGTGTGTGTAATTTCTTCTTCGACACTTTTGGTATAGTTCACGAAACAGTTTCAGGCGGCCAATTCTTCTCCATCCAGCCGGGAATCCGTCCACTGTCTCTTGGTCCCACAAGCACAGTCCATCCAGTAACATCCTCAATCTCGCCGGAAAGTCTCGCTGCAAGACCAGGAATCACCATCGTTTTGTGCTTTACCTTATCCGCTACATTAAACGATTCCAGAGCATCTTTAAAGCTCTCTGCATTGAGCTGCCCACCTGCAACTGCTGATTCTACTCCTATCCCTTCACTATCTACCACCATCAAATAGGAATCAATCTTGTTAGAGGCAATATCGCTCTCCACCGTGTAATAAGTCAAAGCGAAATTGGTAGTGACAAAAAGAGGCGATTTCTCCGTTGGATTCCCTATCTCTCTCAAGCCCGGCTCTACGCTTACCGGGCGTCTTGGGTCTGTATATATATTTGCGACAAGCGTGCGCTCAGGAATTAACGAATGCGGCTCTATCGAGTGCAAAATCATTATATCCGCGTATTTTATGATGAACAAGTCCGCGATAATCGCTTCCCAATAAGAAGCTTCCAAAGCATTTTCAGTCCCATGAACCATCCACGCAGTCATAGGCACAGCAATCAAAGGATATGCAATCCCTTTATTCCCCTCTACTATCCCAGCACGTCTTATCTTTATGAACCGCGAAAAAGTCTGCTCGAGACCTT
>JAODGL010000009.1 GCA_025464585.1 Methanosarcinales archaeon
CGTGGATGCGAAACCGACGACTCCACAGCCTCCTTCCGTCTCGGATTTATATATTCTCATATTTTCCTTTCCTTGTTATAACAACAATTAATTTTTTGATTTTTCTCCTTATAACTGCTCGAAAACCCAATTTAACAGTATTTGTATAGCAAAATAAAAGAAGCTAAACAGATGCATACAAACAATCATACCTCCCCACCAATTCCTTTATGCTCCTCATCCCGAACCTTTTAAGAATATCCACTATCTCTCTCCTCCATGCCGCGTACAGATTAATTATGCGCTGTGCACCCCATTCTATATTGACCGCGCTGGAAAGTTCCGGGTCGGTCGTTGCAATTCCTCGTGGACATCCTCTGCCTGATTCACAGGCACCGCACCGTACACATCCCAGTGCAACGAGCTCGGCAGTACCGATAACAACTCCATCGGCACCCAGCGCAATCGCTTTTGCCGCGTCATGGGCTGTTCTTATTCCACCACTTGCGATGACCGTCATCTCGTACACCCTGCTCCTTGAGGAACTCATGCACCTTCGGTATTGCATACTCAATTGGCATCGCGATGTTCTTCTTTGCAATATCGGGTGCCGCACCCGTGCCGCCGTAACTACCATCCAGATGGATAATATTCGCACCTGCGTAATAGCTCCCCACTGCAACCATATCTACATCCGTAGGTGTTGAAACCTTCACAGAGACAATAGCGTCAGGATTTAGCTCTTTTATCCAATCTACATGTTTTTTATGGTCTTCCACCGAATATACGCTGTGAAACGGAAAAGGAGAGAACAGGCTACTACCTAAAACCGCTTCTCGCATACGTGCTACTTCGGGTGTTACTTTATCGCCCAGCAAATGCCCACCAAGACCCGGTTTTGCTCCCTGAGCATACTTGAATTCAACAATTTTTACACGTTGAATGGTATCTTCCATCACGCCGAATAATCCAGTTGCAACCTGCGTAATTACGTTATCATCGTATTCTTTCAACTCTTCCGGGTAACCACCCTCACCCGTGCATGTAAATGTGCCCCATGCTCTCGCCGCTTTTGCTCTTGCAAGCATTACTGATAGGCTGACAGAACCAAAAGACATCCCACCGCCATAGAATGGCACGTTAATACAGAGTTTCTTCCCTTCCCGCTTATTCAGGTCTATCTCGGTGCTTATATCTTCATCTTCAAAGGCGTGAGAGTTGTGGTCCTTATTCCCTATTCCCTTTTCCCTATTCCCATCACTCTCCGGGAAATTGAAGAATATACGGTCAAAACCACCCCCTGAGTTTCCAATTTCGTATCTACGCCCTTTAAGAGGTATTCCAGTTTCTGCCTGCTTCCACGTCCCGATTATAAGGTCACGAGTCCAACGGTAATCTCCAATAGTTATGTAATCATGATTTATGTCCAGAGAAAGTGCTTTGCGGGGACAGTGATTGACGCAGTAAAAAGGCTTATCTTCACATGACGTGCTTATACAGAGGTAACTCAAGGGCTTTGAAATCCTGTTATAACCTGCTTTCCTTTCATGCACTCCAAAAGGACATACCTTAGCGCATGTGCCACAGTTTATGCATTTAGAAACGTCCCTTTTCACTTCTACTTCGCTTATCTCATTCGGAAATCTTGAAGGAGCAAGTTTAACCGCTGGTGTTTTCATCGTATGTGATTTTGGATTTTGATATTGTTTAGAGTTTAGATATTATGATTTAGGATTTTACGCCTCTCACAAAAACCTTATCAAATATCTCTTTCTCAATATCTTCAAAAAATATCGCCCTTCCTACTTCTCCACGCAATCTTCTAACTTCTCTTAGCCCCATAGCGCCTAAAACCTCAAGAAGTTGATTCCTCCATGCACCGATGAGATTTATTATGCGTTGTGCACCCCATTCGGGATTTGCATCTTTTAACCCTACGGGGCACGGCTGCGGAGCTTGCGGAGCAGTTTTGATTGAACCTTTTTTAAAAGTTTGTAGGCAGTTTTTACAATATCTGCATTCAAGCGCGATAAGAAGTGGCAGGTCAATAGCTGTCAAATCAGCACCGCAAACTATTGTTTTTGCCACATGCTCTGCCATTGCGATACCGCCGCTCACTATAAGCGTAACTTCGTCCCGAATTTTGAGGTCTATCAGATGTCTGTGGACATTCAGCGTCATATCCTTTACAAGACAATGCATCTTTCCGTTAACGTTAAAAGAAAAGGGTGGTTGAATCAATACGCATAGACTCTTCCATAAGGTCGCTTTGAAACTGGCAACAGCTTAATGAACTCTTCACTCAGAATTTCCTTTTGCGAAATGCCCAAATCGAAATAATCGGCAAATTCACCAACATACTTCTTTAAAATCTCCTTATCTTTCTCCTCTAACTTTAATACCCCTACTTCCTTCCCCAACTGATGCTTCTCTACCTCGCCCCTTATATAAATCACACCACCGTGCATCCCGGTGCCAATAAAGTTTGCTTTGTGTAATGCATTCCCAAGATTTAGCCTGAGAAGAATAACAATACCGCCAGCCATGTATTCCCCGAAGAAGTCCTGTGCTGTACCACCTATAACAAGAACAGGTTTCTTGCCCAAATACTCTTTCATGTGCAGTGCCGCCCTGTATCCCACGCTATCACGAATGAAAATCTTTCCACCACGCATTGACATCGCAACTACATCACCAGCTCTTCCTTCTACTATTATCTCACCGTCGTCCATCGTGTTTCCAACTCCGTCCTGCGTGTTACCATG
>JAODGL010000090.1:0-1372 GCA_025464585.1 Methanosarcinales archaeon
AGTATGAGTGAAAAATGGAAAACAAAAAACTTTAAATAGGACACAGGAATAAGAGAAGAGTGAGGACGAACTTAACATAGGTGTTTAGGATTTGGGATTTAGGATTTTCTTCCCGCAAGATATTGAACAATTACGAATGACCGATATACCGGCTGCAATTGGAGTTGCACAGCTAAAGAAACTGGATAATTTAAACGGAGCGAGAATAAACCATGCAGAATATTTTGATGAGCACTTAAAAGTATCCGGACTCACAGACCCATATAAGAAAAAAGGGGTTAAACACGTTTATTCATAAACAACCATTGTACCAGCAACTGGGCTATACAGATGAAAACGCTAAATGCCCTGTTGCCACAGCCGTATCTGACAAGATTTTAAGTTTACCTGTTCATCCTGGATTAACAGAAAAGGATTTAATGTATATTGTTGAGATAGTAAATAATATATATAAGATGAAAGTCGGCGTTATCGGGACTGGAACCATGGGGAAGAACCATGTCAGGATATATTCAGAGCTTAAGGAGATTGAATATGTGTACAGGAAACCCGGAAGATACGGGATCGAAAACGAGCGATATACGCAGGAGAATATCATCGAGAAGGTGCTGGTGAACAAAGTAGAGCCATTAAAGGAGGAATTGAAGACTTTTATTGCGTGTGTGAATAAAGGAGAGGAATTCCCTATCACACCTGTGCAGGCACTTAACAATTTAAGAATATGTGAGGAGATAAGGGAAAAAGGTAATTAAAAAATCACGAGATTTCACAAGATAAAAGGGGCAAGATGGTTTTTAAGCATCCGACCGCGATAGTGGAGAGTGAAGAGATAGGAGCGGGGACAAAAATATGGCACTTTGCACACGTGCGGGAGAAAGCGAAGATAGGGGGGAATTGCGTTGTAGGAAAGAGCGTGTATATAGATGAAGGTGTGGAGATAGGAAACGGAGTAAAAATCCAGAATTTTGTCTCTGTTTATAAAGGTGTGAGAATAGAGGATGACGTTCTGATTGGTCCTTCGGTAACGTTCACGAATGATTTGTATCCAAGAGCGTATAGCTGGGATGATGATAAGATAACACCAACCGTGGTAAAAAAAGGTGCGAGCATCGGTGCGAACTCAACGATTGTTTGTGGAGTGGAGATAGGCGAGTATGCAATGATAGGTGCGGGTTCGGTAGTAACAAAGGATGTGCCGCCTTTCGGGCTGGTATATGGCAATCCGGGTGAATTGAGAGGTTTCGTATGCTATTGCGGTAGGAAATTGAGTGAGATTATTAGAGAAGACGATGAGAAAATAGTTTATAAGTGCGGATGCGGAAAGGAAGTGGAAACCACAAGATTTCACAAGATTAACACAGAAGAGAGAGAA
>JAODGL010000090.1:1416-4263 GCA_025464585.1 Methanosarcinales archaeon
TTCAACTCGGTCTTGAAATTCCACGTTTAATTCGTGAAATAATCAATGAGATAGGCATTTCAAGAGAGGAATGGTCAAGGTTATAAGAATTGAAAAAGAAATGCTGGTAAAAGCATAAACTAAAAGCAAAAGCAATTTTATATAGAAGAGGAGATATTGTTAGAAAGATGCTACGAGGGGATGGAAAGAGGAATGCAGACAGCAGTAATTGGGCTGGGGAAGGCGGGCTTGCCGCTTGCAGGAGTTATAGCTGATAATGGTTTTGAGGTTATTGGCGTGGACATAGACGAGAGGAGATGTGAAGGCATCAATAGGGGCAAGAATCCAATTCCCGAGGAGATGGGACTGGACGAGCTAATCAAGAGGCATGGAGGCAAGGATTTAATTGCAACTGCTAATTATGAGGATGCGAAGGATTGCGAGGTATTCATTATAATTGTGCCACTATTTACGGATGAGAACAACATTCCCGATTATCGTATCATGGAGAGTGCATTCAGGAATGTCGGCAGATTATTAAAGAAGGGCGATTTGGTGGTTCTGGAGACGACAGTGCCGCCGATGACAACCGATAAACTTACGAGGGTATGGATAGAGGAAGAAAGCGACTTATCACTGGAGCGTGGGGAATTCTATCTGGCGTACTCGCCTGAACGGATAATGACAGGATACAGCATTTCAAGACTGAGGGAGTTTCCAAAAGTGGTGGGTGGTGTGAACAGGGAAAGCGGGGTGAAGGCATTTGAGATTTATAAAAAATTCATACCGAATTTGCATCTGGTTTCATCTGCGAGAATTGCCGAATTCATAAAAGTCATTGAGGGTTGTTACCGCGATGTGAACATTGGTTTGGCAAATGAGCTGTTCAAGATTGCAGATGAGCTGGACGTGGACTTTTACGAGGCACGGGAGTATGCGAATCACGAATATTGCCACATACATTTGCCTTCTACGGGAGTTGGAGGGCATTGCATTCCGGTGTATCCATGGTTCTTGGTTAAGGAGATGGAGAAGCGTGGTAAGTTCAGTCATGCGAGATTGTTGAGAACATCAAGAGAAGTGAACGATGAGATGATTGAATACTGGGCGGAGAAGATAGTATTGGAGTGCATGAAGCTAAATAAGCCGTTAAATGAAGTTAAAATCTGTGTAAAAGGAATAACGTTCAGAGAGGGCGTGAAGGAGCTGTATCACAGCCGTAATCTGGCACTGGCGAGATTGCTCTCAGAGAAAGGATTGGATGTTTATGTTTATGATGAGCTGTATTCAAGGGAGGAGGTAGAAGAGATGGGTTTGCGGTATTTAGAGCCTGAAAAAGCGGATCTGGTATTCGATTGCATTGGGTTGAAAATAGACTGGAGAGGGCAGAGATGAAAATAGCATCAGTAGCAGGAGCGAGACCGAACTTCATCAAGTGCGCGCCCGTATCGAGGGAGATAAGGAAAGTCCACGATGAGGTTTTAATTAGGGAACCCAGCAAGAATCACGGGTTGGGTATGTGAATGTGGTAACAAACATTCAAAGAGCTAAGAAAGAAAGCGGAAGAGCTGGCGATTGAGGAAGTTGCAAGGTGATTCGAATGCTTATAGAGAACGACGTCATTTTTGCTTATATGAACGAACGGGATAGAAATCATAAAAAAGCGGAGGTGCTATTTCAAAAAATTCGAGACGGTTTAGGGGTAGAGGCGTCGTCCGTATGTTTACTGGAAATGGAACTGGTATTCAAGAGTGAAAGAAGAGAGGACGAGCTACTGGGGATAATTATAGCTTTAAAACTGAAGCCAAGAATAGGGCGGCACATTTTGAAAGAGGTGATTTATCTATCCTGAAATTCCATGGAAAGATATGGCTGGGATGAGGGACAAATTGATACATTCCTATTTTGGGGTAAGGCTTGAGAGGGTATGGGAAACAGCGAATGAAGAAATCCCACCGTTAAAGCCTTTATTTGAGAAGGTGTTAAAAGATTTAGAGAAATGATTTTGAGCCTAAAGGGAGCAGAGGGATATTTTGGCGAAGGGGATGCGAGTGTGAGGATTGTGGCTTTGATTGGAGGATTGCGATGAAGAGGTTAATCAAATCCAAAAACAAAGTCCCCATAAGATTAACAGATGAGATAGAAGCGAAAGAAAAAGATGCAAAAAGTTAAAGTGTAAGAAGAAAGATAATAAGGATAGGGGGTAAAAAGATGGAATGGGAAGTAGAGGAATTGTGTAAATTAGGCAAAATTCAACCAGATATTTTAGAAATGGCTCTTAAGGAATTATGGCAGAGAAAACCCGCTCTTTATAAGTCGGTGATAATAAATGCCTATTTAGATGAAAAGATAAATTTAGGAAAAGCTGCGGAGTTACTCGGAGTGCATAGGTTGGAGTTGCAAAACGAGTTGAGAGAGAAAGGCGTGCCGATTCGCGGACTTTCTAAGGGAGATGTAATAGCAGAGGTGGAGGCTATACGAGAATGGAGAAAGAAGCGGTTGTAGCGGATAATACAGTGCTATCAAATTTCGCTTTGGTTGGGAGAGAAGATATTTTGGCTAAGTTGTTTAAAGACACGCTTTTTACAACTGAAGAAGTTTTAGAGGAATTAAAGCGTGGAAAGCAGAGGAATGTTTTATCTAAAAGAGATTGGCAATGGATTAGAGTATTAAAAATAGCGTCTTCACAAGGAGAGTTCCTCTTTAGATTATTCTCAGAATCATTGGGAAAAGGAGAGTCGTCCTACATATTCGAGGAGCTTGCGAAACGGCATGAGGTGCACGTACCGCATTTCCACGTCAGCCGTGGCAAAGAGCGAGCGACGAGGTTGATTGTTCACGAAGCGACGTTGTTTCCCATTAGGAGGC
>JAODGL010000008.1 GCA_025464585.1 Methanosarcinales archaeon
TATCGTGTACAATAAGCAATAAGATCGGGGAAAAGATACGGAACCTTCTTCCTCAAATAAATAAACTGAAAAATCAACTCAAAAATTATGAGTTAATTCCAGCCATATTCTCTCCGATCAACCCAGAAGACATAGTTCATTCAGATAAAAAGGATGCTCATGAGCACAAAGCATCTCTTCTACTATCCCATGAAATTAGGGAAATCTATCAGAGAATTCAAACAACTCCCGTGAGCGAAATAAAAGATATCGTTTTAGATTATATCAAGAGTAGGATTCCTACTGATCCTATATTTAAGAGTTTATATACTTCAATTGCTCTTCTATCATACTGATAAGCACGCATTGATGAGCACGCGGATTACGATGGGTGCAGAAGCGATAATTTCTGCATATTATGATAAGGACGGGATAGAAAAGGCGTTTTGCTGCATTAAACAGCCTATTAGACTCAGACCGATAAGGCATTGGCTGGCTGGAAGGGTTAAAGCGCACATATTTATATGCTATCTCTCGTATTTGCTGATGAAGGCACTTGAACACATGCTCAAAAAAGGCGGATTGAAGCTAAGCGCCGAGCACGCACTGAAACAACTCAGCAAGGTGAAGTATGTTGTAGTCACTAATCCCAAGGGGGATGTCACAGCATCGAAATTGTCTATTCCCTCACGTGAGCAAAGGGAAATTATGGATGTGCTGAATGTTGAGTATATAAAGTCTGAAACTTAGGTATCTATTATTATGTCAAACAATGAGATGAAAATAGGTATAATCAAGGGGGATATAAAACCATCAAAGCAAATATCAACCCTTGGCGAGGACATCAAAAAAATTGCACTGGAATTGAAGGACTATCCCACAGCGACATTCGATAATGGGAAAAAGGTACTCAATGTTGCCACAGAAAACAGGGTCTTGAATGCATTTGAGATAATGACTATTGTCGGGCATATTGCAGCATTTACAGGAAAGGTCCCGGTGATAAGCGAGACGAAGTTCGGGAAGAAAGTGGTCAACTGGATAAGCTTGGAAGAAGCGAAGAAGAAAATGGATAAATCCTTAGCTGAGGAGTATTTTGCACAAAAGACGAGGGGCCGTGTGCCGGAAGAAGTGCGAGGTTTGAAACTCGAAGTGCGGTTAAGGGGGGATATAAGGGAGAAAATAGAGGAGGTTAAACGTAAATATGGGGGGACATTATGAGTAGGGCGGTTTCTTTAAATTAATTTTAAAAAATCAAAACTGACTGTAAAAAATACCAAGATTTATAAAGTTGAGGCACCAGTGTTTCCCAGTGAGAAGGGGAATTACATATTAGGTAACGAATACAGCCCAGTAGCTGTTGTTATCCCAAGAGGAAATCACAATTTAATTAAAATAGCAGTGGAGGGTGGAGCTGCAATAGCGGGGTACCTCGTAACGACAAACATCGGGATAGAAAAAATCATAGCGAACATTGTTTCTAATCCCAACATTCGATACATAATCATTTTTGGAATGGAATCGGAAGGGCATTTGGCAGCGCAATCTCTATTATCTCTTTATAAAAATGGCATTGATGAAAATGGAAGAATCATTGGCTCAACAGGGATGACACCTTATATTCGCAATCTACCAAAAGAAGCAGTTGAAAGATTTAGAGCGCAAATTAGGTATATGATAAACCTAATCGGCGAGGAAGACCCGAAGCTGCTAAGGAAAACGAACACTGCATGCATTCAAGAGCCAAAGAATGCAATAGAGATGACTCTGAATATCTTGTGGAAGAGACTGAGAAGGTAGAAATACCATGTTTTACTCAATTTTGGGTGTACAACAGAAGAGAAAATGAAGATATGGAGTGCTACCTTCCGCTAATCCAATCCTCAACCATCTTCCTATCCTCCTCGTCCAGCCCATACAACTCATAAACCAGCTCGTCTATGCTTTTATCCAAATCCTCTATCCCTCGCTTTAAACCCTCTATTTTCTCCAAATCACCCTCGTATTCGCTCATTATCCTTTCAGCATCCGCATCAGAAGGAACTTCCATCCTCAACAAATCGTTCTTTATCCGGCGGAAAGCAAAATCTACATTTATCCCCCAACTTTAGTTGACTCATTTCTTCTTGGATGCATTATGTTCTCTATCCTCGTAAAGGGCATCTCACTCTTTCTTTCTTCTTCCTTTTTCTTCTCTTAATTTTATTAATGCAAATATGCAATAATTTATAATATCTCTATATTCTGCCTCTACACCTTCAGAGATTTTAGGTGGCTCTTTTGATTCTTCTAATTTCCGTATTCTATATGCTTTAACGATTATCTGATCTGTAATTGAGGGGAGTCGCATTTTTCGCCATGAATCTCCATAGTCTGCGTTTTTTGCAATCATAAGTTCTCTAACCTCATTTAAAACCTCCTTAAAAATTTCATTATATTCTTCCACTGTGTTCCTTTTATCCTCTTTCATACCAATTACATATATGATAATGATAAAATAGATAAATATTGTATAATCTTTTTTAGTCTTTTTCCGATTGTTCCATCATTTTCATAAACCTCAATGCATC
>JAODGL010000094.1 GCA_025464585.1 Methanosarcinales archaeon
CCGCATCGCTCAACCTGACGTTCAACATCCTATTCTGAATATTTATCTCTATGATGTCCCCATCCCTTAGCGCACCGATTGCACCGCCATTATATGCTTCCATCTCGACATGCCCGATGCAAGGACCGGTAGTGGCGCCAGAGAACCTGCCATACGTGATGAATGCCACTTTTTTATACCAGGCACCCATTATCGCATCCGTAGGTGTCAGCATCTCCGGCATTCCAGGCGCACCCGCAGGACCCTGGAACGGTAATACGACAACATCTCCCTCTGCAATCCTTTTTGCTTCTGTGAGGCTCTGTCCCATGACCCCGCAAGCACCATAAGGTGTTATCGCATCCAACAATTCCTTCTCGGTATAGAACACCTTAGCAGGTCCTGAATGAACCATCATCTCTTTGTTCACCGCTGTTTGCTTTATTATCGCGCTGCGTGCAATATTTCCTTTTAATACCGCTATGCCGCCCTCTGGGTATTTTATCAAATTTTATCTTCTTTCAACAATTACTATATGTTCATTCCACATCGTTTTTTCAACTTTCCCGGGTTCGTTAGTTGGACTGTTTTTCAAGGGCATGGTTTTATTAGGAATATCTCGGATAATTGTCTCTCGGTGCTCAAACCCAAAACGTTCAAACATCTCTACAAGTATTTCGTCCGTGGGAATCGTTACGCTTTTTACCGTCCTATTACCAATAACAAAGCATATCCTACCTCTCTCTTCCATAACTCTATCTAATTCTTCCATGCAAAGAAACATATCATTATAAAAACTTAAGACATCTGAAGCTCTTTTGCTATCCTTCCCCTTAATTTCTTCCCAAATTCGTTTTAAATTTTTTGACACCTGAAGAACAGTCTCATCTTCAGGAGAGTTCCCGCCCAGAGACACTCTGTCAATTGACCTGCAAATTCTGTCTTCAAAATCAAGCCACTGAAGTGAAAGTCTTGAATACTGCCCATAAGCAACGGTAGTTTTTGAATCGCCATATGGAGGTGAGGTTACAATCAAATCAACGCTCTCATCTGGGATACTGGTCTTAAAGCGAGTATCCTCGCCTAAAATGTGCACGGGGACATCTAAATACTTCCTGTCGCTTAATTCCGTAAAATAATCTCGAAAACCTTTGAGATTTCGTTCAGCTTTTTGTAAAAAAGTAGCGAGGACGTTTGGATTGTAATTTTTCAATTTTTCTGGGGGTATCCTAAATAATTTAAATTCACCACCTCGCACATTAGAACATTCTCGCACGGTCTCGCTAAATACAACTTTGTAAAAGTCGAGAATATCTTGGTCTTCTATTTGCATTATCGCATTTTTTATTCCGGATAAGCTCTCTATCACCTTTGGTTTAAACCAATACTCAATATTAAAGAACTTTGGAATTGAGACCCGCTTAGCAAATTCCTTAGGGTCAAAGAATATATTTCTAAGCCGTTCCATTAGGTTATCATGTGTCGCTTCAAGCCGGTTGAGGTCTATGGGAGTAGTTTTTGCTTTTGTTATTAGCCTTGCCAGCGGATTTATATCTACACCCCAGCTTTCTAACCCCCTTCGCTTAGCTTCTACCAAAACCGTTCCTGAACCGCAAAAAGGGTCTAAAACTACACGACAAGAAGGATTTAGTGATATGTATTTATCTATTAATCTCCCTGCTACTTGAGGTATCATCATTGCTGGATATTTGTGAAAGCAGTGGGTTAACTGCTTTGTGTCTTCTTTACGATAATCCCAACTACTATCCCTATACTTTTTCATCTTATCTGCTCAGAATATCTTTGGGTAAATCTGAGAGTTTTCTCACCCACTCCTTCTTTTGAAGATGACTTCTTTCCTTAAGTTCATCCCTTACATATACAATCATACCAAGAGCATCGATTTCTATTGCTTTATCCTCTGGCAAATTTTCATCCAGTGTTAATAAAAACACTCTCCAACTCGGTTTCCTTTCGGGGATTGTTTGTTTCCATCTTTCTCTTAGAGTTCGTTTACAAGATAAGAAGTAAGCCTTATCTGGTCGTTTTATAGCGGTATCTTGATTAGGAATTACTAAATCTATTCGTTTCAGTATTTTTTTGGCGTCTTTTGAAGGGCTTTCACAAGAAACACCGATACTTTTCAGCAAATATTCGATAATATGCTCAAAAGTTTTCCCTCCTCTGGCTTTTCGAGTTTGAGAGGAATCAAATTCCATTTTTTGGACTACTGGATAGAAGTGCTTGCATATCTCTTTACTAAAATTTTTTGCGTCAGGAAATTTTTTGTTAAGTTCCTTTAAAAGTTCAGCGTTTTTTGAGACCCACTCATCAATTATTGCAAGAAAAAGGGATTCCTCATTTCTCAAATAGATATTGAATGCTTTGCGTTCTAATGTAATAGCGCACTCAGAAAAATGCTGTTTAATATATTCGGGCTTGAGTAGTTCAGGATTTTCTTTTTGGATAGTATCTATCGCGGAGTCTAATATTTTTTGAAGCTTAGGCATTCTTGCCTTAGCTGTATAGATAATTTTCTCATCTTTGGTAGAAAGTCTCTTGCGATATTTTTGGTCTCCTGGATTAAGAGACTTGCTACTGAGGCAATTACAGAAAAATTCCCAAAGAATTCCCTTGACTAAACCAAGCATATCCCTATCTTTCATTATTTCCTCCATCAAATATTCCCTCTTTCCTTTAGACTTATAAAGTCTTTGTCCGTTATTATAATATGGTCCTTAACATAAATTCCTATGATTTCGCCAGCCTCCACAAGCCTTTTAGTAAGCTCTATATCATCTTTACTTGGCGTAGGGTCTCCCGAAGGATGATTATGAATAAAAATACAAGAACTTGCACTTGCAGAGATAGCTTCTTTAAAGACCTCTCTTGGGTGAGCAATGCTGGTATCAAGACTTCCTATTGATATTTCTGAAGTGGTAATCAGATGACTTCGAGTATCTAAAAGAAGAACTATAAAGTGCTCTTTCTTCTTGCCTCGCAATCTGCTTTTAACCAGATTCACAGCATCTTCAGGAGTTCTGACTGTTTTTCCCTCTTTTTCGTACAAATAACTTTCTTCTACTCTATTAGCGAGTTCAAAAGAAGCTTTAAGTTGTGCCGCTTTTGCCACACCAATTCCTTTCACTTTAGACAGCTCTTCAATAGAAGCATTAGCAATTCCTTTAAGGTTGCCAAATTCACTTAAAAGCCTCTGAGCAGTTACCATTACAGATTCACCTGCAATGCCTCGCCCTAAAACCAAAGCTAAAATTTCCTGTGCTGAAAGAGCTTCTGAGCCGAACTTTAAAAGTCGCTCCCTCGGTCGCTCCGAAACTGGTAAATCATGAATAGTAAAGGACTTCTTTTTAGTTGGTTCTGGCATTTTATATGTACCATTTTCTGCATCTTCTTTAAGAGTTAAAAAACTTTTCGTATTCCCAAACAGAATCTGCTTTTGTTCGTACCTATCACTGCTATCGTCTTCTCTAAGCGATGAAAGTGAAAAGCAAGGCGAACACGAAAGAACCACTACCTCACGGCTTACTTCTCACCATAACAATTAATCCCCGTAAACTTCTTCCTGTAAGCTTCTAACAAAGGCGTAAGTTTTCGTTCCGGTACTTCAACCTCCTTTAACCTCGCTTTAATCTCCGCATCGCTCAACCTGACGTTCAACTTCCTATTCGGAATATCTATCTCTATTATGTCCCCATCCCTTATCGCACCGATTGCACCGCCATTATATGCTTCCATCTCGACATGCCCGATGCAAGGACCGGTGGTGGCGCCAGAGAACCTGCCATCCGTGATTAATGCCACTTTTTTATACCCGGCACCCTTTATCGCATCCGTAGGTGTCAGCATCTCCGGCATGCCCGGTGCACCTGCCGGACCCTGGAACGGTAATACGACAACATCTCCCTCTGCAATCCTTTTTGCTTCTGTGAGGCTCTGTCCCATGACCCCGCAAGCACCATAAGGTGTTATCGCATCCAACAATTCCTTCTCGGTATAGAACACCTTAGCAGGTCCTGAATGAACCATCATCTCTTTGTTCACCGCTGTTTGCTTTATTATCGCGCTGCGTGCAATATTTCCTTTTAATACCGCTATGCCGCCCTCTGGGAAATAAGCATCATCAATCGCTCTGATAACTTTGTCATCCAGCACCGTTCCTTCTTCTGCTATTTCCCGTATTGACTTTCCGTTTACCGTTGGTGAATCTTTTATCAGACCTTTCAAGCGGTTAAGAACC
>JAODGL010000051.1 GCA_025464585.1 Methanosarcinales archaeon
AAATATTTGACATAGCTTTTACCTACTTTTTCCTCAATTATTTCACAAATATACTGATCAGATGAAATTTCATTGGCTATGAGTAGCATACCTAACAATTCCCAAAACAATTTTGTTTTTGCTTTGTTTCTGTGATAAGGCTTTGCTAATTCATGTACAACACCTTCATCAAAGTGCTTTATATCAATTGACTGATTTGATGTACCATACCAAGGTCCCAGAGCGATATTTCCTATTGTTGCATATTCCGAGATTTTAATTTCAATATTTGGAAACATTCTTCATCCCCTCCTCTCTCATTCCCCTCGTGCCAGGCGATTTTCATAATCTTCGAGATTTGGCAAATAATCGGCGAAGTCTGACTCAGCGGTTTCTAATGCCTCACTAAAGAGCATCCACAATTGCCAGCGAGTACTATCGCTTTTTATTTTCAGAAAGTCCACGAAATCACTTACTTCCTGGATGAGGGGTTCTGGTAATTCTCGTATTTTAGCCATATTGTTTTTCGACTTCTGCTCTGCATCTTACATTCTTTTTCTGAAATTAAGCACTTTTCCTTTTTCAATGTCCTTGTCATCATGGATAAGCGTCCCAAAATAAAGATACCTTTTTGTTTTATCGTGATCTTCACCCTCTATTTCAATACCACCTTATTATTTATTTCCTATATCTTTGTTGCTCCCCTAGGTATATATATCCCTTCTCTCACCTCCCCTTATCCCCCAACCAGCACACTGGATCCTCAGCCAGATAATCACCCGAAGTAGCATACGCTCGTGACCTGCACCCACCGCATATTTGCTTGTATTTGCAAGTAGCACAGTGTCCTTTCACTTCCCTCGCCCTCAACGCCTTAAACATCTCTGAATCCCTGACAATATCCAAAAAACCATCCTCCCTTATATTTCCCGCTTTTGCTGGCAGATATGCACATGGTGTTACATCACCATTAGGGAAGATGTGAAAGCGCGTGATACCCGCCGTGCATCCTGTGAACTCAATCCCATCCTCCTTGTCCACAAGCTCCTTATCCGTCAGATAAGCCCAGTACTGCGGATTGCATATCGGTTTAAGCCATACCTTCGTCTCCTTTTGTTTATTCGCCACGTAGTCAAAGAACCGCATATTCTCTGCCGTGGATAGACAAGCCTCAGAAATCGCCTTACCCCGACCTACGGCAATCAAATAAATAAGGTAGATTCGCCACAGATTCAAATCGTCTGCAAACTTGATTATTCCCGGAATTTCAGTGTAATTATTCCTCGTTACCATAGTAAAGAGTTGCGTTGCAAGTCCTGCGTGCTTGCATGCCTTCATTCCTCGTAGCACATCTTCAAAAGCGCCTTTAACGCCCCGAAGCTCATCATGTGCGTTTCCAAGTCCATCAATGCTTATTGCAGCACGTTCCAGACCCGCTTTCTTTAACTTCTCTGCTACTTCCTTCGTTATCAACGTTCCATTCGTAGCCATCACTACCTGCATATCGAAAGACGATGCGTATTCAATGAGGTCATAGATGTCCTCACGCAGCAGAGGTTCGCCACCTGTAAATGCGAACTTCACAGGTCCGAGCTTAGCGGCTTCTTCGATGATTCCGAATCCCTCTTCTGTCGTTAGCTCCTCTGGGTCCTCACCAGCAATTGAGCAGTGTTTACACTTCAGGTTACACCTCTTCGTGACTGCCCACACGACCTCGCCCGGCAAATAACTGAAACAGCCCGTACCAACTGCATCGTTTGCAAATAGTTCGTCTTTATGTATCCGTATCCAACTTTTCAAATCATCAACTGACATTTTACACGCTCTTTTTACGTCCAACCCCGATGCAAACCTTTGAGAATGAAAATTCCCGTAAGTGACACGAGTATAAAGAGCATT
The DNA here is from genome assembly GCA_025464585.1 of Methanosarcinales archaeon. Lineage (GTDB taxonomy): Archaea > Halobacteriota > Syntropharchaeia > Alkanophagales > Methanospirareceae > QMVO01. Next base: position 1,879 of record JAODGL010000051.1, read on the forward strand.
CCTATGAATCCATTCTTGCATATCGTCTCTAAACCTTCCTTGCTCTTCCATTCCCCCTTAATCGCTGGGATTAAACTCCTGAGCATGAAGAAGGCGGGTAACAGAAGCAGTAGAACTACCGCTCCTTTAACGATAAATATGACGGGAATAAACAGAATTAAAGCGCATACTGTCAATAGAATATATATAGGCGCCATTTTCTCCTTACCAAATATAACCACGAGATTCCTTTTATTTACGGACAAATCCGCTTCATAATCCGGGAACTCACGGATTATCTTCATTGCTGGCGCATGAATAATCCATGGAAGTCCTACAATGAGCGGGAGCAAACTGAATCCCTGTTGCAGATAGAAACCCATAAATACGGGAATGACAGCGTTGTCAACACATAAAAAAGCCTCGCCAAGCCCACGATGTGATGCCTCTATCGGTGGCGCGGTATAAAATAGACCCATAAGACCCGCAAGTAAACCTATGGGGAGCGTTAATATTCCCGTATTAAAATGGAACTGGAGCAGTATCGCGAGCGGGATTGCAGCAATAAAGAAGAGTATAGATGCAAATAGAGCTTGCCTTCTTGGCAACAGACCTTCTACCAGCACCCTCGTCCCCCCGGTCGTTGTGACTCCCACTTTTTCGCCACCGATACGTTCCACGTTTATCTTGTCGGTTTCGTAGTCGAAATACTCGTTCGATATGAAACATGCATTGGTGAGGAAATAGATGGCAATGACAGAAATGGCAAAGACATGCCAATTTATTCTCCCACTTACAAACCAGGCAATACTGGTACCGAGCAGAAAAGGAAGCTGTGTGGTTAGATGCTTATGCAGTTCTTGTATCCTTATCCAGGCAATTAATTTATTAGCCATGTTTTGTGGTGGTTTACCCCGGCATATAAATATACCCATTTATGTTCATATCCAATAGTGGATAGAATATATACAAGGCAATAGGAATACGAATATGTTTACGGAAAAAGGATGTCTAAGCGCGGTCTCATAAACAATCCCGCTCGTTCTGCCATTCGGTAGAGTTCATCGTGCGCTTTTACAACTTCTTCTGGCATTTCGTATGTCTTCTCATTCACATACATTAGTGCGAATTTCTTTACCAGCTCTTTATCCACGCCCCTTGAGTATTTCATTGCATACTGTAACGCTTCTTCTGCGTGCTCCAGCGCATACCGCACGCTTTCTCGCATAAGCACAAGAAATTCATGTTGCGTCACTTCAGGAATATCCCGTTTTATGGCGTTAATGCCAAGAGGTAGCGGCAGCTTTGTCTTCTCATGCCACCAGTCCCACAAATCAAGTATTTTTGTAAGTCCAAGCTGTGCGTAAGTTATCTGACCTTCGTGGATTACCAATCCCGCATCCACGTCCCCTCGCTCCACGGCAGGAATAACCTCGTCAAATCGCATTTCAACCGGCTGGAAGTCATCAACAGCCAGCTTTAACAGCAGATTCGCAGTAGTGTATTTCCCGGGCACCGCAATTCTCTTCCCCTCAACATCCATTCCCTTTCCTGCCACAACTACCGGACCATATCCGTCACCGACACTTGCACCGGCAGACAAAATCCGGTACTGGGAGTGGAGAAAAGCATAAGCGTGGGCAGAAAGCGCTGTGACATCAATCTCACCTCTGAATGCTTTTTTGTTCAGCGTTTCTATCTCCTCAACAATATGCGTTATTTCAAAATTGGTAGCGATTTTGCCGCTTAGCAGTCCATAGAACATGAATGCGTCATCTGCATCCGGTGTATGTGCTATAATCATGGTTTGGTTTAGTATTTTTGGTGCAGATATAAAAAGGTAATGAAAAGTTCAAATCGTTCAATACAATTTCGGCATATATCAATGTGCGAGCACTTGTATGGCGAAAGTTTCCAGCGGTTCCACATCCTCTTCCCAGGGGCGGTGATAGACCAATTTAAGGGATGCCTTACCTGCGTTTACGATTTTGAACTGGATGATTTGCACACCGCCAGCACCGGTGAGGTCAGATTCCGGCTTAAATTCTATTTCGCCCACTTGTTCTATGATCTCATCAAGAGGTTCCACCACATCCCACGTGTACCCCGTGGTCGGATTCGCTTCCAATGTGATGACCAGGACGTCTCCTTTTTGAGTTCGATCTCGCTACCGTTGTCAGCCGCAGTGAGCTGCACCGCGCGGGGGACAGGACCATACACCATCAACACCACAACTATGACCAATAGAGCGAGAAGTACGCCACCTATTATATACCTCTTTCTTTCCATCATAACAAACCATTATATTTTAGTAAATTAAAATATAAAATAGCAATGAACCGCATAGGACTGCTAATACACGGACCTGAGGTAATAGACGAAGGCGAAGCGGAAGAAACGGTAGAAACACTAAAAGGGGCGGGATTTAAAGTAGAAGCGGCTTTGGGCGGGATAACGGGTAAAACAGCAGTTATAGACGCGGGAATGCGCCACTTAATAGACATAAGCAAGGATTTGAAACCCTCAGAAGTAATGGAAGATTTTTTAAAGCGAGGAGTGGATTTTATCCTGCTGGTGAATCATGCAAAGACCGAAGAGAGCGGGTTCATGTTTGGCGAAGGCGTGCTGCGAAATTTCATTGATAGAATCGGTATGAAGGATAATCTTTCGTTTGTGCAATTAGAATACAGCAGCAGGATTATTATTCGGTGGCTTTTGAAACCAGAGCCCGTGCACGAGGCTATATATAGGAAGGTAACAGGAGCTTTTCGTGGGTTTGAGCCGAGAAAACCCTCGAAACTCAAATCAAGATACAAAAAGGATACTCATTCAAATCTCGTGTATCGCGAGATAAGAGGCGTGCATCCTAATGAGAAAATCGTTGTGGATGGTGTGGTTATCGGAATGTCCTCGCAGGAAAACAAAAATAATCGCATTACGTTGGTTGCAAAAGAGGGAAAACTTGTAAAAATCATTGGCGGCACGCTGATAAAGCATAATCTTGAAAAGTTGCCTCCTTTAGACCTGGAGAAAGAGATGATCAAAACTGCAAGCGTAATCAGGCGGACGAAACCGAAAAAGATAGGCACAGATGAAGTATCAAGAAAGGGGAAGGGGAAGAAGAAAGCATGCTTTTTCTATACCGTTGAGCATCTCTTCCCGAAGCTCGAAGAGATGTATACCGAAGATGCAGATATTGAAGTTGCAGTGACTATCGGAGATGATACGACAAGCATTGCCGGCGATATACTGAAAAGGTTTGGTATTCGCATGATAGGTATTACAGACGGCGATGCGGATGGATTGATAGCGGGAATAGAAAGTGGGGCTCTGTGGGAATACGAGAAATTCCTACCGCCCGATTCGGTAATAATAAGATTAAAACCGGAAAGTGACGATATTATAGGTAAGAAGGTAAAGGAAGAGATTTTTAGAGGTGGTGAAGAAATCGAACTGGGCGGTGATGTTGAGAAGCAATTTGAGGATTTGAAACAACGAATACTCGACCTGGCTGAAGAGGACATTGTCGGGGTGTTAAGTTCTACAACTGCGAAGAATGAAGTTCGTTCTTCCCCCAGATCCTTGGATGTGTAATCTTATGGTTAATAATTTTCCGAATGACACCACTCAGTCCCTTCAGGTGTATCCTTCAACATTATCCCTCTCTTTTTTAGTTCTTCTCTAATTCTGTCAGCTTCGTTCCATCTTTTTTGTTTCCGCAGCTCCTCTCGCTCCTTAATCAACCCCATCAATTCAGGAGGGAGAGGTCTTTCTTTCAGTCTGAAATCAATTCCAAGAACCTCTCCTATTTCATAAATCGCTGGAGAAAGCTCCTCTTCTGTTTTGTTTATTCGCTTCGCCATTTCAAGAAGTAGAGCTACAACCTTCGGTGTGTTGAAGTCGTCATCCATCGCATCTACGAACTTTTCAATCCACTTTTTTACATCTACTTCCTTCTTCGCAGCCCTGGTTGCACCACGTATATAATTTAAGCTATTCTTTGCTTGCTCCATTGCTGCTTCCGTATAGTTTATAGGACTGCGATAATGCGTTGAAAGAAGCATCAGCCGCATAATATCCACATCCCACTTCTTTAATGCGTCTCGAATCGTTATAAAGTTGCCAAGCGACTTTGACATCTTCCTTCCCCCCACCTTCAGGAAACCTGTATGCAACCAATATTTTACCATTGGCTCTCTTCCACTCGCAGCTTCCATCTGTGCTATCTCCGCTTCGTGATGCGGAAAAATCAAATCTTGCGCGCCGCCATGAAGGTCGTATTGCGGTCCAAACTCTGTCTCTGTTATTGCTGTATCCTCTATATGCCAGCCAGGTCGCCCTCTCCCCAGTTCAGATTCCCAATACGGTTCCCCAGGCTTTAGAAGTTTCCAAAGGCAAAAATCTGCTTTATTCCGCTTCCCTATTACTTCGTCTATTCGTGAAACGGTATCTTCAGCCTCCTCAACTGTGCGTCCAGACAGCTTTCCGTAATCCTTGAACCTCGAAACGTCATAGTAAATGCCGTCGTCTAATTTGTATGCATACCCCTTTTCAAGAAGCGTTCTTACCTGCCTTAAAATCGCATCAATGTACTGTGTAGCAGGAGCGTATTTATTTACACTGGTTATTCGTAAGGCTTGAACATCTTCAAAATAAGCCTTTGTATATTTATCTGATAGTTCTTCCCAGCTTACTCCTTCTTCATGAGCCCTGTTTATGATCTTATCGTCAATATCAGTAATATTTTGAAGATAGAATACATCGTAGCCTTTGTATCGTAGATAGCGTGCTATCACGTCAAAAGCCACATAAGTGCGTGCATGACCAATGTGAGAATAGTCATATACCGTCGGTCCACATACGAATAACTGAACTTTATTGCCGTTACGCGGGATAAAAGGCATCTTCTTCCGTATAAGTGTGTTATAAACGTTTAGCACCATTTTTGATACCAAGCGCAGGGAGGGATTTGAACCCACGATCTCCCGATCTGCAGTCGGGGGCCTTACCGGACTCGACCACCTGCGCACATTTGATTATATTATCAATGCATCGTAAAATAAATTAATTAAAATTGCAGGGCATAAAAATTTCATGGCGTCCCATTGGTCAATTCACAATATAATTGATAAAGGAATAGACAAAGCTGCCCGAGCTGTGCAGCTACAATTGAGAAAAGCCTTTCTCGATTAAATGGCGTCTCGAATCCAGGCGTCAATTTCGCTACCAGAAAAGCAAGCCTGGAATACGACCCGAATCGAGTAGAATTGAAAGAACTCATAAATGCAGTTGAACACGCTGGTTATAATCGAGGCGAAGAAGGTGGGAAAAGATACCGTGCTGGCACAAATAATCAGAATAGGATGCTCAGCGTTCAAAACCGAAGATACAGCGAATCGCCGACCGCGTGGTCGCTTACTTCGTCCCGGGGGTGGTACTCTCCGCCATGACTGCTTTTGGGGTATGGTATTTTATCACCGGCGTACCACTCCTTTTTGCACTTACGATTTTCGTCGCTATGCTGGTGGTTGCCTGCCCCTGTGCTTTAGGAATCGCCACTCCCACTGCGGTAATGGTAGGCATAGGTAAAGGTGCGGAACACGGGATTTTGTTCAAATCCGGGTCAGCGCTGGAAAAGGTTTACCTGCTTGATACTGTCGTACTTCCGGGAAAGGGCATAAATCATCCGAGATAGACGAAAAAAGTGCCTTATTACACATCCAAATTCATCACTTCCTTCGCATGGTCCTGTATAAACTTCCTTCTCGGTTCTACCTCTTCCCCCATCAGCACCGTAAATAACCAGTCCGCCTCTGCGGCATCATCCAGAGCCACTTGCTTTATACCCCTTGTAGCAGGATTCATCGTCGTCTACCATAAT
>JAODGL010000202.1:0-1150 GCA_025464585.1 Methanosarcinales archaeon
CTTTTAAGAAACCTTCGTATGTCTTTCCATCGCCGAGCAATCGTGCTTTACCCCAGAAAACACCTCTATCTATGGGCGTTTTACCGCCCAAAAACGCTGCGCTCGCATTTGTTATGTACGCAGGCAGCATCAGCCATATTGCAACCAAAACAGTCTCTATGATAGGATTCATCTGTTGGAACTTTTTATACTACTTCGTACTCCGTTTCCACAACACCATTAAAAATCGTGTGCTTCACCGTTCCGGGTAATTCATAGCCCTCGAAGGGTGACCACCCGCATTTTGTATATAAGTGCTCGCAGCGGATCTTCTCTCGCTTATTTATATCCAGTATGGTCAAATTCGCCCTCTTTCCTACTTCTATACGCCCTCTGTCGTTTAAACCCAGGAACATCGCAGGATTATACGAACACACTCTCGATATAAGCGTGGGATGAGTATTACAGGATTCTATCAACCAAGCCACGAAATTGCCATAAGTATCTAAATTAGGGACCCCGGCTGGCGCATCTAAAATATCGCGCTCTTTTTCATCCTTTGTATGCGGTGCGTGGTCGGTAACTAAAAAATCTATTCCTCCCTTTTTAAACGCTTCCAGCAACCGCAGCCTATTTTCCTCGGTTCTCAAAGGTGGATTCGTCTTCAAAAACGCATTTTTTCTAATTACATCGCGCGTACTAAAAAACAAATGGTGTGGTGTGACTTCACAGTAAACCTTGCTTCTTTCGTATCGCCCTATTATACCCAAAGTATCATAAACAGAAACATGAGCTATATTGATTTTAATTTTTATTTGGTTGTATCTCAAAGTAGTGGAAGCAGAAGCTGCGGATAAAACTTTCCTTACCGCAGACAATTCCGATTCCTCAGGTCTTAGCCAGGACTGGATTTCTACATGACTTCTCCATTCCTTGCTCTTTACCTTCAAGTCCTTACTCCTCGTTTCTATAATCCCCTGGTCTTCGCAATGAATTACAACGGGTTTAGAAGTCGCTTCCACTGCTTTAATTGCTTCCGGCAGCATCTCAGCTCGTATATACAGTCCACCAGAAGTCTCGGCGAGGTATATTTTGTACGCCACTACTTCTTTCCGCATACCCATAATCGCAGTCCTGGATTCAGTTACACCACCGCAGAAAAAGACGTCAA
>JAODGL010000202.1:1338-6658 GCA_025464585.1 Methanosarcinales archaeon
GTCAATGCCTATCTGAGCATCGTATACCCCATCAGGATTTACAACTTTACCTTCAATGACCAGCTCATGAAGCATGTCTTTTAAACGTATTTATTTGCCCGGATTGATAAATTTAATTACCGAAGTGGGAAAAATTCCAAACGGTGCAAATACTTTTAAAGAAAGGAGTAGAAGTATAAAGATAAGAAGAATGAGAATATGTTTCCAAATAAAAGAATACAAAATTTGGTGGGGAGAAGGGTGCATGTAGAGATGAAAGGAGAGAGGAGCGTCCTGGAGGGAGTGTTGGCAAGTGTGGATGATTACCTGAATTTGCATCTGAGTGGGGTAAACGAGCTCGAGAATGGAGAAAAGAAGAGGTTACTTGGCTCTGTGATAGTTCGGGGCAATAACGTCGTGCTTATAAATCCAATGAAAGAATAAATAGGTAGATAGAATGGATGAGAGGAGAGCAAAGAAGAGGAGAACAGGCATTATCGGCGTGGGTAACATGGGGCTGGCAATTCTTCGTGGGCTGTTGGCTGCTGAGCCGGAGATGAAGATTTTTATAAGTGACGCAAACCCGGAGAAGTTCAGATTTTTGGATGCCGGGGACTTAAGAGCGAGAGTGGTGGTATGCGACAATAACAAAGAGGTAGCGGAGAGATCGGAAGTGGTGATATTAGCGGTTAAGCCAAACGATGTGCGGAGAGTGGTAGAAGAGATTGCACCTCTCATGGACGAAGAGAAGATATTGATTTCGATAGCTGCCGGCGTGCCAACAAGAGCGATAGAGGAGTATCTTGGCGAAGGAAGAAAAGTAATTCGCGCGATGCCGAATATAGGGGCACGAGTAAGAGCGGCAGTGTCTGCAACATGCAAAGGCGAATATGCAGGTGACGGGGATGAAGAACTTGCAAAAGGGATTTTAAGTGCTATTGGCGAGGTTTACTCCATGAAGGAGAGAGACATGGACGTGATTACAGGGTTAAGTGGCAGTGGCATCGCTTTCTTTGCTGCGGTTATTGATGCGATGGCAGATGGAGGAGTGTATGAGGGCTTGCCGCGTGAACTATCACTGGCAATTGCTGCCGGGACTGCGATGGGAGCAGCGAAGATGATTCTCGCGGGTGATAAGCCGTCGGATATAGAAGCAATGACCGCTTCCCCAGGAGGAACGACAATAAGAGGGTTATACGCAATGGAATCGAGGGGTGTAAAGGCAGCGCTGATGGAAGCGGTAATAGAAGCAACCAGGCGCGCAAGGGAAATAAGTAAAATGCAAACTGCAAACTGAAAAATGCAAAATGCAGAACGGGATGATTTGGTCGTAAGGGTAGCGGAAATATTGAAGGAAGCGGGATTTATCGTATCGAGCAGATGCGAAGCCCGGAGTTTTGACTTAGCGGCGAGGCGCGAGGAGATAACACTGTTAGCAAAGATATTGCATAACATAGATGGCATTAGCGAGGAAGTAGCGAGGAGTATAAAGCGTGCAGCATTTTGCTTGCTTGCTTCACCGATTGTCGTGGGTGAGCGAAAAAGTGCGTTCTTTTTAGAAGACGACGTTGTATATCATAGATATGGCATTCCCGCTCTGAACATACACACACTGTATGACTATTTTGTTGAAGGGGTGCGTCCATACGTTTATTCTACCACCGGGGGCTTGTATGTTAACATAGACGGGGAAGTAATGAAGTGTGCGCGAGAAAAGAAGCAGCTTTCCTTGGGTGACATCGCAGCGGAATTAGGTGTTTCAAGGAGGAGTGTTAGCAAATATGAGGATGGAGAGATGAGCACTACAATAGATATTGCACTAAAGCTGGAGGAGATTTTAGATACAAAGTTAATAGAAGCTTTGGAGTTTTTAAAACCTGAATTTGAAAACCCCTTGCCCCTTGATGAATCGGCTTCGAGCTTAGAGCGGTATATCTTGGGAATAATGGAAGAGATAGGGTTCGAGATATTTAGAACTGCTTATGCACCTTTTAGCGCTGTCTCACTTTCGCAATCGTTAAAGGGAGGAGGAGAAGAAAGAGTAAAAATTCTCACCGGGATAAGCAAATACGGGAAGCGAATGATAAAACGAGCGAGGATAATAAGCAGTTTATCGCGGGTTACGAGGACAAAGTCGGTGCTCGTGGTGAATGGAAATGTAAAGCGAGTGCAAATAGATAATACGGTTTTGATACGGAAGGAGGAGTTGAAAAGGATAAGGGACCCGGAGGAGTTTACCTGTGTGATAGAAGAGAGAGCGAAAGGGTAAGAGCACAAGAAGAAAACAGAAAATAAATTATGGACACAGATTAACGCAGATTAACACTTGTGTGCTCTGCCCACATCCCCGCAAGCCCTGAAAGGGCTTAATAATAAGAATCAACACGGTTAAGCTAAAATAAATCTGCGTAAATCAGTGTAAATCTGTGTCTTCCATTGTAAAAAACACTAATAAGATAGTGGAATAAAAATGAATAAAGTAGCGGTAATATTGGGCTCGGAGAGCGATAGAGCGGTGGCAGATAAAGCGGTAAAGGTGCTGACTGAGCGTAAGATTGCATATGAAGTGCGTGTGATCTCCGCGCACAGGAATCCAGAGGAGCTGGATAAGTATTTAAAGGAGAGCTCGGTAGAGGTGATAATAGCGATTGCAGGGCTATCGGCGGCATTGCCGGGGATAATAGCATCAAAAACAGAAAAGCCAGTCATCGGCGTTCCCGTGAGCGGGAAGTTGTTCGGCATGGACGCTTTGCTTTCTATGGTACAAATGCCTTCGGGTGTTCCGGTAGGCGTGGTGGGCATAGACAACGGAGAAAATGCGGCTTTGCTTGCGTTGAGGATATTAAAAGTTAGACATTGAAGTAAAAGGGGGCTAAAGGACTGATAGAAATGTGGATATGAAAAGGATATACTTAGATACAAATGTATGGTGTCGCCCGTTCGATAAGCCTTCTGAAAGAATATCAAAGGAAGTAGAAGCATTTTTTGAGATATTGGAAGACGTGTTGGCAGGAAGATACGTCCTAATTGGCTCTGTTGTTTTGGATGTCGAAGTTGGGAATATAGAGAAAGAGGAGAAGAAAGTAGCAGTAGAAGGGTTGATGTCTATCTTCATAGCACAGAAAGTACTTGAAGTTTCAGAGTCCGAACAGAGAGAAATTAAGAAATCTGTGGGACTGAAGATACCAGATGCTACTCATATCGCGTGTGCGATCAGAGGTGAATCGGAATATTTTATATCTTGCGATGATGAAATATTAAGAAAGGGTGAAGAGATAGAGAAGCGATATGGAATAAAAGTAAGAAATCCGATTGAATTTATTAGAATTAGAAGGAAGAGAAGATGGCGACAAAGGCAGAGGATGTGAAGATAATGGAGAAGGCGCTGGGTGTTACGAAAAAGGAATTGAGCCCGATGGAGTACGCAAGATTCCTGGCGATTATAACACCAAAAGTCGGAGATTCGGTGAGAGAGATTAGAAAATTTAGAGATACAATTACCGAAGAAGAGTTTTTGAAGATGCTAAAGAGAAAAGGAGCTGAAATTATACCGTGAGATTTTTAAAAATTTGAAAATCTATCGAACCCGGCGTTCTCTGCGGTAAATTTGAAATGTGGCGAAGATAAGTCAAATTCTCCTCCATGCGTAAAAGAACCTTTGTAACGCAGTGGCATTACAGAGAAGAGCAAAGATAAATATTGTCCAGCCGAGAAGAGGGAAGCTTAGCGAACTTAGCAATCCGGAAGCGGGAATTGGATAGGGGAAGAAGAGGGAGAGAAAAGTTGCAGCGATGATAATCACAAGTCGGTCTGCTCTGCCAATCAAACCGCCGTACACCCTGCTCAACCCCACCGCCTGTGCCTGCGTGCCCATATAAGAAGAGAGCAAAACACCAATAATCGCAATTACACCGATTTCCCATCTTGGATTCACATAGCCACCCAGGATAATGCCTCCAATAATGAACACGTCTGAATACCGGTCGAGCACGTGGTCAAGGAAATCGCCCTTTTTGCTTGCATTCCCGGTTTCACGGGCTAAAACACCATCTAAAGCGTCCATGAAAGCGTTCAGACAGACGAAAACACCAGCGAGCAGCAGAAGGAAGTTAAAAGCCTGGTGGATGCGGTTACCGGCGAAGAAGAAAAACAAGCCGGCGAGTATAGCGCAGCCTAAAGAGAGAACGGATAATAAATTCGGTGTGAAGCCTATGGCGGCGAGGTATTTCGCTATCCTTCTCGCGAACCTACAATTATCCACATAGTCACGCAACAGAGAATCGAGCGCCATCTTGTAATTACCCCTTATCATATAGGGGCTTATAAATTCTAAATCCTAATTTAGGATTTTTCATTGTCCCCGTCAGTCCAGTCCACGGACCCTGGCTTATACCTATCCCTTAGTGCTTTCTTCCTTTCGCTTTCGCCTGCGGTCTCTACATTTATAATCTCGCGAAGCGTAGAAGCGACTTCTTCTATGCTCTTCCCGCTTGTATCCACTTCATATACAACCTCGCACAGTTCTACCGCCTCAGCCAATATAACATCCAGCATTTCTGCTTCCACGTTCTCACGAATTTTCCGTGCAGAAAAGCCCCTTCGCTTTAGTCTTTCCGCGAGCAAAAGCGGATTTGCACGCAGCACGATTGCAACATCTGGGTTCAGGAAATGAGCTAAGTGGCTTTCTATCACCAACAACAAATTTCCACCTTCTTTCGCTTCTTTGACGTATTCGTTTAGTTTATCGAGGTCTGCGATAAAACAGTCTCGTTCGTGATCCACGCCGGTATAAAAGCCCTTCTCCTCTATTACCTTATTCAAATCCATAAATTCCAGTCCAAGCGCATTACATACGCTTGTCTTTCCCGCGCCAGGAGTCCCTGTAATGGCGAAAATCATAAACAAACCTTTCTTTAGAAAAGAAAGGTTTATCAAAGAAAAATTTAGATATAAAAAAGAAGGAAAGGAGGCGGAAGAAAAAAAATGGGAGAAGAGAGTAAGAGTGGGGTCACGGTTTTAAAAGGTAAGTTTTTTAAGGATGGTTTGAGGATATTAGCCTATATATTAATTTTTTATGGATTGATAGGATTGATCCTGGTGAGGCTCGGTTTTTGGAACAGCCCCCCGATTGATACGTTCTATTTTGCGTTTGCGTTCGGCTTATACCTCGATGTAAGGGTAGAGCTAAGAGAGCTAAGGAAAGAGATGAGAGAGAAGAGATAATAAATTATTGACACAGATTAACGCAGATTAACACAGATGAAAATAAAAGAGAAAAATGAGGAGATTGAGATAAGATACCGGATGGATTTGACCCGAGAGAGGAGATATACAAGCTAAA
>JAODGL010000046.1 GCA_025464585.1 Methanosarcinales archaeon
CAAGGTGTATGCAAAAGAGGTAGATGAAAAGTTGACAGAGGGTGCTCGAGAGCTTAAAAGAAAAATTTTAAATTTAGTGCTGGTAGAGCCGTAAAAGCCAAAAATTATAAAATGATCATTAAGGCAAGAAAAATAGATTCCGCTTTGACAAAAAAAGGCTTTATCAAGGAAGAAGGAAAGAAACATGTCTACTATATTCTTGTTGTTGGGGGAAAGAAAACTCTAATCCGTACAAAATTAAGTCATGGTAGCAAGGACTGCAATGATTACCTACTTTCTAAAATTCGTAATCAACTAAAATTTGATAAGAAAGAAGAGCTAATAGACTTTATTAACTGTCCAAAAACTCTAGAGGAATATGTAAGAATGTTGAGGGACAAATTTCCAATATTATAAATAGCAAGGTGAAACAAAGAGGATGCCTCGGATTTCAATCCGAGGTGAGAGTTTAGTATGATAGAAAAACTGACAATTGAGAATTACAAGAGCTTTGGAGATAAGACAGAGATAGAACTTGGCAAGTTTAATGTGTTATTTGAGAAGAAAGAGGGTAAAACGACCTGTAGAAAGATAGAGAATCCAGAGGAAATGAAAGAGCGTGTGATAAAGGATATACCGCTTGGCGAAGTATGGTGTTCGGGAGAGATAGGCGGTGTGCCATAAAGTGGTAGGTGTGATAGTGGAAGGGGAATCAGATGAAAAGGTAAGATGAAATTTTCGCTCTTGAACGAAGAGGATGATCTTATCGGATATTTGAGATTCTTCAAAAGTAAACGCATCTGTTTTATTGATGTAACATGATGGACTTATTCTTGCCGTTGCTTTTGCTTTTTGCTTTTTCAATCTTCGGCGTGCTGTTAGGCACGACAACAGGGCTTGTTCCAGGCTTTCACCCGAATAATGTCGCCTTTATCCTTCTCTCCATCTCACCTGTGATATTAGCGAAGCTGCATTTTTTGACCGCTATTGTTCCTTCTGAAACCATTCCTGTCCTTGTTGCTTCTACCATACTCGCTGCATCAGTAGCGCACACCTTCTTGAGTTTCATACCAGCGGCATTTATAGGAGCCCCGGAAGGCGACACTGCACTTTGTCTGTTGCCAGCGCATCACTTGCTTTTGGAGGGCAGAGCCTACGAAGCAACGGTTCTGTCTGCGATAGGCAGTTTTGGCGCTGTTATTTTCTCTTTTCTTTTTCTCATCCCCTTCTATTTCGTTTTTTCCACTCTTCAATTCTACGAAATCATTCGAAGCCAGATGCTTTATATACTCATTGGAATATCGGCGTTACTCATTCTCACAGAGAGTTTCAATGAAAGAATGGAGGTATATCAGGCAATTCTTCTTTCCTCCTTTGTATTTATGCTCTCTGGATTGTTCGGCTATGTGATACTGGACATGCCGGTGCACTCACCATTCTTTATTCCTTCTACCATGCTTTTCCCCGCACTTACCGGTTTATTTGGACTGTCAACCATCTTATTTTCGCTGCTTTACACACCGGAGATACCGGAGCAGAGGCTGGAAGAGCCGGAGATGGAAATAGGAGAGACTACTAAATCCGTTATCTCCGGGTCGGTTTTTGGCTCCGTAGTTAGCTTCCTCCCGGGCATCACTTCTGCACATGCAACCGTGATGGCAATGCTTGCAAGAAGAAACAGGCAGCCAGAGGAGGTAATCACGACTTTGAGCGGTGTTAACACCGCAAATGTTATTTTCTGCCTGGCAACGCTATTTCTTATCTCCCGTGCGAGAAGCGGAGCAACAATGGCAATAAGCAACCTCTTACAGGTTCAACCATGGACGATGGTCATTCCGCCTTCGACACTGATATATTTGCTAATCGCGGTGTTGATTGCATCTGCATTCTCCTTTTTCATCACGAAATATGTAGGAAAGCAATTCTCACGGCTATTTGTGAAGATACCGTATCGAAAGATGCTTATATCAATTGCAGTTTTCCTTTCTGTGCTTGTTTTCCTCTTTACTGGTTTTTTAGGCTTGCTGGTTCTTTTCATAGCTGCTTGTATAGGTCTTATCCCCATCTATTTCGGCGTGCGGAGGAGTAACTGCATGGGCGTTATTCTACTACCGATAATCGTGATGCTGTGGCACCTATGAGGTTCACATATCAAACCTGTTTCTGAGGGCGGTACTAATGACCATTGTTCTAACGACAGAGATATATACTCATGTGAGTAAAAGAATATAGGCAAGATAAAAAGTCCGCTGGATAGCTTACAGATAAAAGGAGAGTAAGATGATTGGAGATGGAGAAGTTCGACCAAGGTATATACGAACCATGTTCGGATATACCCCCAAAACGGAGGGATATGCGAAGTAAGTTCGGATATACTACGTTATATGAAATGAGCCTCTAAAGGAGTTAATTTTGAGGGATTTTCGTGGCAAGTTGCTGTGTTGCATAATTAAACTTTCTTCGCTATATGATTCTTACAGATATATTCTTTATTCAGACCAAGCTTGCGAATAATGACCCATGAGTCATGTCATACTTTAATATAGCATTATAGAAGAGATATTTCAATTTTATCTCATTAAACATATTTTTACCTTTGTAG
>JAODGL010000019.1:0-6295 GCA_025464585.1 Methanosarcinales archaeon
TCCCTATCCACCGCGTCATATATCGCCAGATACGAATCTATAACTGGATTCTTCAAACTGCACAGCCACTTCTTTCCTTCTTCCATGAAAATACCTGCGCCATCTGGATATTTTATGTTCTTCCTCCGCAATTCTGTCTTTATTCTCCCTTCTTTCACCAATTCTCCCTCTTTTGTACTCCAATGACCAAAATTACAAATTCAAAACTAAGCTCTTCACAGGGTCTTACAGGCTCGTGAGGTCGTATGGGGGTTTTGATATTTGGATTTTGAAATTTGAATAAGCCCCTACTGGGCTTGCGGGGTCGTGGGGCAGAGCCCCACAGTTTAGAGTTTAGAAATTAGAGTTTAGGATTTTTCACTCTTTATTGAGCAAGTTCCTATTGTAGGGGGAATGATTGCTACCTCGGGAGATGAAGCGTTTGTGATGCTCGCGCTTTTTCCTGAAGAGGCAGTGTTCCTTTTTGCGGTATTGTTTATACTGGGTATTATAGGTGCCCGAATAGCAGATAAAGCAGCGTCTATATTTAAAATAGTTCCCTGTCAGGAATGCACGTTACAAAAGATTCATAAAGAAGAGTGTCGCTGCTTCGCGCCAGAAGAATTAAAGAAATTTCCTAAGCTTTCTTTGCCCCGATACGCCCTTCTTTCCTTTCTTTTTAGCCTTCTCGTTGGGATAGGAATGGGGATAGTGGGACCACAGACGTGGAATTGGCAGAGGATAACGCTCCTTTCTTTGCTGTTGATAACTGCATTTATTGTGGCAACCGTACCAGAGCATTACCTTAAGGAGCATATGTGGGAACATATAGTAAAAAAGCACCTGTGGCAGGTATTTCTCTGGACGTTTTTCTCGCTGCTTTTCATTAGCTTTGGACTTCAGTATTGGGATTTGGAAGGTTTTATCAGGGCAAATATGATATTGATATTGCTGATTTGCGCGCTTGTGGGACTAATACCTGAGTCGGGTCCGCACATGATTTTTGTGATGATGTTTGCAAGCGGGCTCATCCCCTTCTCAATACTGCTCACCAGTTCCATTGTGCAAGACGGACACGGAATGCTGCCTCTGTTCTCTTACACGATAAAAGATTCGGTCTTGATAAAGTTATTCAATCTTCTATTTGCAATCGTAATTGGGTTGCCCCTATTCCTTTTAGGTATGTAAGAACCCCAAACGCCGCAAACCCGGCATACGCTAAGAACGAAAGGATGTGTCAGAATGCCCTTTGTCACCCAATAGGAAACTTTTATTCTTTCGGCACGGGTTTCCCACAGTAGGGGCAGTAGCTCCACGCTTCCTCGACCTGCTGGTCGCAGTAAGGGCAATCAACGAATAACCTTGCCCCGCAGTAAGGGCAACACTCCCATCCCTCCTCATGTGGTATAAATTCTAAGCACTAAACTCGAAATAATTTACAATATCCCATCTATCTTTGCACCACAATTTGGACATCTTGAATCCCGTATTTTATTCTTTAGAATCTTGAATCCATAGCGTCTGATTAGCAGCTCTCCGCATTGATAGCAGTAAGTATTCTCCCCTCCCTCTCCTGGAACATTGCCCTCGTACACGTATCTTAATCCCACATCCAGCCCAATTTCACGCGCTTTACGCAGGGTAGTAACAGGTGTTGGGGGGAGCTCAAGTAGCTTATATGCGGGATAGAACTGAGAGATATGCCATGGGATGTCCATGCCTACACTTTTGATGAATTCGGCAATCCCTCTGAACTCCTCCTCCGAATCGTTCAACGTTGGTATAACCAGCGTGGTTACTTCAACCCAAACGCCCAAACTCTTGTAGAGCTTTATCGCATCCAGGACGGGTTGCAGGTGCCCACCGCAATTTTTCCGATACATCTCTTCTGATAATCCCTTCAGGTCTACATTTACCGCATCTAAATAAGGTGCGAGCGTGCGTATCGCTTCCTCCGTAATATGCCCGTTTGTGATAAAAGTGTTGCATATCCCCTCTTTCTGCGCCAGTCGGGCGGTGTCATAAGCGAACTCGAAAAAGATGGTCGGTTCGGTGTAGGTGTAGGCGATGGTCCTACAACCGTATTGCCTGGCTGCTGCAACAATCTCTTCAGCCGATGCATCTTCCCCTTCAATCCGTTTCTCACCTTCTTTTGGCGTTTGAGAGATATGGAAGTTCTGGCAGTTCTTGCATCTGAAGTTACAGCCAACCGTAGCAATTGAGTATGCCTCAGAGCCGGGATGAAAATGAAAGAGAGGTTTCTTCTCTATTGGGTCAATCCCTTGCGCAACTACCTTACCGTAAACCAGGCTGTAAAGGATACCATCCCTGTTTTCCCTGACTCCACATATCCCCCTCTTCGATTCGTTTATCTTGCAATGATGAGGACATAGATGACATCTAACCGCGTTCTCTTCCAGTTTCTCGTAGAACATTGCCTCTTTCATTTTAACCTTCTCTCCTCTTCTCTCCTTTCGATTTATGTGATGGGAGACGCGGAAAAAATTAAAAGGGATGAATACAATAATTTCTAATTGTCTCTTCAAAGATAAAAAGGAGTAAAAAAGATGGAAGAAAAAGAGTTGAGTATAGTGGTAAATGAGGATGCAACGGCAGAACAAATCGCGCCGATAGCGAAAGCGGTTAATGACTTGTTTGTAATGCCCGTAGCAATGCGAAGCAGGAATAAAAAGGGCGTAAGAGTGGAAAAAGGGGAAATTATAGACTTTGAATACACCGGTCCGGTATTAGAGCGAGTACTGAAGGAGAATCGGGAGATACACACCAATCTTCTTAAGGGTAAGTATGCAGGTGTACCGGTGGTTGTCGTTCCAATTAGAAATAGGAAAGGAGACGCAGTGGCTGCTTTGGGCATTTTTGACCTGGTTGGAACAGTGGATTTGGGGGCTCTATTTGCCGACTATCCAGCGGTGCTTGAACAAGTTAGGTCATTTCGTAAAGGAGAGCGGAAATAGAATTATGGCTGAGTAATGCCTCAAATTACACTGATCGTCATTTACATCTGTATCGGTCTTTTCGCGGGATTTATGAGTGGTATGTTTGGAATCGGCGGCGGTGCCGTTAGGATACCTTTACTTAATCTCGCAGGTTTGCCTTTACTCAGTGCTTTTGGAATCAACTTATTTATCGTGCCTTTCTCATCATTAGTGGGCGCAGTGAGCCAATGGAGGAATATAGATAAAGAGAAAGCGATTTATTTAGGGTTAGGAGGTATTTTTGGAGCTATGATAGGAGCATTTCTCTCGGGTTTAATCCCAACGTTAATTTTAGCAGTCATTTTCGTTGCTCTTTCTCTTGTAATCGTATTAGGGCTATTTTTAGACCGAATTGTGCCCACACTTGCTCATAAAATAAATCTTACGCATAAGAGTGCTTTCGCATCTTCTTTTTTCCTTAGCTTAATATCAGCCATTCGCGGCGGGAGTCCGGGTTCTCTATTTCCCGCTTTTTTAAAAGCCATAGGGTGCGATATCCATAGAGCAATTGCAACCTCCTTATGTGTAACGATTTTCACATGTATAGGTGCTGCAATAATATTTTGGTCCCGAGGCGATATAATCTGGCTGCCGGCAATTTTTGCGCTCATTGGTTCAATGGTAGGAGCAAGGCTTGGAAGTGCGGTCTCATTAAAAACAAAATCGGTCTGGCTGGAAATTGGTCTTGGGATATTAGTTATGGGTCTTGCTTTTATTACCGTGTATGAGGCAGTCTAAGTTACTGTTTGATTTGATCAAAATCACATCGAATCGCGAGCTGATACAACCGAGCGCATCTTCTGTTTTATCGACCCTTCTTTATCCCTTCTTTCATCTATCCTTAATGTGGTAACAACTCTGTCAGCACCCTGCTCGAAAACGGATTCATGCACCGCCTCAAACGCGTTTAAAATTACAGAGATGTCCTCTGCTTCGAATATCGTGCTCATAGCTGTCAGTTCTGGTTTCAATCCTAACTTTTTCAATACATCTACTGCTTTTGCCACGTATTTACCCACGCCTGGTGTTTTTGTGCCTATTGGAATAACAGTAATTTCGGCAATTATCATGTCATTTTATATAATTTATTTATCCCACTTCAAATATTTTTTGATGAAATAATTAACTTTTATCTCAGTTTTCCTCGTCCAAGAGAGGCAAAAATACCTGCAAAACATACTGCCGTAAATATCATGAATGAAACTTTTGCACTTTCAATTAATAGAGGATAGTATTCGGGCGTTATTTCTACCCTGCCCATAATAATAGAGAAGACGAGCATAACCAGAGCCATACTTAATACTTGCCCCAACAACCGCATCGTTGCGACGGTAGCAGATGCAATGCCGAAGTATTTTCTCTGAACAGAACCCATTATCGCATTTGTGTTTGGAGAGGCAAACAAACCGAGACCAAAGCCGAGAAGCATGAGGTTTGGAATTATCACGCTCATGGGTGTGTCTGCTTCAATGCCAGAGAAGAAGAAGAGGCTAACTGTTGCTACTGCCATACCCGCAGACGCCACCGCTCGAGGCTCAATTCTGTCAGAGAGCCAACCTGCAAATGGGGCGAAAATAGCCATGATTACCGGTTGCGCGATGAGGATGAAGCCCGCTTCTTGCGGTGTTAAGGACTTCACGTATTGCAAATAAAGACTCATGATGAAGATAACGGCAAAGGTTGCGCTGTAATTAAGCAGGGCAGCCAGACTAGATAGAGAGAAAGTGAAATTCTGCTTCAGCAAATTTATTTCAAACACTGGATGTTCAACCCTGCTTTCATACATTAAAAAAGCGATTAAGAGAACAAGACCTGCAATGATATACTCTACCGCAGATTCAGTCAACCCGTAGATTACCAAGAGGAGAACAAAACCATAAATTATTGAGCCGGTAAAATCGAATTTCTCACCTTTTGCTCCAATCCAATCTCCCTTTAACTTCCAAATTGCAAGTATTAAAGCCAGAACGCCAATCGGGACATTCATAAAGAATAGGCTTCTCCATCCAAAATTCTGCGTTAGAAAACCACCAAGAAAGGGACCCAGGCTAAGCCCGGTATAGGTAAAGCCGATGTTTATTCCAATCGCTTTACCCCTCTCCGCAGATGAGAAAACGGATGTCAGGATAGCCATTCTGGTTGCGAAATCCATGGCAACGCCTATCCCTTGAACAACTCTGAAAACAATCAAAAGCTCAGCCGAAGGTGCGAGTGCCGATAAAAGAGAACCGAGAGAATAAATAAAAATTCCAGTCACAAAGACTTTCTTTATCCCTTTTATATCCGCAAGCCTACCAAAAGGGACGGAGAAGATACCCGCAGCGAGAAGGTACGAGGTTGCGATCCATCCAAGAAGTATCGCATCTATTTCAAATTCCCTACCAATAGGAGGTAGGGCTATGTTGACAGAAGAGCCCATAAAGGGTGTTAAAAATGCAGGTATAGCAGCTACAACTAAGGCAATTTTCTTTGCATCCATAAACCAAGTTCATGCTGAGAATTTATACCTCCGACAATTATCTTTTAAATTTCTTCTCGCCGGCGCGAATAGCCACTTTAAGCCAGTTCTCTGGTGGCACAAAGGGGCATACATAGTTTTTACTGTATGCGCACCACGGATTATAAGCTTTATTGAAGTCAAGAATCCATTTCCCTTCCGGTGTGCGGTCTCTCTCATAATCGAGGTCAATATACCGCCCCGCTCCGTAGGTCTCCTTACCACTGGTTGCGTCCTTGAACGGAATAAACAGCCGTTCCTCACGAGGGTCGCTCTTATACGCCTGAAGTGTGCATTCCTCATCATCCACTTTGAATCGAAATTCGCCCCAGCGCAGGAAGTTACGGATATTGCCACCCGTGTCTTCAATTTGTAACAGCTTTTTATCGTTGTGCTCATGAAGTTCGAGCTCGAACCGATAATCAGCGTCAGGGGGGTAATATTCGAGACCCCTGAACTTCGCTCGCTCTCCCGCGGGTATCGGCGATTGCCAGTGCACCGTAAAGGATTTATCCTTTCGTGCCCTCTCGCGTTCAAGCCATTCCTTCCACTCAGTAATTTTCTCCATGTCTTCTTCCACCTCAATCTTTTTTACTTTGCCTTTACATATAAAATCCACACATGCAGTTAAGGAATAAATGTGATTATCCTAAATTCTTCTGGATTTTTATGCCCTGCACATCAGCCGCTACGCATATAAAGGCTGCGTCTCTTATCCAGACGTAGCGATAAGGCGAGACATCTCGTGGTCTCTTATCGGTATTAGCAGCAACTATCGCATCGTTTTCCACTGCCGCAATTTCAAATTTCAAAATCCAAATAT
>JAODGL010000019.1:6402-6873 GCA_025464585.1 Methanosarcinales archaeon
CGCAAGATATTGAACAATTACTACAATAGCGCCAAATGATAACAACCCGTGGACATAAAAGGAGACGTTCGCAAATGCACCTAAGCAGCCGGGTGTTGCGCCGAGGAAAGAAGCAATAGCGTATTGTCGGCTTCTCCCCCCTTTCAACGCCTTCTCCATATTCCCTTTTGTTAAGACGTTTATATAATCAACGATAAGCATCATTACAAAGACAAATATGGTTATCATAACCGAATGATTGATGACAGATGATAGTTCATCCATTTTTCTCCAACTGCTATGAATGATTTAACGTATTTTATATCAATAGTATCATATGACACCTAGTTACCCTTGCCATCTATATTCACCTCCTTACTATTTAAAACTTCAGGGTAGTATGCTCTGATGATCTCCAGATACTCCTCCACGAGTGAAGGGCTCAACTTTGTGAGCCGCGCAATTGTTTGCACATCTCTTGAAGCCAGTATC
>JAODGL010000093.1:0-3872 GCA_025464585.1 Methanosarcinales archaeon
ATCGCTTCGCTACCAGTGCCCCGCAAATGAAGCACAACAGGCATATCAAGCTCCTTCGCTAACCCCAGAAACTCCACAAATACCTCTTTCGTTCTCTTTAGCTTTAACGGGTCTCTTATCCAATGGTAGTCAAGCCCTATCTCCCCAATGCCCACGATTTTTCGCTTGTTATCGATTATAAACTCCTCATACTCCTCTATCTCCTGGTCTGTTCTCTCCGCCACGTGTATGGGATGGAGCCCGAGGGTAACGAAAACGAAGCCTTCGTGCATCTCTGCAAGCTCTAACGCATGTTTCGCATCTTCAGGTTCTACCCCGCTTGTCACCACGCCCTTTAATACCTGCTTCGCTTCCTCTATTACCTGCTCCCGGTCTGTGTCGTATTCCTTAAACGTCAAATGACAGTGTATGTCTATGATTTTAATCACCTCAAACTTTTCTTTGTTAGCACTTTACCAGGGAAATTATTGGGCTTTTCATGCAATAGTGTGAGAACTAATGCCTGTGCATCTCACAGGCATCTTTATCTGAGGCTTCGTGAAGCAAGCCTGCCTGGAAAGCTTTTAATGCGTCTTTCACTGTTATTCCTCTCGAAGTTAGACCTACATATACTTCAATTCCAAACTGTTCAAACATGTTTATTGCTCGTGGTCCCAATCCAGAGCAGAGCACAACCTCTATACCCTCCTCTGACAAAATCTCAGGTGCAACTTTGAAGCCGCCAAAGTGCTCACCACTGTTTGGCAACACTTTCACCTCGTTTGTGCTCATATCAACCACGGTGAAAGTTGGTGCTCTCCCAAAATGCTCGCTTACCGTTTCCTCCAATCCCCTATCTCCTAAGGTTGGAATTCCTACCTTCATCTTTTCTTCCTCCTCTCCTTCTCTGCTATCCCCGCTTCCTTCTTCTCCTTCATCAACCTGTGTATCAAATCCACACCAGACTTGTCCATTGGCTTTGCTTCTATATATCCACGCTCCAGAGCACCTTCAAATACCTCCTTCCCGAAATCCGTACGCACTATAACTGATGACTTACCTTCGGGTGTGCCGTTATTTCCAACACTTATGTCGGAAAACAGCCCGGTGAAATCTTCACATACCCGGCATCCATCTCGCTTATACTCTCCTATCTCATCTATTCCCGTACTTAATAGCTCTTCTTTTCCTGCATATACGTGCAGAACATCCTCGCTAATCTGCAATTTCGTCACCTTACTTATGTCAATACCCCGCTTTTGTTCCAGATACCTCTTCATTAGTTTTTCATACGAATAACAGCCGAGACAAAACAGCCCTATTCTCAACCTTATATGGGATGAGAAGTTATGCGCATTATGCGTCTCTCTTCCTACAACAAACATCTTTTCATATGATGCCATATCGCACGGAGTCCCTACCAGAGCGACACTCCACAGGTCGTATTTCAAAATAGCATCTGCTATACCGGTAAGTGCCGCGGCAGGCGTATATTTGCTACCTGCACTCCGTATCAATCCTGCCTTATCCATCGCCACTCGCACCTCTGGTTTCCATTCTCCTTTATCTGCTACTGTTATACAGCCTTCCACTATCGCATCATCGAGGGCATAGGCTAATAGCGAAGTAACTGCACCTCCATCCTGGCAAGCCTTTCTTACCTCCTCGTCTGTGCTGACCACTTCATACATCTCCTCAAATCCTTCCCTCAGCTCCGGTTTCTCTACCCTCGGGCATTGATAATAACAGTATCCACAATCCGGTGGACACTGCTGCCCTTCTCTTATCACCGGTCTTTCTTCAGAAAAGTCTACGTTGAGATACCCGTAATCGAGCAACCTGCACGTAGCGACACAGCCACCACAAAGCGCGCATTTACCCTTTTCTATCACTTCTCTCTCCAAATCCCTAAAATCTCTTTTCTCTTCCATTTTTTTTTCTCCTCTTCTTCTTTGATAAATAATCAGGAATTTTTGTAATTTTTTTGCGCTCTTACTCCCATGTAATTTCCCTTACCACCGATAATGTCTTCTCCGCCTCATCGAATGATTTTACTCTGTACTTTACTTTGCCTCCATCCATAGATGTAATTCTCTCAAGATTTCTTTCTGCCTCGGTGTCAGAAGATGCTATTTTCTCCTCCGGTGCTACTTCTTCATTTTCGCTACCATATATCGCTATTTTACACCTCTTCTCAAGTTCCAGTTTTATCACCTCATCAATGCTCAAAAGCTCTCCTTCCTTTATTTCCATTTGCTCTCACCTTCTTTCACTTTCTTTAAACTTTTACTTTAGTTTTTATTTAAATTAATAGGCACATATTGATAACAAAACAATGACGAGGTTAATGGTTCCGCATCCGGGGCATTTCCCTGCTTTGAAGGAGATAATAGAAGTCAAAGGGGCAGAGGACTTGAAAGAGGTAGAGGAAGTTTTCATGGGTGGCTCGCCAGAAGTAATGGGAAGTGGGAGAGGTGTGCTGCATGCACCACTTATTGATGAGATAAGAGAACAAACCGAATATGCACATCAGCACGGCGTAAAAATGAACATTGCAATGAATTCCACGTGTCTTGGAGGTCATCACCTCACCTTCGAGGGCTATAAGATGCTCGAATGGTATTTTGGCGAGCTGAACAAAGCAGGTGTTGACGGTGTTATAGTAGCGGAGCCATACCTCGTGGAGCTTCTGCGAGATTTCCCGATGAAGACCATTGTATCCGTTTTATCTTATGTTGATGCGCCGCAACGTGCTAAATTCTTTGAAGACCTCGGTGCTGAGGTAATAACCGTGGATACGAACATAAACAGGCATTTCGAGCTGTTGAAAGGGATAGTGAAGGCGGTTAACTGCGACATAAGGGTGATAGTGAATGAAGGTTGTCTTTACAGGTGCCCGTTCAGGTATTTTCATTACAATCTCGCATCGCATCTAAGCAGTTTAAATCAACCTCACTCTCCTCTTTTTGCTCCGGACTTCTACTTTGATAAGTGCATAAACATCCGCCTGAGAGACCCCGTACAGATAATAAAATCGGCTTGGATAAGACCGGAGGACATAAAGGAATACGAAGCGATAGGAATAAAGAGCTTTAAACTTTCCGGGAGGACAAAGGCGGTGAACTGGATAATAGAATGTATGAGGGCGTATTCATACAGGGCGTTCAAAGGGAACCTGCTTGAAATCTTAGATTGCCCTCAAATGCTCAGGTATATGTTTTATATAGATAACGAAAAGCTTGAGGGGAGCATAGAGCAATGGAAGAACTGCAAAAAAAATTGCAATGAATGTGGATATTGTGCTGCACTTATAAAGGAGGTATTAACCTATCTCAAATGCGAGTAATAGTTCCGCATCCGGGGCATTTCTCCGCGCTGAAGGAGATAATAGAGTATAAGGAAGCGAAGGGATTAAAAGAAGTGGAAGAGGTTTACATGGCTGGGTCACCAGACGTGCTGGGCAGCGGTAGAGCGACGCTACACGCCGCGCTTATTGAAGAGATAAAAGAGCAAACCGCTTATGCGCATCAGCACCACGTAAAGATGAATGTCGTGATGAATCCATCTTGCCTGGGTGGCTATCACCTGACCTTCGAGGGTTATAAGATGTTTGAGTGGTACTTTGGGGAATTGACGAAGGCGGGTGTTGATGGTGTTACCGTAGCAGAGCCGTATCTAATTGAGCTTTCGAGGGATTATCCGATGGAGACGGTTGTTTCATGCGTGGCACATGTGGATTCACCGCAGCGTGCTGAATTCTTTGAGGACCTCGGCGCGGACACAATCACCGTAGATACAAACATAAACAGAAACTTTGACATCCTGGAAGCGATACAGAGAGCGGTCAACTGCGACATCAGGGTAATTGTGAACGAAGCATGTCTTTATAAGTG
>JAODGL010000093.1:4067-5090 GCA_025464585.1 Methanosarcinales archaeon
GCATAAAACAATGGAAGGGGTGCAAAAAGATATGCGATGAATGCAGATATTGCGATGACCTAACGAGTAAGGTATTGAAGGTGAAGAAATGATTTATGAAGATGAAGAAAGAGATAAGTGAAGGTAGGAGGAAGTTGGAGGAAGAACTGAGGACTCTGATAGGGAACATATTCGTGCCGGAGGCTAAGGTGTTCGGGATGGTATGCGGCTGTATCGGTTTCGCCGCTGATCTCAGGGGATTGCAGAGCGATGATGTAGCGGTGTTCAGAGAAAAGATAGCCGCGATACTGGAAGGGATAAGTAAATCCGTAGGTGTAGAGCCGGAGTTTGTGTATGCGAGGAAGCTACCGGGGAGCGAAGAAGTGGTTACGCTCACTGCGAGGGAACTGTGCGAGCGGTGCAGAAGAGAATTTGCAGGCTCTAAAGCTGCTCCGAGACCTGATATAGTGGTGTTAAAGAAAAAGAAGTGAAGAGAATAGAAATAGCATTGTTATGGGATAAAGATACCCTATTCAGGCGGTATCTAATAGAAAGAGGGTTTACTTGCGAGGTAGTAATGCCCAATGCGTTATCTGCTCCTTTCTTTTCTCTTACAGGCTATAAGTTAGTGATAGTGCCGGCGGGTTTTGGGAATGAGTTATATTCAGGTATGCTAAAAGCGCTAAGAGCAAACAGCGAGCTTGTAAAAGATTTTGTAAAAGCAGGAGGGGCTCTTTTAGTATCTGGTGCGCTTTCAAACAAGAACGCATACAATTGGCTTCCGATAAAAATAGAATATGTGGTAGAGAAGAGGATGGTGAGAATAGAGGTGGTAAAGGAGCATAAAGCGGCAGGAATAGTGGAAAAGGAGGAATGCATGTGTGATGGCTACTTTACGGGGATAGGAGCTGATGGAGAAGTAATATTAAGGGAAAGGGATAAAGATAAGCAGGCGATTTTAGTAGTCTCGGAATATGGAGCAGGGGAGATTGTTGCTACAACTATTCATGAATATCCATCTGAAAGGTTTATTGCGTATTGTGT
>JAODGL010000093.1:5230-8507 GCA_025464585.1 Methanosarcinales archaeon
ATCATCGCCGCGGGCTGGGACGAATTGGTCAGGATTTTAGATGAAGGCGGATACGTGCGATACGACTTTTCCACAGCGACAAAGCTGCTTGATATAGCAGGTAGGCTAAAAGAGAATTATGGCTCTTTGGAGAACCTTTACAATCAATCCTCGGATACCGAGGATTTGGAGAGAAGGTTGGAGGAATTTAAGGGGATTGGTACTGTGACGACACAGATATTCTTAAGAGAATTGCGGGGTGTATGGCAAATAAGCCCGGGGATTTCGGAGAAAGCAAAAAGAGTAGCGGAGAATCTGGGCATAAATCTGCAAGAATTCGAGGGTGAAAAGCTTTCACGTGTTGAGACTGCTCTCGTCAAACTCGGTATAAAATATTGTAAGCGGAAGAGATGCGGGGAATGCCCGGTGAGGGATTTCTGTGGGAAAATTGCTAGATGAAGGAATTATTTTTTATATTTAAATTAAATTATTGTAACCAAAGATAAAAACATGGCGGTGATGGAAATAGAGGGTCTGATTTGGAATGAGTATTTTCAATTCGTGTTAATTCTGGCAAGCTTCGCTATTCTCACCAAGATAGTTCATTTTAGCCTCGCAATATACCTCAAGGCATTTGCCGCTCGAACAAAGACCGATATTGATGACATCATCTTGAAAATAATTACAAAACCGTTGTGTATTTTCATCCTTCTTACGGGTTTTTATTTCGCATTGAAATCGCTATCAGCACTTGCACCCTTCTCTGCAAAGATAGATGCGGCATTTTTTGTTGGTACGGTATTGTTGCTGTCTTTGATTGTAACCCGGATTTTGAGCGCTCTGATAAGCAGGTGGCTGAAGGTACAGAAGAAATTTGAAAAGATGCCGAAATTGATGGGCAGTGTGGTAGCGACTGTCGTCTATTTAATGGCTTTTTTAATGATTCTGGACCATTTTGAGATAGAAATAAGTCCTTTACTTGCTGCTTTTGGCTTAGGTGGTTTAGTAGTAGCACTGGCACTTCAAAATACGCTTTCAAACCTCTTTGCTGGTCTGCATATTATCACAGACCGACCAATAAATGTTGGAGATTTTATAGACATAGAGGGAGGTCCTTCCGGGTTTGTGGAAGATATTGGCTGGCGGTCCACGAGGGTCCGAACCCTGCCAAATACGCTTGTCATCGTACCGAATGCAAAACTCGCAGAGAGTATAATCGTAAATAACTCGTTGCCACTCCTGGAGATGGCGGCGGTAGTTCAGTGCGGTGTTGCTTACGGGTCGGATTTGGAGAAAGTGGAGCAGGTCACGATAGATGTAGCGAAGCAGATACAGAAAACCGTCCCAGGAGCGATTAAGAACTTTGAACCGTTCATCAGGTATCACACATTCGGAGATTCAAACATAAACTTCTCGGTTATTTTGCGCGTGGAGGAGCCAGTGGCAAAGTACTTAGTCATGCATGAATTTATAAAGGCGCTAAAAGGGCGTTATGACAAAGAAGGGATTGAAATATCGTGGCCTGTGAGGAAGATATATTATGCAAAATCGCACTAATGTGTTTATATATAATCGGGCAAGAAATTATATAAAGGTGTGAAATAAAGGAGGGGAGGCAAAAATGGGTAAGAAGAAGATAGTTTTTGGTGCGCTGGTTCTGGTGGCGCTTCTTTTAGTCCTTAGTGCGATAGCATCCGCAGAGCTTACTCCACCGCTTCCCGGCGGAACAAACTTTGTTGACAAAGATATAGAGGAAGCGCACGCGATGCTTGAGGAGAATCCCGGACAGATTATTCTACTGGACGTGAGAACAGAGGGGGAATACCGTGCTGAGTATATTCCGGGTGCTATGAACATACCACTGTCTGATTTAGAGGACAGAATTGACGAACTGGACAAATCTAAAGCAATCATCGTGTATTGCCAATCCGGAGGTAAAAGTAGAACAGCGAGTGAAACACTTGCTCAGCACGGCTTCGTCGTTTATAACATGCTTGGTGGGCTAAATGCGTGGAAAGAGAAATTCGCTACTTCTGTGTCAACGCCAATGCCAACAGTGACACCAACTCTTTCTCCGGCAGTAACATTAACTCCTTCGCCTGCTGTATCGCCTTCACCATCACCAATAGCATCGCCATCGCCATCGCTAACACTAACACCGACACCCACAACGCCAACGGCAACACCTGAGGAAGAGGAGAAGCGGGTTCCGGGATTCGAGGTAATCTTCGGGATAACAGCCCTATCGCTGCTCGCATGGTACCGGTTAAAAAGGAGTGCGGTTCGATAGCATCTCCTTTCTCAAACCTGGAATCCACGGCATCGAACCTTCTGTTCACGGCATCGAACTTCGTTATCATCTCATTTCTCAGGCTATCAAGCTTAACATCCATCTCTCTTCTCAAACCTGCGACTTCCTTCTCCACACCATCTATTCGTGTACGCACCGCATCTATACGAGAATGGATTGCTTTTATTTCTCCCGTGAGCTCATTCAGTTTCGGCATGAGCAGCTTTTCTATCCCGCCAGGTATCTGTTCCATGATAGAATATTGCGTTCATTTATATATAAATGATTTATTATTTTAGACGCGGATTAACACTGATTGACACAGATTATGTTTTTTAAGAGATAAGAAAAGAAGAAAACAGAAAATAAATTATGGACACAGATTAACGCAGATTAACACAGACACATAGATAATAAGAATTGGCAGAATCCTAAATGTATCCAGCCAAAGCCCTCTTTTTCTTACTAAAGGTGGTTGATAAGTTTTATCAGCTTTTTGACGTGTTTAAGCCCCCAAGCAATGTCTTCCTTGCTCAGCCTCCTTTCATGAAAGCCCTCGACATGCAGAAACCATGCGGCATACCAGCCTCTGCCCACATCCTCGCCAAGTCTATCTTCTATTCTTCTCACAGCTTCTTTGAGCAGTGACGCTAACCACCTGCCGTTGTGCTCAGCCGCATCGTAAACTTTAGGGGCATACTCTTTTGTTGCAAGTATCTTCACAGCATCCTCAGCAGCCTTGTATATCTTCTCACATGCTTGCACGAGTTCATCTTTTTTCAATAATCACAGCTTAGAATCGGAGGATTTCATCAGAACTTCAAGGTCATCCAGGTCATACACAAGATAGCCTTTGCTTCGTAGAAACTCGCCCTTTCTTAATATCTTCTCCTCTATATTTGCTTCCACAGAAACACCCGGGTCAAACTTCACAAGGTAGCCGGGGATAGCATCAAGCGTGGCATATACCTTCACTATCTCCGCAGCAGAATAGTGTGGAAAGAGCTC
>JAODGL010000018.1 GCA_025464585.1 Methanosarcinales archaeon
TCTCCTCTTATAAGGAGGTCACGCACTGCTACGAGCGAGTAACAATACCTAGTAAGTGGGAACATAATTTGTTCACGGTAATTCATGGTTATACCCGCGAATCAGTGGAAGAATTTGCTGAACGGCTGTCTGAAGTCGTTGGAATCAGCGATTATTTGGTCTTATTCAGTAATGTGCAATTTAAGCGAACGAGTGTGATGCGCCCATACTAACTCCAAATCACAACAATTTATATAATGTGTCCCTCCTCTTAGGCGTTCTCCCCTCGTCCTTTATCAATCGCTCGAAATCCTCCGGGCTCATATACTCTCCAGCCATGGAACCAGACAACCTTGAGATGCTCTCCTCCATTAACGTCCCACCTAAATCATTCACACCAAAATAAAGCATCTTCTGCACATCTCTCACTCCCAACTTTACCCAAGATGCTTGCACGTTCACACAATAAGGGTGAAGAATAACCCTTGATAGCGCGTGAACGGCTGCATCTTCCAAAAATGGGATTTCTCTGTTCACCATTCTACCCAATTCGTTGTTCTTTCGCATGAATTTCAGGGGTACGAACTCCGTAAATCCTCCTGTCTCCTTTTGTATCTCTAAAATCTTAAATATATGGTCTATTCTGTTCTCCAGCGATTCAATATGCCCATACATAATCGTAGCGGTTGATGGGATTCCCAACCGGTGCGCCGTCTTTATTATCTCTACCCATTTCTCTGTTTTTATCTTCCGCGGGCATATTATCCCCCTTATGGAATCATCAAGTATTTCAGCAGCCGTTCCCGGGATAGAACCCAGACCAGCCTTTTTTAATTCTCTCAAAACCTCTTCTTCGCTCATCCCCGAATTTCTCGCCACATGGTGTATCTCCATCGGGGAAAATGCATGTAGATGCACATCAAAATTCGATTTGATGGTTTTAATAATACCACAATAGTCAGTAATCGTGAGGTCAGGATGCAATCCACCCTGGATGCATATCTCCGTTGCCTCGTTATTCACCGCTTCCTCAACCTTACTCAAAACTGCATCCATGCTCAACAAATATCCGCGCTCTTTCTCTTCTCTGAATGCGCAGAACTTGCAATTGCCTACACAAACATTCGTGAAGTTTATGTTCCTGTTCACTACGTAAGTAACAATATCTCCTCTCTCCTCCTTGCGTAGTTCATCAGCAATGTGGAACAGATAAAAAGGGTTACTTGCTAAATATACTGCGTCTCCGCGCTCAATCTCTCCCTGCCTTATCTTTTCGTATAAATCATCTAAATCCTCTCTCATCGTCGTTTAAGGTATAAGGAAGGCATCAAGTATCAAGTATCAAGATTAACACCTGACCTTTAGAACCTAATCCCTATGCTTTATTCCTGTTATTATCTCCTTGTTGAAGTCAAATACCGTTGCTGTTTCCGCACCGTTTGTTATCTTCAACTTCTTGCTGTTATCTATCTCACCAATGATAGAAGCCTCTACTCCTGCGTCTCCGAATATTCTTATACATTCCGCTCCTTTTTCCTCGTTCTCGACTGTGAGCACAAATCCTGTACCGGGATACATCTTTAACCAGTGTTCAAAAGATATTTGTAAATTTTCCGTATCGGGTCTTGGTATCTTATCCAGCTCCACAATTGCTCCTACTCCTGAGCTTTCAAGTAACATTCCAAGCGTGCCCAGAGTGCCGGGATTGCTTATGTCCTTCCCGGCAGTAGCTAACTTCTTCTCCCCTATTTCCACCATTGTATTCAATTGCATTCTTATCTCTTCGGGAGACCTTTTTGTCGTGTTGTCCCAAGCCAGATTATACCTCGGATATACTCTACCATCGAGGTCAATCCCTGCTAATACCTTATCACCCGGTCTCGCACCATTTGAAAATATGACACTATCGCGTTTTACCGTTCCTACTATTCCAACGTCCAGAGCATCATAAGAGGTGTCAGGATGCAGGTGACCCCCAACCATGGGCACGCCAAATTTTTTCACGCCTTCTTCCATTCCTCTTCCCAGTTCTGCACATATATCCTTCTTCTGCGTTGACGTTAGATTCACCATAGCCAGAGGCGTGCCGCCCATCGCCGCTATATCATTCACGTTCACAAGCACAGCGCAATACCCCGCCCACCACGGGTCCGCGTTCAGCAATCTACCCCAGATACCATCCACGGCAAGTAAAACAAAATTGTCGTTATCAACTTTAAGCACCGCGGCATCTTCCCCAAATCCAATTATCGTTCGACTTCCTACGCGATCTGAATTCCCAAGCCTTTTTACAAGGTCACTTATAGCCCTTTTTCGCTTCACTCCATCGAAGTTTCTCAGCCCTTCTGCCAGCGATTCCAAATCTCCGCCTTCTTCTGCGCTATCCATTTTTATCCCCTCATCCTATCTCTTCTATTATTTCCTTTACCTCACCTATATCATTTATCCTGAAATCAGCAACCTCAAAAAGCTTGCCAGGTCTATCTGCTGCTTCTTGCAGCGATAGCACCGCGATATCCGCCTCCCACATCGCAAGATAATCATTCCTGTCATCCCCAACCATCATCACCTTATGCTCTTTCTTCAACTCCCTTACCAAATCCCTCTTATCCTCTGGCTTCATCATTCCAAATATATTGTCCGCAGGTATGTAAGGTAAATAAGCGGTCATTTCCTCGCCTTCTATCCTATCCCCGGATGCAAGAAATAGCGAGATATCCCTCTCGCGCAATTCTTTAACCAGTTTGAGCGTGCCAGGGAAGAAATGTATGCCCCCGGCAATCACGTATTTTATCTTCTTCGATGCCATATCCACAATCAAGCCCACCCCTATTATTGGGAGGATATCACACCTCCTTAAAAGGGACATCGTTTCATGCACATCTCTCAACTTAGCCCCTTTATCCCTCAAAATTGTTTCCACTACTTCTCTGTCACTAATTCCTTTTTTCTTATAAATCACTTTATTTTCTATTTTTTTCTCGCGCATCACGTCAGATAGAATCTTAGAAGGTTCTTCTTCTTTCAGCGTTTCTTCATATCTCGTCTTTAAAATGGTCATCGCACCTCTTTCGAGTCCTTCTGTACAGGTTATTCCCGAGACCCTACTGCGTTTTGTCAATCCTCTTTCTATATCTTTTATGATTCTGAAAGGTGCGTATAACACACCGGCGCCGTCAAAAACAACCGCTAACTTTGACATTCCAATTCTTTACCCCCTTCTATACCTACTCCTTACCAAAGAGAAACAACTATTTCTGATAAAACTTTTCTCTATAAAGACTTAATAGAAAGGTGATGATAAAATGATGCAAGACCTGGTAACAGAGAGGTGGGAGGACTTTCTGAAGCGGTATTACTGGAATGAGCTTATAGAACTGTCAAATTCTTATCCAGAAAAGCGTAGTTTGTTTGTTAAATTCTCTGACATGGACATATATGACCCGAACATTGCAGATATGCTTTTAGAAGACCCAGATGTAGCAATAGAAGCGGCAGTGAGGGCTTTGAGGGAAATAGATATTCCTACTGGTGTTACACTCGATGAAGCCAATCTGCGTATAATAAAGCTACCGAGAAAGGTGAAGATACGGGACATTCGTAGCATTGACATAGGTAAGCTGGTGAGCATAGAGGGGTTGGTAACAAAGGCAACGGAGGTAAGACCGCGGGTAGTAGAAGCAGTATTTGAATGCCCTTTTTGCGGGCATATCTTCTCGGTGGAGCAAAGCGGAAGGCAGTTCAGAGAGCCGAGGGAGTGCGAGCGTGAAAGTGGTGGATGTGGTAGGAAAGTGCAACGGTTCAAGTTATTGGTGGATAAGTGCAAATTCGTAAATGCGCAAAAGATAAGGTTACAGGAATCGCCAGAGGAATTAAGAGGTGGAGAATTACCACAATCAATAGACGTTAATCTGGAAGACGACATTTCGGGTGTGGTATCGCCCGGCGATCGGGTTATTGTTATCGGTATTCTCAGGTCATATCAACGCACGACACAACTTGGGAAGACACCTTTCTTCGATATATACCTGGATGGCAATTCGCTGGAGATAAAGGAGGAGGAGTTTGAAGAGATAGAGATAACCGAGGAAGATGAGCGAGAAATAATGGAGCTCAAGAATCAGCCTGATGTATATGAGAAGCTCATAAGAAGCATTGCGCCCTCTATATATGGCTATGAGGAAATAAAAGAAGCGATGGTACTCCAATTATTTGCAGGAATTCCAAAAGAGTTGCCAGATGAGACAAGGGTGAGAGGAGACATACACCTGCTACTCG
>JAODGL010000103.1:0-18526 GCA_025464585.1 Methanosarcinales archaeon
CAGAGAGAAGCAATAGAGACGCTTATTTATGTTTATGAGGTAATGAAAAAAAGAAATTTTATAGACATGGCAAGAGATTTTGGTGCAGGGCCGATAAGAGGCTATGACCCATCATACGATCAATACCCGCTTTATGCCTTTAAGATGGCTACTGGGTCGGGTAAAACCTTTGTTATGGCTTTAACTATAGTCTGGTCGTACCTTAACTGGTTAAGAGAGAATAAAGACGATTATACATCCAAGTTTTTAATCATTGCTGGTGAGAAAAATGTGATCTATGAAAGGCTTACAAGAGATTTCAAAGACGGTGAAATATTCAAAAAATGGAAATTCATCCCGCCAGAGTGGGAAGAAGATTTTAACATAAAAGTAATCTTAAAAGAAGACCCAATCCATGTTATTCCCGATGCAGTGATATTTTTAACGAATGTTCAGCAGTTGGAGGAAAGAAAAAAGAAGAAGGAGGAAGTGGAAGAATACGTAGATGATGTTCTGGTACTTGAGGATGTTAAAAAGCATGACATCTATCAAGAAAACAGGATAAAAGAGGTATTAACTTCCTGTCCCAACATTATGATATTAAAAGACGAGGCACATCACATATACAGCTTTGAAAGGGAATGGAAGAAATTACTTTTAAACCTCCATAAATCACTTGAAACCGATTATGGGAAGGGCTTTAATATGGAATTGGATTTTTCAGCCACGCCAAAAACTGAGAAAGGAGCGTTCTTTCCCTGGTGTATTGTAGATTTTCCGCTTAAAGAAGCTATTGAGATGAACATAGTAAAACGCCCGCTAAAGGGGAATGTTAAAGGTGCTAAAGAAATTGCATCAAAGAAAGCACATGAAAGATATAGAGGATGGATAGACGCGGGAATAAGAAGATGGCGGGAGTACAAAAAGCCTTTAGAACCGCTAAAAAAGAGACCTATCTTATTTATCCAATGTCCAAAGAACTCTGAGGCTGATGATGTTTATGAATATATTAATACTGAGCCTGATCTTAAAGGTAGGGTTCTGTTAATCCACACAGATAGTACTGGAAGTATCTTGAAAAAGGATTTAGAACCAGCAAGGAGGGCGGCAAAGTATATAGATTACCCAGAGAAAATAATGCAAGACCCTGAGTTAAAAGAAAGTTTCCCGAAGGGTATTGATGCCATTGTCAGTACAATGATGTTAAATGAGGGTTGGGATGTTAATAATGTAAATGTAATCGTTGGTCTAAGGTCGTATGGCTCAAAAAGAAAGGTACTCCCAGAGCAGGTAATAGGTCGTGGGTTAAGAAAGATGTTTCCAGACGAATACGCGAACCCAGATAAGCATATTAACATTCTTGAAGTTATAGGACCCCCTGGTTTGATAGAAATTCTTGATGAGTTGAAAACTCAGGAAGGAGTTGAATTTGCTGAGTTTGACATTGACGAGCCTCTTGAGTTGACAACAATTTTTGTTGATGAAGACAAATTGGACAAAGACATTGAGATACCTATATTGAGCCAGAGGATCATTATAAGGGAGTTTACACTG
The DNA here is from genome assembly GCA_025464585.1 of Methanosarcinales archaeon. Classification (GTDB taxonomy): domain Archaea; phylum Halobacteriota; class Syntropharchaeia; order Alkanophagales; family Methanospirareceae; genus QMVO01. Next base: position 1,534 of record JAODGL010000103.1, read on the forward strand.
GATATCGAAGCAGTTGAATCACTTCCCCCATTGAATATTGAATTAGAGAACAAAATCTTGGATATGGAATATATCGCGATAGATATGCTCAAGGGCATGGAGGTTGTGCATAGAAAATGGGATTTGCCAGTGCCTAAGGATCCAAAAGCAGTAATCTCATATTATACCGATAAAATCCTTAAGCAATTAAAAATCACTGGTGCATTTGCTACCTTTTATCCCTTAGTGAAGAAGTATATTGAAGAAAGATTATTCACTCAAAAAATAGATCTCAACGATCCAAAAGATGGTTATCGGGCATTATATCAGCTAAGCTCTCCCGAAGTTCAACAAAAATTGATAAATCTGTTCGTAGAGTCATTTAAAGACTTGGCTTTTACTGAAAGAGAGCCACAAAAAGAAGATACAATAAAACTATCTGATACCAGCCCATTTGTTTGGTCAAAACTTGTATACCCAGCAAACAGAACAATTTTCAATTATGTCCCATGTGATAACGAATATGAGATAGAATTTTCAAAATTCTTAGATGGTGCAGATGATGTAAAGGCATTCAGTAAGATTGTTCCTAAAATGGGATTTTATATGGAGTACAGGGATGCGAAAGATAATCTAAGATTATACTATCCAGACTTCCTTATATTAACTACCGAGGGAGAACACATAATCGTTGAGACAAAAGGAAGGGTAGATGTCGATGTAAAACACAAGGATAATAGGGCTGAACAATGGTGTAAAGACGTTAATCAATTGACTGATGGAAAATGGTCATATCTAAGAGTGGATCAAGAAGAATTCGAGAAATATAAGTTTAAAAATGTTAAGGAATTGATTTCAACTTTGAAAAATTAAAATCGCTCGGAACTCCATATAACCCCAGAACGTTATGTGGCACTATAAAAAGTTATTCCAGGTTTGAGGTTTGCCTCTCTTCAATAATCTTTTCCAATCAGCTATAATCTAAACACCCCTGCGATATGGTAAATTTATTACCGGAATGCAGTAATATATAGTGGGGCATGTAAAAGCCAACATGGATAAGGTGCACACCGCCTTTGGTTGGCTTTTGAAACATGAGGAAAAGGTGTATATACGTGGTAATATTATATGGTCGTTGAGTAACAACCATGATACGAGTTGACCCGGAAATATATGCTTCTCCACGAGCTACGAGTTTTTTGTTGAGTAACAACTATGATAGGAGTTGACCTCTTTCAAATCCCCTCTCACCTCGTTCACAAACGTTGTTGAGTAATACATGAAAACAAAAGATGCAATAGCACCCGTGATAGCACCTATCACTGCGGAGACTACTACCTCATTCATTAAACATCCCTCCTAATTATATACATGACCCACCTTAAAATTTTAATTGTGATGGAGAAGGACTAATTGTAACTACGGTCGGAGGCGGTAGTACCAGAATTACACATAAGGGTATCCAAGTGGTTGAATCGAATAAAAAGACGATGGAGAAAGTTTGAATGATTATCGGAATAGACGACACAGATTCGAGAAGAGGTGGGTGCACCACATATTTATGTGCAGTTTTAGTTGACGAGCTGAAGAAATATGGCGAAATCTCGACACCGAGATTGGTAAGACTCAATCCATGCATACCATTTAAAACAAGAGGCAACGGAGCAGTATCCTTCGAGATAAGGATAGCCAATGGGAAAGAGGAAAAAGAAGTGAAAGAAGTGGTCAAAGCACGGGTAAGCGAACTATCGGAGTTAAGCGAAGAGGAAACAAATCCGGGTGTTGTTTTTATTGATAACGACACTTTAACTGCGATCAGTAGAGGAGAGAAAGAAAACAATAGCGATGAAATATTAAGGAACTTCTATGAAAATGCAGTGAGAGAAGTGCTGAGGCTGGCAGACGCTTATGAACTCATCTCCAATTTGCATCTGGATTACTTTGGATTGAAAACTAAACGGGGGATAATAGGCGCTTTAGCCGCGGCTTCGTTTTCGCTGCTGCAAAAAAACAAGCCCGATTATTACGACTTCACCTACGAGCTGATGTCATACCGGCGAAAGGAAAGATGGGGGATGTTAAGGTTGATAGACGAAGCGAGCGTGTGGAAAGCAGATGCGGCTACTTATCCTTTAACCTGGGATACCGTGGACTGGAGCGAAAAAAAAATAGTTTTTGCTCCTCATTCTCCCTGTCCAGTTCTTTTTGGGATACGTGGCGACAGCGTAGATGCTATCTACAAGGCTTATGAGCTCATAGATGCAGAGCCAGAGGAGCGGAAGATGTTATTCATCACAAATCAGGGTACTGATTTTCACTTGATACGATTTGAAGGGGAAGTGGCAAAGGAGAAGTTGCAAGACTATCACTCTTATATCCTGGCTGGTGAGGTTGAGTCCAATCCCCGAACGATAGAGGGCGGGCATGTTCTGTTTTCTGTCTCGCTATCCGAAGAAGAAACGTCAGTCGAGTGCATTGCATACGAGCCGACGAAAGGCTTTCGTGATGTTATAAGGAAGCTGCGAGCAGGTGATGAAATCACCGTCTATGGTTCACTAAAGAAGGGGACATTGAACCTTGAGAAGATAGAAGTAAGGAAATTGAATAATGTGGTAGAGCGAAATCCCAGATGTGATAAGTGTGGGCGGACGATGAAATCCGCGGGACGATTCCAGGGCTACCGGTGTAAACGCTGCGGGACTTTTAAAGCGGAAAAGGATAAGGTAATTGTGGATAGAGGTATAGAAACGGGGCTATATGAAGTCCCACCGGTTGCGAGGAGGCATATAGCGAAACCTTTAATACGTATGCGTATGGAAGAGGCGGATAAAGAGATTCATCCAAGTAGATGACCACATATGACAGAAAGAGTCAGGATAAAGGACGAGACACTGGTTCTTGCCGATGTGGTGCATGAGTTTGTCCACGATTTGGTGAAAGAGAGGGTTGGAGAGGAAAAAGCGAGGAGCATTGCGGAGGCATACTAACGAATGATGTTCATGACATCGTTAATTGAGTCCACGTATTCAACGTGAATTCCTATATTCCCCTCGATGTATTCTTTTGTATCTTCAATGACCGGTTTCTGTTTAATTATAGTTATGCCGCCGTACTGTTTTCTCACTTTTTCATACCGCACAAGCCGATTGTTCTCACGCGGCAGGATAAAAATATGTTTGTTATTTGCCTTTGCCGCCTCTGCCTTCTCTATAACGCCGCCAATCTCCCCGATATGCCCATCTGGACTGATTGTACCTGTCATGGTTACATCATCGGGAAGCGTGATGTTTTCCAGTGCCGCGATGATAAGTGTTGTCATCAGAGCACCAGCGCTGGGTCCATCAACTTCGGGGACTTCTGACATTGCTTCCACACTGAAGATAACGTCACTTCCCGTGAGGTCGCATCCGGTATAATTCTCAGCAGCGACAACCGCAGTATTTGCTGCATCCTGGAAGATAACGCCCATTAAAGGTTTTGTTTCCACAAGGACACGCCCGTACCCGGGTTTAATATCAACCGATACCCGCATCATGGTTCCCTCTTCCACAATCTGGCGCGAATAAAAAGGATAATTACCGTGGTATTCCACCCGACGCATCACCGCTGGAGCATCAAGTTGCGCTCTACCCTCTTCTCCTTCAACGAAACTTCTGTTTATCTGGCTTTTAAGCTCTGCTATTTGCTCTCTGTACAAATCGAGCTGTGTCCTCGCCTGTTGTAGTGAGAGGTTAGTTAAATAAAGTTCTTTATTCAAGTTTACATTCGCCTCTTCGAGCGCATTTATCTGCGTTTTAACCTCTGAAAGGTTTAATTGGCTCTGGTTAGAAATGAAGTAGATGTTCGCTACAACAGAAGCAACCATAAGAACAACTACAAGTGCGAAGATTTTCTTGCCCATTTCTTTCTCACTCTTTTTTTCCGTCTATGATAAGCATATATAAATATTTTGTATTTGTATAGGTTTGAGGTCTCATTCCGCATCAAATAATCCACCAGCACCAGCCTAACCATCGCTTCTGCAACAGGAACTATTCTTGGACATATACAGGGGAGAAATCTTCGCTAATTCCCCCACTATCTCCTCTGCTATCATGCTCTTTACACCCTTCACATGCTTTATCTCTTTCACGCCTTCTCTTATTATATACACCTCGTTCTCTTCTGTTCCTATCCCACCCTTGCCAACGTCGTTTGCAACTACCATGGCAAAGTTATATCTCTCCATCTTTTTCCGCGCACTTCTTATCAGTTCCTCTTCAGAAACGTTCGTTTCCGCTTTAAATCCCACGATAACAAGTTCCGGGAATTCATTCCTCACTTTTTCTATCAGCTTCCCGGCGGGAACGAGGTGCAAATAGAAATCCTCGCCTGATGGAATTTTCACTTCCGATGGCGCAACGGTGAAATCAGAGATAGCGGCTGCGGATATAAGCACATCATATCCTTCCCCTTTCTCTTTCCCTTCCTGAAGTTCATTAACGCATGCATCGATCATTTCACGTGCAGTTTCCACTTTGATTTCTTTTATCCCTCTCAAACTCAACTCTTTGCTGTGTATGAGCGTAACCCCAGCACCTTGTTTATACGCTTCCTTTGCAATTTCAATTCCCGTTTTGCCGGAACTTCGGTTTGTTAATATCCTTATAGGGTCTATCGGCTCGATGGTGGGACCGCCTGTGATGAGGATGCGTTTTCCTGCAAGCTTTTTTGGCGAAAGTGCATGCTCAACAGTAAGAATTATCTCTGAAGTCGAGACGATTTTCGCAAGCCCTTCCTCAATCTTGGGTTCTATGACGGTAACGCCAAGACTTCTCAGCCTGTCGAGGTTCTCTATCAGAACAGGGCTCTTATATATAGTCTCGTGCATTGCTGGCACCACGATAATGGGAATCCCGGACCCGAATGCGGTGGTTGCAAATGCGGTCACAGTTGTATCAGAGACGCCTCCGGCGATTTTGTTTAGCGTGTTTGCAGTGCACGGAGCGATGATAAAAAGGTCCGCCGAACCCGCCATCCCCAAAAACTCTACATGCTCTATGTTACCCATTAATTTCGTTATCACTTCGTGCCCCGTAGCATAATGTAGGGTATAGGGATGAATTATTTCAGTGGCTGATTCACTCATCACGCCATACACGTCTGCGCCATGTCTTATCAACTCACGTGCGAGTTCAACGGTTTTAACAGCCGCGATAGAGCCAGTAACACCTAAAACGATCTTCTTTCCTAACAAAGAATGGCTTTTTGTCCCTTTAATCCTGAGGGTTGGATGTGGTCCTCTCTCTGCCATGATGGACCGGTCGGGATTTGAACCCGAGGCCTCTCGCACGCCAAGCGAGTGATCTTCCAACTGATCTACCGGCCCTCGCCTATCACTTCTTTCTTTTTATACTATAATCCTATTTACTACAAGACTCAAAAACTTATAATTTTAAATATTAAGAGCATACTAAATATAATAAAAAGAGGTGAAAAAAAGAGGAGGACACAAGTAGGAATTCTTGAAGAGTTCAAGAAACTCACGACCACGGAGCGCCTCGCTATCATCGAGGCAGCTTTACATTTAATTCGTGAAGACCTTCAACAGATAGAACAACCACCGGCTCGAGAAGAGAGAAAACGGCAACTTGCCGTGGCGGCTGAGGGTTATTGCCTGATTACGTATCTGGCAGTGGTGAACTGACCATTTTCACTGCTCTTGATAGCGATTAAAGAAAGGTTTGTTTACAAACTCCCGGACACGTCCTCTATTATCCTTTCGCAAAAAAAGCATCTGAATCGAGGAGGATTCTCGCTCACCGTGATGAATTTTGAAATAACCGGCTCCGTTTCCGCATTGGATATGCAATTAGGATTAGCACATCTTATAATACCCTCTATTGACTTCGGAAGGTAAACACTATGCTTCCCTATTACTTCGGAATCACGTATTATATTTATTGTCGCGTTTGGTGCGATCAAAGCGATTTTATCAACTTCTTCAGGCTTCAGCTCCCGGTCTTCCACTTTTACTATGTCCTTTCTCCCCATCTTCTTACTTCTCACGTTCATCACAACGCTTAAAACCGCGTCTGTCCTTGCATTTATCCCTAATATTTTCAACACGTTCAGCGCCTGCCCTGCTGTGATATGGTCAATAACAGTTCCATTTTTGATTGGTACTATTTTCAGCTCTTTTTTCATTGTGTATATAGTATGACTTAATCTGCGTTAATCTGTGTCCCTAATTTACTTTCTTGTTGCACTCTTAGTGGGGCCGCCGAGATTTGAACTCGGGACAACTCGGTCTTCAGCCGAGCGCTCTCCCAGTCTGAGCTACGGCCCCGCTTCTATTAAATTTTATTTCCCTTTTCACTTATAAATAAATATTCTCCCAACCTTTTTATTTATGATGGAAGAAGAGCTAAAAAAAGCGATAGATTCTGTGGTATCGAGAAATGCCGGAGTAAGGTATGCAGATATTCGTATTGAAAAGGGTTCCGCAACGGTCATCGAACTAAGAGATGATGTCCTCAGGGAGATGAGTTATGGTACGGACCAGGGCGCAGGCGTAAGAGTCTGCTATAAAAACTCGTGGGGGTTCTCTTCCTCGAATGACATCACATTAGCCAGGTTAAAGGATACTTTTGAAGACGCTTTGAACATCGGTAGAGCACTATCGCAGTCAGCATCCAAAAAGAAGGCAGAAGCCGTAAAAATAGCGGATACAACGCCAAAGAACGACTATTTTAAACTAAAGCCGAAAATAAACCCGGATGATGTCGGTATTGAAGAGAAGAAGCGCATGGTTAAAGAAGTGCATAAAGCTGCGAAGGAACACTCTCCTTACATAAAAACCGTCTCCATCTTATACCTGGATGGTTACGAGGAGCAGATATATGCGAATTCGGATGGAAGTTATATTGTAATGGAGACGCCCGCGGTTTTTATGCGTGTGCGCACAGTAGCGAGAAAGGAGAATGTTCTGCAGGAAGGCACAGAGAGTATAGGAGCGGTGGCGGGGTTTGAAGCCATAGAAGAGGAGAATCCTGAGACCGTGGGCGTAAAGGCAGCAGACAAAGCGGTAAGACTGCTTGACGCTAAACTACCCCCCGCTGGTGAGTTCACCGTGATAATGGACAATAAGCTTGCGGGTGTTTTTATGCACGAAGCGCTTGGGCATTCCGTGGAAGCAGATCACGTTTTATATGGTGAATCAATACTGAAGGATAAATTGGGAGAGGAGATAGCATACGAAGGTCTAACTGTTGCCGACGACCCGACCATCGAGCTTTCTCATGGTTATTACAGGTATGATGATGAGGGAATAAAGTCAAAAAGAACAGAGCTAATAAAAGACGGCTTTTTGGTCTCTTACTTGCATACGCGAGAAACCGCAGGCAGGTTAGAAGCGATACCAACCGCGAACGCGCGCGCTGCGGATTATTCTGAAGTTCCATTGGTCAGAATGAGCAACACGGTAATTGAGGCAGGGGACTGGAGTTTTGAAGATATGCGTAAGGATATCCCTTTTGGAATCTATGCTAAAGGTATGCGTGGGGGGCAGGTAGATACAGTAAGGGGTGAATTTCAGTTCGGTGCGGAAGAGGCATTTCTGATAGAGAAGGGCGCTCTTTCTAAAAGGCTGAAAAACGTTTCTCTTTCCGGAAGGACCCTGGACGTACTGAAGAACATAGATGCCGTGGGTAAAGATAAAAAGCGAGGCTCAATAGGGTTCTGCGGTAAAGATGGTCAAGAAGTCCCTGTTTCTGAATATGCCCCGCATGTAAGGATAAAGAAGATACTGGTTGGTGGGGCTACACCTTCATGACTATGAAAATGGTATTCAACTTCTTTTCTACTTGCTCCTTTCTGAAACTTTGCCGCTGCGGTCTTATTTTCTCAACTTCACCGGACTATTTATCTTTATTTCACAAATGAGGCAGTTATAACAAATAATAATAGAAGGAGCTTTATCTTGGGCTTCTTTAAATATCTCTTTAGACATATTTTAATAATATGTGGTGAAAATGATAAGAATCATAAATCTATGCAAAGACTGGAAAGAGTTCTCGCTAAAAGATATAAATTTAGAAGTGAAAAAAGGCGAATATTTCGTCATTTTGGGTCCTACCGGTGCGGGGAAGACTTTATTGCTCGAAACAATCGCGGGTTTTCACTTTCCTGACACCGGAGAAGTTTGGATAGAAAGGCACGATGTAACAAATCTACCACCAGAGAGAAGAAAAATTGGCTTCATTTACCAGGATTATTCCCTGTTTCCACATTTTACTGTCGAAGAGAACATAGAATTCGGGTTGAAGTTGAAGAAGTCTTCTGCCACGGAAAATAGAAAGAGATTGAAGGAGATAATGGACTGGTTGAGTATCTTGCATCTTGCGCATCGCTATCCCGCTACGTTAAGCGGTGGGGAACAGCAGAAGGTTGCGATTGCCAGAGCGATTGCCATTGAGCCTTCTGTATTGCTTCTTGACGAGCCCTTATCTGCATTAGACCTCAGAACGAGAGATTACCTGAGAGAAGAACTGAAGAAGATAAAGCGGGAATTAGGAATTACAATGGTTCACGTCACGCACGACCAGACAGAGGCGATGGTCTTAGCAGATAGGATAGCAGTAATGATGAACGGGCGAATAATGCAGGTGGGAACGCCCTACGAGATATTCAACAAACCGCAAAACGAGGAAATCGCGGATTTCGTTGGCATTGAGAACATATTGAGTGGTGTAGTTCGAAATAATGAGAACGGTGTTGCAGAGATAGAAGTAGATATTGGCGGTAATATATTTGCTGTCTCTGACTACTGTGCAGATGCGGTAAAATTATTCATAAGACCCGAGGATATAATTTTGTCTGAAAGCCGAGGCGAAAGCAGTGCAAGGAATGTCCTGAAAGGAAGGATAGAAGCATTGGACGATATGGGTACTTTAACACGAGTGAAACTGGATAATTCGCTTGTTGCTCTTATTACAAAGCAATCACGTGAAAGTCTCGGGCTGCAAAAGGGTGAGGAGGTCTATGCAACTTTTAAAGCTACTTCGGTTCATGTGGTGAATTGGAGATGATGAAAGATGGGGAAAAAAATACAAGCATCTGTTCCTGCAAAGGTGATACTGTTTGGAGAGCATTTTGTGGTATATGGTAAGCAAGCATTAGCTACCGCAATAAACAGACGACTTACGGTGGAGGTAACAAGCAAAGAAAAAAAAGGCTACCACGTAAAAATAGAGAACATACCTACTTTTGGTCTGGAAATGGATTTAGAACCTGGAAAAGAGGAAGGAAAAGGAAAAGCATTGCTATATAAGGATTATGACCACGCAACAGAGGCAATTGCGTATGTCAGGGAAGCAACACGATATCTCGAAGAGAAGTATGGAATGGATGAGGAAGGAGTAGAAATGGAAATAAAGTCGCAAATACCCCTTTCTGCGGGATTGGGTTCTTCAGCAGCGACCTGTGTTGCTACTATCGCAGCGCTTAAGGAATATTTTGATGTAGGCGGTGATTTGGAAGGGATAAGAGAGGACGCACATAGTGTCGAGCTTGCAGTACAAGGTGCTGCCAGTCCTGTTGATACGGCAATTTCAACTTACGGCGGGTATGTATCGGTAGAGAAGGGAGAGGTGAAGAGATTGCGGTTGCCTGAGCTAAATTTGATTGTGGGATGCGTTGGCAGCATACCTTTGAGCATGGGTATGGATACGAAAAAGGTTTCTGAGATGGGCTTAAAGACAAAGAAAATTGTAGCAGATGTTAAATGGCGAAAAGATATGTTCAAGAGCATTTTTGATTATATATTCGATGCCGCCGAAGAAATAACAGCACAGGCAATTAGGGCGATAGAGGATGAAGATTTTGTGAAATTGGGGGCGTTGATGAACATAAATCATGGCTTGCTGGACGCAATAGGCGTGGTTCCGAAGCGATTGAGCGAACTCGTGAAGATGTCGCAGGCGTCAGGCGCCCTGGGTGCTAAGGTGACAGGCGCGGGTGGATTGGATGAGATGGGCGGTGTTGGCTCTGTCTTAGTGCTGCCGGGTGAGTGTGGGGACTGGATAAAAGCAGCGATGGAAATTGCGGATGCGCTTGTGATGGATGTGAAAACAGGAGGAGAAGGACTGAAGGTCACGGTTTTTGATTGATGTCTCTCAGGTATGGCGTTATGTGGTTTTTTATGCAGCTATACAAATATATAAGTAGAAATGGGAAGAGTATACCTCGTTGGTGCCGGACCGGGAGACCCGGAACTGTTAAGTCTGAAGGCAGATAAGCTTATCAAAGAAGCTGACGTAATATTGGTTGACAATTTAGTTTTAGGCGTGAAGAAGCTGATACCGGAGGGTAAAAAGGTAATTGACATTGGCAAAACAGCGAAGAAGCATAAGTTCTCACAGGATGCGATAAATACGCTCATGGTGGATCTGTCGGAGAAATACGATAAGGTTGTGCGATTGAAAGGCGGGGACCCTTTTATATTCGGTAGAGGAGGAGAAGAAGCGGTGTTTCTCAGGGAGCACGGTGTTGATTTTGAAGTAGTGCCGGGAATAAGTTCTGCAATTGCAGTTCCGACTGCTTTCTCTATCCCACTCACCTTCCGGGACATTTCTTCTGCTGTGACTGTAATTACCGGGCACGAGATGGAGGGGAAAGAAGAGAACATTAACTGGAAGGCGATTGCGAATTTAAAAGGCACGCTCGTTATTTTGATGGGAGTAGGAAACCTTGCTAAAAATGTCGAGCTCCTTTTGAAGCATGGTGTGCGCGCAGAAACACCTGTTGCGACGATTGAAAAAGGATTTACTGAAGATGCGAGGCTCGTGGTTGGAACGCTTGGGAATATAGTGGAATTAGCAAGCAAAGAAAAAGTGAAGCCGCCAGCGGTGATTGTGGTCGGCGACGTGGTCAGTGTAAGGGAGAAGTTGGTTCTACACCCTGAGAAGTGAAAAAACAGTCATACTTTTACCTTTTTCACTCCCCCTTTTTCTACTCCTCTTTTCACACTTCGTTTTCCATATTTCTTTCCTTCCTTCCGCTCCACATACCACCTTAATATTCCTGCGTTTAGCATCCAGGTGTTCATCAAATCCATCATGAGACCGAACAAAAGCACGACGGAAATGGCTTTTAAGATGAAAATATCGAGATAAAAGGAGACGAGGAACATTGCGAATACCGCAGCCAGTGTCGTTGAAGTCATCGTTATACCGGTCTTCATTGCACCTCGTAGCTTCTCCTTTATGTCACCTTTTTTATGCAGTAGATTTCTCGTCAATAAAATATCAGAGTCCACAGAATAGCCTATGAGCATAAGTAATGCGGCTACTGTACCCAGTGATAATTCCATCCCGACTGCATCCATGCATGCAACTGCGATGGCGATATCAGAAAAAGCGGACAAAACGACAGCAAAAGAAGGGACAAAAGTTCGGAATACCACGAAAACGACGATTGCCATCAGAACAAAAGCGATTATCAGAGCATATAATGCCTGAGTTTGGTATCGTTTGCCAAACACCGGACTTATACTCTCTATTTCATAGGTTCCAACGCCATATTCTTTGTTAAGCATGTCAATCAGCAGGTCATACTTTGGTGAAGTGCTTGTCATATCGAATTCTACCCTCTTTTCTTTTCCTACACCCGTATTGGCAATGAGTGTAACGGGGAAATCGGAGAATTTCGCGGTTAGCTCTTCTCTTGTTTCGTCTGTGCTTATCTTCACCCACGTTCCGCCTTTGAAATCCATTCCTAAGTGTACTGGCGAATCTATGCTTAGCTGTGTGGTGGTGAGCAGGACTAAAGAGACGAGCAATATGATTAGGGGTATAGCAACCAATTTCTTCACAGAATATTTCGTGATGTCTATTTTTTCAAACAAACTTTCTCTTTCTTTCATCTTCCCCTTATTCTCAATGTTTCTTGTTGTATTGTACATAAAATAAAGTAATATAAAATCTCATACCTTCAATTTCACACTCGACTTCCCGGGTGGTAGAAGGCTCAATATCTTATCCTGTGTTGCTATTCGCTTAATCTCCTCTTTGTTTTCGTCCTTTGCACTGTCAATAAAGAATTTCACAATTTCCTTTGAAAGCTCATTTTTTTCCAGACCATCACCGGGCACAAGTTCTACGAAATTATCCAGCCTGCTCCGTTGCGATTCTGAAGAAGGGCATGCAACCAATCGTTTTTTATCCTTTTCAATCCCTATACAAAGCCCTAACGGCGCCTTAAAATACTTCCTCTTACCTCGCACTACAAAACTCCCCTTCTTTATATACTCCCCGGACGGCGGTGTCTTGCTTACCTGCTTGCCGGTAACGCAATAGCATTCGCCTTCATAGAACCCGTATTTCCACAAGTTAGAATAAGAAGTTGCAAATTGTGCTATTTCCCTTAACCCTTCCTCAGAAACTTCTTTTCCGCCTGTTTTCGCGATTACCACCGGTGCACCCTCTGCTTGCGTATGGAAAAAAAGGTCGGTGGGTTCCATATGCTTCTTAGCAAGTATTTCATTGGAGGTTGCGTCTTTCCCTCCTGCTACGAGAAAGCCATCTGAAGTCCAAAACCATCTAAACCGCTCATACCACTCCTCCTTCTCTCTCCTAACTTCTTTTCTCTTTGGCATCAACTCCTCTTCTACCCTTACCTCTTTCTCCTTTCCCCGGCTTATCTTAGCTTGTGTCTCCTCCATCGCTCTCTCCACACCCGCCCTCTTCTTCCTGAATGCTTTTGCCTTCTCGTAATACGCATTTGCATTCTTGTGCAGAGAAACCGAAGTATCAATCTCAAGTGGAAGCTCGGTATTCGGCAGCGTCAAAGTGACAACTTTCCTTTTTTCGCCCATTTCACGCAAGATATCTTCTATCTCGGTATAGCGTGCATAAATCAACTCCCCCTTTTCTATGCATTCCTCTTCTTTTATTTTGAATTTGCGAAGCGCCTGGGCTTGCTCATTCAAAATTCGGTCGTACCTCTCAATCTCCTTCTCTCGCTTACCTATCGCTTTTTCTTCTATCTCTTCTGCTATTTGAGTAGTGAAAAAATCATCCGCAGCGTCATTAAAAGAGGGAAAAAACTCTTTTTCTTTGGTTTCATAGATGCTCAGCTCAAAGGGAAGAACATCTACTTTTCCTCCCTTTTCTACTACGATGTGTGCTTTAAGCTTGGATTTGTCATTTGTGATTATCGGCTCAAATATGCGAAGTATTGTAGCATGAATAGCTTTTATTTCGCTTTCTGTGAGTTCATTTGCCTTCTTTTTGTTATCAATTCCTGCTTTTTCGCACACTTCTTCCGCATATAATCCACCCAGACCCAATTCTGATGCAAGAACCCTGAGGATGTCTTTATCGAGGGAGGATTTGCATAGCGTCATTAAATCATCTTCGCTCATTTTCAAGGGATTCGCTCTCGAAGGAGGTCGTTTATAATTCTCGCCTACTTTTATTTTCCTTGATGCGAAGCTCTTTCTCTTCAAAGGCAGCATGATTTTCCCGGTTTCATCAATGACTACCACGTTTCCTCTTGGAAGCAACTCAGCAATCAAACTGAGTTTTTTATCCCACCGCTCTATCGTTATCTCAACTATTCTGTCGAAGTCGAGTTGTCGTATTTGAGAAATCCTGCCACCGCCGAGATGTTTCCTGAGGAACATAGAGAAGTTGGAGGGCATCCTCGGTGAAGGTCTCTTATATTTGGTGATGTGAATTCTTCTCCCGGCTTCGATAATCAAATCAATCCCTCCTTTCTCCTTTTGATGTAGTTTTAGTCTTATTTCTTCTTTTCCAGGTTGATATGCTTTCACGATTCTTGCTCCTAAAAGCTCTTGTAGTTCAGTAACGATAGCTGCTATGTCCACACTGCTCATTGAATCCTTCATCAATCAATCCCTTTTTCTTAATCTTAATAGTAGAATAATATAAATTAGTAGAATAATATAAATGAAAGGAGTTGCGATGAGAATCGGTATAATTGCGATACAGGGAGATGTGGAGGAGCACGTCATCGCATTGGAGCAGACTTTAGCAGAGCGTGGAGAGGAAGGAGAAGTGGTGAAGATAAAGCATCGGGGAATAGTAAGCTCATGCGACGCCGTTGTTATACCGGGAGGGGAAAGCACAACGATAGGCAGGCTAATGGAGCGAGAGGGTATCTTCTCGGAGATAAAAGAAGCAGCATGGGAAGAGAAACCGATTTTGGGCACCTGTGCAGGGATGGTATTACTTGCGAAAGAAGGCGATGAAGAAGTCGCAAAGACAGGACAGCCACTGCTCGGTTTAATGGACATAAAAGTAAAGAGGAACGCATTTGGCAGGCAAAGGGAATCTTTTGAGGTATTGTTGAAGATGAGCATCTTTGACGAGCCTTTTCATGCAGTCTTTATTAGAGCACCTACTATAACTTATGCAGCAGATTCGGTAGATGTGTTAGCCACGCTAAATGGGCAAATAGTAGCCGCAAAGCAGAGAAATATATTGGCGCTTTCTTTTCATCCCGAACTTACCGAAGACCGAAGAATACATCATTATTTCCTCGATTTAGGCAAATAGGGAATAATCAAATGGGGAAATAAATGAATTTTCAAAAAATAATTAGCAGAACTTTCCATAAACAGCCTTGCCAGTCAATCAATCCTCAAGCCGCTCAAACAAGTGGTCAATTATTCTTTTAGTGACGTCAATACCGCAAGCAATTTTTATGCCTTTCCCGGAAGGTGTTGCATTAACCTCGAGCAAATACAATCCCTTTTCCCCTTCTATCAGGTCAACACCCGCGAAATCCGCGCCTACTGCTTTTGCAGCACGTATTGCAAGTTCTTCCATCCCTTCTGTCAATTCGCACTTAACCGGTGTTCCACCCTGACTCAAATTGCTAACAAAAGAACCTTTTCGTGAAAACCTGTAAATCGCACCCAATGCCTCTTCGCCAACTACAAAGACCCTTATGTCACGTCCAGGATTAGGCACGAACTCCTGTAAATAAAGCACGCCTCTCTCTTTCAGTAACGCTGCAAGTTTCGGCTTTGACTCAGTTTGAGTACTTTCAAGTTTGGTTATTCCCTCCCCTTGACTTCCAAAAATCGGTTTTACCACTGTGCTTCCAAATTTTTCGGTTGCTTTCACAGCAACTTTTAATTCAGGAGTAACAATGGTGCGCGGAATAGGAAGATGAGCGAGTTTGAACAGATAAAAGGAGAAGAATTTATTTGCTGCGTTCTGAATTGCCTTAGGACGGTTCATAACGATTATTGAGTTTTCAAACGCTCGAAGCAGGTCGAACTTGAACGAAATGGTCTCAAGCGAGAAACTGATGCCAACGTCACGAACAAGGATAGCATCGAGTTTTAAGTATTCTGAATCCGCATTGAAAAAGGAAAAATCAGAAGTGGATATGGAAGCGCTTAAAGTTGAGAGGTTTATTGGTAAGGCTTTCACTCCTCTTTTGCGAAGGTTCTTCAAGAAAGCGCTTGCAGTCCAGTCTTCAAGGTCGGTTAGGACTACGCCTATTTTTGCTTCTTTCGCGTTTTGGTTTGAGTTGTGCATTTTGGTTTGTTTTCTTTCAGAATCTTCAATTTCTTAAAGTTCAAATCCTTTTAGATGATTACAAAGAGAGCCAAAGTCAGGATAAAGACTGCAACTGCCGGGATGAAGGAATAAGAGATACCAAATGAGTAAACGAAGATTGACGAACCCACAGGACCCAACATGAGACCCAAAGTTTTTGTGAATTCAAATATACCCGAATAAGCGCCGTATCTCTCTTTTGGCACAATATCCGTGACCCTCGCCTCGATTAACGGTTCTGCAAAGGCTGTGCCGATAGATATGATAAATATCGTTGCTAAGAGGCTTGAAATTGAATTCATAAATCCCAATGGTAGAAGGGATATGGTGGCAATCAAGAAACCGATATATATTATCTTTGATTTCCCGATTTTGTCGCTCAGTTTTCCAATGGGTATCTGGAAAAGAAGAAATGGTAGGACAGAAACGGCTAACCAAACTCCTATTATGAAGAAACTATAGCCCAGATTCAGCAGGTATAGCGGACCAAACACCCATTTCACGGCATACCAGAAGTATAATGACACGGTGCAGAGAGCCAGGAGCTTTAGCTCGCTTTGCTGTAAGAACTCCTTTAGCACGGGTAAAAAATCCATCACTGCCTGATTTTTATTTGTGCTGCTGTGCCCGTCCTTCAATCCAAACACTAAAATCAAAGGTGCAGAGAGCAGAATAGCGGCAAAAAAGTATGGCGACCGAATTCCAAACGCCCCTGCCAGGAGACCACCTATTAAAGGTCCTATCAGCAGTCCCGCATTTGCAAAGGTACCGAAAAAAGACCTGAATTCTCCTCGCCTTTCTGTTGGTGAGATGTCCTTGATGAACGCTTCGCCAACAATCCAGACAGGAGCCATGAAAACGCCAAATCCTATTTGCAACAATATTAATAGATAAAGGCGTGTATTAATGAAAAACGCGAGGAGCACAACTGATACGAGTACAAAAGAGACGATTAACATCGGTTTCCTTCCCTCACGGTCAGAAAGAGTGCCAATTGGAAGGCTAAATATTAATCCGGCGAGGGACGATATCGCTGCTATTAATCCAACCAATGCTGGCTGTTCGACAAATTGCTTCAGGTATCCCGGATGAACCGTGATGACCGCACCGATAAGCGTGGTGAAGAAGAGAATAACAGTGGAAAATAGTAATAGCTGCTTCCGCGCCTGATTTTGCGGTTGTAAGCTTGATTTTTGATTGGACATAAATATTAACAGGTGTTTCAAAAAGAAAAGAAGTTTTTTGCTAAATTTTTTATCACTTCTGCACATGCAACCGTGATGGCAATGCTAGCAAGAAGAAACAGGCAGTCAGAAGAGCCTGGCAACGCTTATTCCTACTTTGAATAAAGCTTCTCTATCAGAATACTCTTCCCGCAGTTGCTGCACTTCACTCTGTAAGGTCTTCTATTGAATACCACGCTTGACTCCTGCTCCTCACCG
>JAODGL010000103.1:18585-19141 GCA_025464585.1 Methanosarcinales archaeon
TTCCATTTTTATTTCAAAGTCATAAATAAGATGGATTTAGCGGATTCGCGGACGCTTCGGGAGAAGGAGTAAAATGACCACAACCGAGGAACTTCTCCGCAGGATAGAGAAAGGGGGCACGTTGTTAGACGAACTTGCTACGGAGTTGGATATGAGAAAATCCGTGCTCGTGGCGAGAATGGTATAAAATTAAAAAATGAAAGACCTGCTGGAAAGCCTGAAAATTATGCCTTTTTACCTGGTATTTATCTCTTTTATCACAGGAATAGTCATATTTCGAGGGGTTGACAGAACCTTACCACACATAAATCCAGAGTTACTTAAAAAAGAGAAGCCATCTATTGAAAGAAGCGTTACTATGCTTGTTATCGGCATGGCTTTGCAATTAGTTGTAAGAAGCATTTGTTCCCATTTCTTATATTATCACCTCCTTTTTCTTTTTTTCTTTTTATTGCTTCATTCAGCCAGCACGCCTGTCCCGCATCAAATAAGCTATTGCAACCAGACCCGCTGCTGCTGTTGCGAACACTGCTTCAAACCCCGGTATCTTCTTACG
>JAODGL010000072.1 GCA_025464585.1 Methanosarcinales archaeon
GCGACTTACTGAAGACCGAAGAGAGGAAATTGGCTGAGGCGCTTGACATTCCCAATACAATAATAGATAAGGTCCCGAGTGCAGGTCTGTGGGCTGGTCAAACAGATGAATCCGAGCTCGGAATGGGTTATGATGTGCTGGATAAAATCCTCTTAGCGCTGGAAAGTGGTGATTTTAGCGGTTGCGACACGGAATTAGTGAAAAGAGTAAAACAGATGATGGAAGCTTCGAGACATAAAAGAGAAACAATACCTGTTTTTAATTACCGCCGAGAGCGCAGAGAGCGCTGAGATGATGTGAAGATATGAGGTGTGAGTAAGCCAAACTCCTCAAACCTGAAAACTCTTCGCTCCTTCCTCAAGCCTCGGTAGCCTGACAGAAAAAGACACCCGGTATATATTCCGCCCGTCTTTCCTACCATATAATTTCCGACTCTCTGAAAAACTACCACCTAATTTCTTCACTATCTGCCTCGAAATCCTGCGTCCACATTCCATACTGCTGACATATACATCCAGCCCCTCTCTCAACTTCCTTTCTTTAGAAACAAAATCCGCTTCTCCTACTGAAGAATATGCAATTTCTTCCGCCACGGCGAGTTCTTCTTCCGTTGGAATCCTATTCTTTGCCCTTATTTGCACTATCCCCTCGTAATATCCGCCTGCTATTCTACTGCACCTTTCACAAGTCTCTTTTTTTAAAATAACTTCTACTTCTCCCCTTTCTTCTATTTCTACGCCTTTTAGCTCTGCTTTTATATTCAAAAAAGCAATCGCCCGGCTCTCATTCTCTTTTAGCTCTATCCCCAACTCTTCTATTTCAACCTCGCACTCGTATCCATATCGCTTTCTTATTTCTTTACTTACCGAATCTGCAACTGCTTCCTCTATGCTCGTCCTCTCTTTTCCTCTGCCTTTAAAATAACCGCCACAATTCACACATACGCTTACATTCACCTTCAAATCGGGTTCAATTAAGCTTATCTGCTTTATAAAGCAGTCTTTACATAAAGAATCAAAAAGTTCGTCCGTTTTTTTACCACATTTGGGGCAAAATTTACTCCACTTCTCTTTCCCTCGCCTTCTCTCTTTCATATCGCTCTGTTATAAAAGCTCGTTTTGCTTTATACTTTACTTTTCCTTCGTCATATCCGAATTCATCCACGAGCTTCTCCAATAATCGCTTTTTACTACCCCCCCTCAGTTGTAACTCTTCCATTACCGCTTTAACTATCCTCTCTTTTTCTTCGCTCATTCTACTTGTATCCCTCATGTAATAAATTTTTCCAATCTCAAAAGTTTTTATATACATACTTCCTATTTATGAGTCATATCCCAAAATTGGGATAACGGAGATGAGGGAAGATGAGGACGAAGATGAACGGAGATATAATGCTTTCGTTGAGGAAACTTGCTTTGTTAGGCGCGGTAGAGCAACCTGTTAAGTTATCTTCTGTTCATTTCGCCGAAGTTATTAAATCAAGTGTACAAACCGCAGCGAGACGGCTCCAGGAGCTTGAAAAAGAGGGTTTCGTGCATAGAAGAATAATAGCAGATGGGCAGTGGGTAATACTGACAAAAAGAGGGGTAGAGCAATTAAAGCGCGAATGCTATGAATACCAGGAGCTATTTTTTTCCACGCCGAAAATCGAGGTTGAAATCGGTGGACGCTTGATTACAGGTATGGGAGAGGGGGAGTATTATACGACTCTGGACGGGTATAGGAAGCAATTCGAGGCTAAATTAGGCTTTACTCCTTTTCCCGGCACCCTAAATCTCAGTCTGGACTTGCTTTGCATAGTAACGAGGAAGAAGCTGGATGCGCGAAGAGGGATAGAAATAGAAGGTTTTGAATTAGAAAAACGGACTTTTGGTGGTGCTAAGTGTTTCCCGTGTAAGATATTGGATGACCGAGCTGAAGGGATTAAAAGCGCCGTTATTATTCCACACCGCACACATTATCCCGATGATATTCTGGAGATAATTTCACCGGTTTTCCTGCGAGGCGAACTCGCTCTGAGGGACGGAGATGAGATAAGAATAAGGGTGGTGATATGAATATGAACAGTATTAACATCGCTGAATCGGTAAAAAAAGGGATAAAAGACGTGAAAAAGGGGAAAATCGTGTTAATCTTTGATGCCGAGGATAGGGAAGGTGAGACTGACTTCGTAGTCCCCGCTTCTTTTATTACGGCACAAAAGGTTGCTTATTTTAGAAATGTGGCAGGGGGACTTATATGTGTTGCTATTCATCCTATTGCAGCAGAAAAGCTCGGGCTTCCACTCATGAGCGACATTTTGAGGAACGTTAACTCCAACTTCTCTTCTCTAAGAAAAATCGTAGAGGAAAAGGGCGACCTTTCGTATGATAAACGTTCCTCTTTCTCTCTATGGGTGAATCATCGTGACACATTCACTGGTATAACAGATAGAGACAGAGCATTGACGATAAAAAAGATAGGTGAAGCAGTGGATAAAGTATTGAACGGGAACTCATACGACTTTTACAACGAATTCCGAACTCCAGGGCATGTTTCAATATTAAGGGCTGCGGAAAGATTACTGGATGAGAGAAGAGGACAGACCGAACTTTCCGTGGCATTGGCGTTGCTTGCTGGTATTCCGCCTGCCATGGTAATATGCGAAATGCTGGACCGCGAATCGGGAAACGCTCTTTCAAAGGCTAATGCTATCGCGTTCGCATCGGAACGAGGCTTGACCTTTATGGAGGGAAAGGAAATAGTAGAAGCATATCAGTCAATTAACTCACCATGATGTCAAACCTCCTTCTTCGCTTTTATAATACCTTTTATAATAAAATAACACAAAGCGTGTCAGCGATAAAGCCTTTTGTTACCTTTTTGCAACAACCCAAACTCAACCGTTCTTTTTCGGAGAATCACGCTCTGCCATGCCGGGTTCACCTATTTATTACCCGCTAAAAAAGAGCTATTGTTCCTCGCTACCAGCGAAGCAAGTTCAGTCCCGAGGACGAAAACCGCCTGCTTGTGCTCTTCTTTGCTTCGGTGCACCTGGAAAGGCGAGATGCCCAGCTCGTTGTATTTCGCGAAATCACAGTCCACGCCATTCTCCTCACAGTACTTCTTCAACTGAGCCAATAACAAATGCAAATGTACCAGCTCTTCTTTCTTCATGTTTCACACACTTTCACACACTTTATGTTATTGACTTATGTATATATAAATATTGTCATTCACAAAAAATATTCTCAAGTGCCGCTGTGGCTTAGAGGTAGAGCGGCTGACTCGTAATCAGCAGGTCGTGGGTTCAAATCCCACCGGCGGCTTTCTTGCATCCCACGCAACATGAACACGCAACCTAAAACCCTATTGCAAAAAGAGAATAACTTCAGTGAATGGTACGGCGAGGTACTGAAGCGTGCAGAGATATTGGATGTCCGGTACCCGGTGAAGGGAGTGTATGTCTGGTATCCATACGGCTATAAACTGAGGAATCTTATTTACACGATTTTAAGGTCCCTGATGGATAAGGAACACAAAGAGACGCTGTTTCCTCTATTGATACCAAAAGAGGAGTTGATGAAAGAGCGCGAACACATAAAGGGGTTTGAAGAAGAAGTCTTCTGGGTGACAAAAGGCGGAAGCACAGAGTTGGATATTCCTCTTGCACTCCGTCCTACCTCTGAGACTGCGATATACCCGGTGTTTAAGGTGTGGATAAGGTCGCATCGTGACCTTCCTCTCCGGATATATCAGGTAGTAAACACTTTTAGATATGAAACGAAGCATACAAGACCTCTTATTCGGCTGCGTGAGATAACCTCCTTCAAGGAGGCGCATACTGCACATGCCGACCGAGCGGATGCCGAAGAGCAAGTAAAAAAGGCGGTAGCATTATACAAAAAGTTCTTCGATGAGCTTGCTATCCCTTATGTAATCACAAGAAGACCGGATTGGGATAAATTCCCGGGGGCAGAATATTCTATTGCCTTTGATACGCTTATGCCAGATGGTAAGACAATGCAGATTGCTACAATCCATTTGCTCGGCGAGAGCTTTGCAAGAACTTTTGATATAAAATATGAGGATAAAGACGGCTCGTTGAAGCACGTAAATCAGACATGTTATGGCATTTCAGAAAGGTGCGTCGCTGCGGTAATATCCGTTCATGGCGACGAGCATGGTTTGGTGCTTCCCCCTGAAGTCGCACCTATACAGGTGGTTATCGTGCCCATTGTCTATTCAAGCGAGGGGAAAAATGGAGAAGTGGAAAAAGTTTGCCTTGCGATGTATGAGGAATTGAAAAAAGCAGGCATAAGAGCTTTCTTCGATAACTCTGAGGATAGACCGGGTGCGAAATATTACCGATGGGAGATGAAGGGGGTACCTCTGAGGATAGAGGTGGGTCCAAGGGATATAAGAAACAACAGATGTGAATTCGTGAGAAGAGATGACTTCTCAAGAATGCAAGTTCCTCTCGGCGATGTGGTGTCAGAAGTGAAGGGGACATTAAATGAAATCCAGAACGGTATTGCCAAACGCGCAAGAGAAACTTTCTTCGCTAATATCTATAAAACCGGAGGCGATGAGGAGATGGAAGAGCTGAGTACAAAGGCTGCTCATGGCATCGTTTCTATATTTCTGTGCGAAAGCGAAAGATGCGGACAGGAAGTAGAGGAGCACCTCGGTGTAAATGTGTTAGGGGAGGCGCTATATGGCGATGGGAACGAGAATGGAGAGGGAAAATGCATGATTTGTTCGAGAAAGGCGAAGAGGGTATATGTTGCAAGGGCATATTGAAAAAAATCGAAAAGCTTAAAACATCTAAAGGAATCTCTTCTCAAGAAGAGGCTTTATGAAAGTGAGAAAAGGCAGGAAAAGGGTAGGGTATATAAACGGAATAATAAAGAATGTCCGCAATGTGAACAAGAATGAGTTTAAAGCTTTTTATGACGACCTCTACGCTGCTGATTGTATCATTCTTGTTGGGGAAGGAAGGTCGCAGAGCGCATTGTACATAGGGATGGGACAAATGGATAAGTGGGTACGAACAATGTTTGATGTAGATTTTCCGGGCAGAGACATAGTGGAGGCAGCACCGGTTTTGGCGAAGAAGTATGATAAAATAGCGCTGCTTGTTAATTCCGGAAGCGGTGAAACTTCAACGCCTAAGATAGTGGTTAAACAACTTTCTGATTATATCGAGCAAGAGAAAAGTGACAAATTTACCATTGATGCGGTTGTCTCGAACACTAACTCCTCGATTGGGATGATAAGAGAGAAAGATTATGGTACCGTGGTCGAACTGAAAGGGAGGGAGAAAAGACCCAATACCTCCAATGCATTTCTCAAACACGGCATAATGAACGATGTTTATGAATTGGGTTCGTTGCTCTTATTTCAGAAAACAAAGGAGGCAATAAACGAGAAGGAGGATTATAATGTGGTATTTGAGAAGATGGATGAGGAATCAAAGGTTATAGGCAAAATTGTGGATGAATTTGTCAGTTCCAATATTTATGACGGCATTATTGACAGGTTGGAGACGAGGAGCCGCATAACCATGGGTGGACTGGGACCTGCGAGAAATGTGGCAAAGATGACTGCAATAAGGCTGCAACATGTCAAAAGAGCCATTGGCGATGAAGCTTATTTGTCCGGACCTTTTGCGCCGAGACCACGCGCCGGGGATATTCTATTTTTAATCTCTTGGTCTGGGGAGACAGAGCCACTTTTGGGGTGGTGTAGAGAGCAAAAAAAAATTGGAGGCTGTGCTTATTCTATCGTAGGCAATGAATCCACCTTATCGAGGGAGTCGGATAGTTTCATAATAAAATCCTCACCTACCACTTTTTATGAGCGAGCGACGTTTGCGCTCAGTCCTCTCCCACTGCATTTAGTGGAAAGATTGCGGCAGCGTGGTTTCAAGCTACCTGAATACATTATGGAATGGTGGCAGCACTCGGTGACGCAATAGCTATTGCGGTTTTCCTGCACTTCACTTTATCGCCTTTTTTCACCAGGATTGCAAAACCTTCGGGAATGCTCACATCCACACGAGAGCCGAAACAAATCTTACCTATCCGTTCGGCTTTAGCAACCTCCTGCCCCTCTTTCACCTCGCACTTTATTTTCCTTGTAAAAAATCCAGCTATTTGCACGATTTTTATATCCCCATATTTTGTCCCGAGTTCTATCGTGTTTCTCGTATTAAAATCGCTGCTTCTGAGGAATGCGGGCTTAAAAGTGCCCTTCTCAGGAATTATCTTCTTCACCATGCCGTCTAAAGGTGCAGCAGTGATGTGCACATTATGAAGATGCATGAAAATGGAAATAGTCCTTCCGTGTATCCTTATTACCCGCCCGCTTGCAGGCGAGAGCATATGTTCGGTCATGTCTTTTTCTTCTGTTCTCTGACTTCTTGTATCTTCATATTTTCTCGTGGAAATCTGTGTAATCTTGTGGTTAGCTAAACAATTACACCAATTTTAAT
>JAODGL010000065.1 GCA_025464585.1 Methanosarcinales archaeon
AGTCCCCGAGGTATGAAACGACTAAGAAGAATATGCCTCCTTTATCAATTTTTCCACTTCTTCCAGCAGTTTTGGTGTAAATTTCGCCTCTATAATCTCCATTTTTATCGCCTCCTCATAAGATATGCAACCGCTACAGCCATGCAATCGCAAACATCGCTTTCCATGTTATACCGCCTTATCCTCTTACGCATTACTTTATCCTCTTCGCCTACCTTGTTTATATACATTATTTTGGCGTTCGTGTTTTCATAAGCAATCTTCAAAGCATCAGTTAAGGATTCTGCAACTGCCGCAATCTTGTTTTGTGCGATACTCACCCATTTACCCCTGTATTTCCGGAGTAGCTCATCTCGTGTCTTCCAGTAAAATTCCTTCTGCTGCTGGAATTCTGAGGTCATGTTACTTCCCTTCCTTTATCGCCCTGTAATATTCTCTTCTTCTCTATCTCTTCCCCTTCTTCTCCTTCACTTCCGAAACTGCTTCTCCATCGTGGAATAATATCTTCAATGCATCTCCAACTGAAATATCCTCCACACTCCTTACTACTCTACCTTCCGGCAATCTCGAACATATACTGTACCCCCTCTCGAGGATAGCCAAAGGGCTCAAAGCATCCAGTTTGCCAGTAAGAGCCTGCAAGCTTTTCTTTTGTAATGCCAAGCGATGAGAAATCTCGGCAAGCATACTCCTCTTTATTTCATCTACTGTCTGTCGGTATTGATTTATCCTCTCCGTAGGCTTTCTAAACAGGATGTTCTTTTCTATGTTCTCCAACTTCCTTCTCTGGAATTCAACCGCTTTGAACACATTCTGCCGCATCCTCAGCTCTAAGGAGCTCAAATTCCTTACTATCTCGCGATTATCCGGCACAACTATCTCTGCCGCTTCTGAAGGTGTCGCAGCTCGTCGGTCCGCAACAAAATCAGCGATGGTAAAGTCTGTTTCATGCCCCACTGCGGAGACCACAGGAATTTCAGATGAGAAAATCGCTCTGGCGACTGCTTCTTCGTTAAATGCCCACAGTTCTTCTATCGAACCTCCTCCTCTTCCCACCACCAGCACGTCTATTTTCATGAGCTCCGCATTCACCCTGTTCATCATACGAATGGCATTTACTATCTGCAAGGGGGCTTCTTCTCCCTGCACTGCAACTGGTGCCAGCAGAATATGTACATGCGGAAATCTTCTCTTTGTAATGTTCAGCATGTCTCTGATTGCAGCACCGGTAGGCGAAGTGATAATGCCTATCCGACGTGGGAAACTCGGTATCGACTTCTTATAAGCCTTATCAAACAAACCCTCCGCCCTCAACTTCTTCTTTAACTGCTCAAATGCGCGGTATAGTGCACCTATCCCTTCCTCTTGTATCTCATCCACGTATAACTGATACCTTCCCTGCTTCTCATACACGCTTATATGACCCCTGACTATCACACTCATCCCATCTTCTGGAATGAACTTCAGTCCAAGGTTCTTTTCCCTGAACATCACGCATCGCAACGCCGAAAATTCATCCTTCAGCGTGAAGTATAGATGACCGGAAGTAGGCTGAGAGAGGTTAGAAAGTTCCCCCTTTACATAGATGTCGCTCAGCACTTCATCCTCGTCCAATCTCTGTCTTATATGTCTTGTGACCTCCTGAACGGTGAATATGCGAGGAGTTTCTTTCTCTTCCTTCTCTTCCTCTCCATCCTTTTTCAAGTGCAAGAAATCCGTTAATGTAATTCCCTTTCTATGTTTAACCTCCATTTGGCGACTTTAACCCTCTTCTCTTGCTTCTCTTGGTTTTTCGTGTGAATCATCTATTTTTTGAAGTAAATAAAACTATCCTTTCAACTTTTTCACATACATATCCTCATAGATGGGTCCTTCAGGCGTAAGCGTGCTGTGCTTTAATTTTAGCTCATCCACAAGCATCTCTCCCACTCCTTCCTCTCTCAACTCCGCTATCTTTTTCAATAGTCGCCCCATTTCATCCCTTGAACCTGCTCTCGAGTGCATTTTCACCCGACACAGTGTAACGTGTGAACTGAAGCGTTTTTCAAGTGGGAATCCCAGCGCATGCAGCTTCGATTCCACTTCCTTCTGCAATGCTTTCAACTCTTCCACACCCTTTTCCATACCTACCCATATAACCCTTATGTTTCTTACTTTTTCCGGTGGAGCCTCAGGAAAGAAGCCCACACCTCTCAACACTATATCAAATGGCTTTCGACTTATCTCTGCCAATGCCCCTTTAACTTCTTCTACCCGATCCTCTGGAACGTCACCCAAAAATTTCACTGTTTGATGCGCCTGCTCCGGGTTCACGAATTTTAATTTTAGATTCTCATGTATTTCTAAGTCCATAAATTGCTCTTGTATCTCCTTTATCCCTGTTCTTATTTCCTCAGACAGGTCCACTGCAATAAACGTTCTCATAACACTTTTGGTATGAAAATACTTCAAACTTCCTTATCTATAAAACTTTTGAGTCGCTCCACAAAGGTTTCATTACTAATGAGAACTTTATGTTAATAAAAAACAAGCATCTAAAAAATCATGAACACAAGACAGCTTAAAGAGATAGTCGTTCAGCAGAGAGAAGAGCTAAAAGAGAAGTAAATTCTCCGCGGACATCGGGAGGGCGATAGAGAATCTCGTATTCATAGAATTGAAGCGTCGTTCTTCTGACTCAACAGAGATATATTATTGGAAGAATAAGGGAGAGGTAGATTTTGTGATAAAGGAGGGTTTACGTGTTAAGGAATTGATTCAGGTTTGCTATTCCATAGACGAAAAGACAGAGGAGCGAGAGATAAGAAGCCTGATAAAGGCGATGGATGAGTTCCAGTTGAAAGAGGGGCTGGTAATAACTGAAGACCTTGATAAGGAAGTGGTAGTAGATAACAAAAAGATAGTGTACAAACCCTTATGGCTGTGGCTGTTAGAATCCACCGAATATTGAGCAATTACAGATGATTGAACTCCTACCTCCTCTTGAACCTCTTCTCTATTTCATCCCTGGTTAACCTGATCATCGTTGGTCTCCCGTGCGGACACGTGTAGGGTATCTTTGCGTTCCTCAACCCCTCCACTATCTCTCGCATACCTTCATAAGATAACTTCTCTCCTGCTTTTATACTCGCTTTGCAAGCCGCAGTGGCGAACAAAATCCTTATCCTATCCTCCCTTTTTCCGCTCTCTTCCACTAAATCCTCTATTACCCCCATAATCTCCTCTTCTCCTATCAGACGATAGAAAACCACCGGGATTGCTCGTATAATATAACCGTCCTCGCCAAACGGCTCTATATCAAACCCCATGGATCTAATTGTCTCTTCATTCTCACGGAGCAAATAGAGCTGATGCGGACTGAGTTCAGGCACGTAAGGTCTTAAAAGAGCCTGCTTGTCTATTCGCTGCCCGTATTTCTCGATCAATCTCTCATAGTTTATTCGTTCCGCGGCGGCATGCTGGTCTATCATAATCACATCTTCCGCTTCACTCTGTGCTATGAGATAACTATCGAGCACCTGATACAGAGGGGCAGCCCGTATGTCCAAACTGCCACCTTCCTCCCTCTCGCCAGTCTCTGTAATATCTGCTTGAAAAGAAGTTTGCACGGCTTTTATCGCTGCTTTTCTCTCGACACCTGGTGCACCGAAGAAATCAATACTCCCGGCTTCAGGTCCAACTTTCTCCTCGACCTCTGGAATCAAATCCGCATGTCGTAGCGTTGTGGAAACGGAATCTGCTATGGCGTGAAAAACTTCATTCCGGTGGTAAAAACTTATCTCGTGCTTCTTTGGATGTATATTCACATTTATTTCGCCTGGCTCGATGGAGAGAGAAAGAACCGCGAAAGGATAAGCATGCTTTGGTAACAAAGACATATAGCCTCTCTTTATTGCCTTGTCCATGACCTCGCTCCTTACAAACCGCCTGTTCACATACGTGAATAGATGTTTTTTTGTGCCGTAAGCCAAAGCAGGCTTGGAGATATAGCCGCTAAGTTGGAGGTCAATGCGCGGATAAGAAGCAGAGGAATCCGGCTCTTTTAGCTCGATGAGCTCTTTTGCAATGCCGCTCCCGTATGCATTAACGATAGCATCTAACATTTTTCCATTGCCTAACGTGCTTATGATGGGCTTTTCGTCATGAAAGAGTTCAAATTTTATCTCCGGATAGATTACGGCATAATTTATCACCGTCTCCACTATATGCCTCAGTTCAGTGGATTGCGATTTTATGGTGCCGATTCTTGCAGGAAGGTTGTAAAACAGGTTTTTGACTTCTATGGTGGTGCCATTTACTCTGGTTATCCTCCTTCGTTCTTTTATCACTCCACCCTCAACTCTCTGATAAGTCCCGAAATCTTCGCTTCTGTGTCTTGTGCTAAGTTCTATCCTTGACACCGCTGCTATGCTTGGTAACGCCTCACCGCGGAATCCAAGCGTTTGTAAAGATGTCAGGTCTTCAATGCTTCTTATTTTGCTCGTTGCATGCTTCTCAAATGCTATTTCTACATCTTCTTCGCTTATACCACATCCATCATCTGTTATCTTGATATAATCCATTCCCCCGTTGCCTACTTCCACAACCACGTGCCTACTCCCTGCGTCTATCGAATTCTCTATCAACTCCTTAACCACTGATGCTGGTCTGTCTACAACCTCACCAGCGGCGATTTTACCTATCGTCTGCTCCTCTAAAACAAATATACTCCTCATACACTTTTTCTTTTTTACAAAAAGAAAACCTGTGCTAAAAGAAAAACTAAGAGTATTTTTAGTCAAGGTTTTTACCGAAGGTAAAAAAGTTGTTGGTACTAAAAATATAAGTTTCTTTGATCAAACTTTCTTAGGGGAAAGAAAGTTTGTGTTGAGAATAAAAACCATCTGGGAATTAACGAGATTGGAGCATGGGTTGATGTATGGATGTGGGGTAATAATAGGGATAGTCATAGCAGGGGGGAGTTCTTACGAACCCGCGATTTTTGGATTCTTAACAGCTTTTTTTATTCAAGCAGGCACATTTGCGCTGAACGATTATTATGACCTGGAGTCGGACGTTGCTAACCGGAGGATGGATAGACCTCTGGTGAGAGGGGATATAAAAAAAGAAGAGGCGTTGCTGATTGCGTGCATTGCCACTACCATCGGCATTATATTTGCCATTTTCCTTTCCATAATCCTGAAAAATTCTATATTCTTCCTCATAGCACTTGCATTGGCTGCCCTGGGTGTTCTTTACGATATAAAAATAAAGGAATTCCTCGCAGTGAGTAACTTTTATATTGCGGGTACGATGGCGATACCGTTTATCTATGGCGGGTTAATCACAGAGCCCGATAGAATAGAAGTGGTGGTACTTATACTTATTCTTTCTTCCATTGCGTTCTTTGCTGGTCTCGGAAGAGAGGTGATGAAGGACATAGCGGATGTAAAAGGGGATGAGATAAGAAACGTAAGGAGTATCGCAAGGGTGTACGGAATGGAGAAAGCCAGGCGCATTACAATTTTTTCCTATTCCTTCGCAGCTATACTGAGTGTGGTTCCTTTTTTCCTGGTGAATACCCCTTATCTCTTTAATCCTGCATATATCCTTCTTGTTATGGCTGCCGATGCATTGTTTCTGCATACGTGTTTCCGACTCAAACCTTTTAGAAAAAGGTTTGCTTTTGATATAAATTATAACTATCTGAGGAAGGAGACATTGATAGCACTGGTTATTGGGTTAATTGCATTTGTTAGTGGTGCTTTGGTTTAAACGCCATAAGTTCATAAAATAATATCAAAAATGAGAGTAGCGATAGGCGGCACCTTTGACCCACTGCACGATGGGCATAAGAGGTTATTGAAAAAAGTGTACGAGCTGAGTGAAGGCGACGAAATCGTCATAGGTGTGACATCTGATAGGATGGCACGAGCCAATAAGAACAGAGAGGTTCTTCCTTATCACGCGAGGGCTGCGAACCTCTCTAAATACATGTATGAGGAATATGGTGTAAAGATCAGAACGGTAGAATTAAACGACAGATACGGCGTTACTCTGGATGAGGATTTTGATTGCATTGTCATATCCCCGGAGACGTATGAAGTGGCGTTGGAGATAAACAGGCTAAGAAAAGAGCGAGGAAAGAAACCGGTGAAGATAGTAAAAGTAGAACATGCAAAAGCAGCCGATGGCAAGACAATCTCGTCAACAAGGATAAAAGCGGGTGAGATAGATGAACATGGGTCTTTACTCGCTTACAATGAAAAATGAACCACAGATATTCTCATATCAAGAGCTTCTTCTCAAACCTCGTCAGATTCTCACAGCCGTTCTTCAGTACGAGCACCATATCCTCCAATCTGACGCCACCCACTTCGGGGTCGTACAATCCAGGCTCTATTGTAATCACATTTCCTCTTCGTAGCTGGTAGTCATTGTCACCAACCTTTGGTTTCTCATGTAAATCCAGCCCTACTCCATGACCGGTAGAATGAATGAATCCCGTTTTGCTCTTTTTTCTTATCGTTCCGTATCCTGCATCCTCAAATACATCACATACGCGATTATGCACTTCTTTGCATGTTATTCCCTCTTTTATAAGAGCAAAAGCGGCATTTTGAGCCTGCTTTACTGCTTCATACATCTCCTGTATCTTCTTCTCTGGCTCCCCTTTAACGACGGTTCTTGTCATATCTGCGTAATATCTTTCGCTCTTCAGTCTCGGGAAGATGTCAATGATGATAGGCGCATTCATGAGAATAGAACCAAAGCCCGTAAAATGAGGGTCAGCCGCTCTTTTCCCGCACGCTACTATCGGCTCTCCGCCATCACAAGCACATCCAGAATCAATCAATACGTGTTCTATGTCTGCTTTTATTCTTTCTGAGGTTAGAATTCTCCCGTTCTCCGTAAGAAAATCGCCCTTCACGGTAGATTTTTTTATAATTCCGATGGCGATTCCCATTGCGTGCTCGCATGCTCTTTGTGCCTTCCTCAGATAACCTATTTCTTGTTCTTCCTTTACCTCACGCTCTTTTGTTATTGAGAGTTCCTCCACGGGAACCACTTTTATGCCCTTCTTCCTCAGTTCCTCGGCGGTGTATAAAGGAAAATACCGTGGCACTTCTATTGCATTTATACTTTCTTCCTGGAAGACTTTTGCAATGAGTTCTTCCGTTTTAAGGTCATAGCCGTAATCGAGCGTAGAGCGAACTTCTTTTACGCTCGATTCTTTCCTCGCTCTTTCATACTCCATCTGCGACACAATGAGAATGTCTTTTCCTTCGCGGGGAAAGCGAAGATAGATAAAAGGGTCTGCGGCAAGGAAATGAGTGGCGTAATACATGTCCGCATTATGCATGCTTTCGCTGACCATTAGGAGGGGTTTTGTGTGTTCCATATAGAATTTCACCTCTTGAATTGAAATAAATAAAAGTACTATTCTTCCGCGATGTTGCACAGCTCCAATTTGCAAACAGCTCCCTCTGCGCGTACCTTCATACAGATTCGACAGATTCTCACGACGAGGTCTTCCACGGAACCATGCACGAGGTCGTCAGCGAGTTTTTTTATCTCCTCTATTGCATCCTCCTGAAAATTGAGCTTTGAACCTCTTTTCTTTGATGTGTATTGCGATACCGCAGCCTGCGTAATCCCGAGCATCTTAGAGATTTCTTTTTGGGATAAACCTCTTTTAATTAGCTCTTCTGCGAGTGCCGCTCGTATGCATGGCAATACTTCCCATACTATTATCTCACAGGGGAATTTCATCTCACCCAACCTTTTTATATAACAATTGTTACTGTTAATAAATAAGAGATGATAAACAAAATGTTGGAAGAGGTAAAAAGGGTAATAGAAAAAGAGATTAGTCCGCTTTTAGCGATGGAAGGCGGCAGTATAGAACTGGTGAGCGTGGAAGATGGCACGGTGAAAGTGCGGTTGAGCGGTGCATGTGCCGGATGCCCGATGAGTCAGTTCACACTGGTGAACTTTGTTGAGGCAACTTTGAAGGAGAAGATTCCGGGGGTAAAGGAAGTAGTTGCGGTAGATGACTCCAGGGAGAGATTTGAAGAGTTGTGGAAGAGGTGAGGAATATGAGTGTGCCGAGCAAAGTTCATAATATCCAGGCTGCAACGCAATTTTTCATTATCTGTCCTAACCCCCACTCACCCATGAAAGAATAATTATTTCATCGTTTCCATGTACCTCTGTTTTTATATCTTGCACGTTTTTGATATTCATCCCGTTGAGGTAAATGTTAAAAGAGCGTCTTATCTCACTACCGTCCATTATCTTCTCTCTGAACTCGTTCCCGTATTTTTCTACCAATCTCTCTAACACTTCCTCTATGGTCGTAGAGCCGTCGAAATCCAGCTCCAGCTCTCTCGTTCTCGTCAAACCATGTAAAGCCCGGGGGAATTTCACTTTTACATGTCCCGAACCTGACCCCTTTTCTTCTTTAGCCACGTATTTCTTTGCCTCCGAGATACCGAGCAAACTATGTCTGAGTTTGAAGTCCCACTCTTCTCGCTTCCAATCTCCTATCACGCTTTCACTTCGCACAGGGCTGAGCCATGATAATCGTTCCTCAGCCTGGTCTTTCATCCCCCGCCGCTTGACGGTAAGGTCGGGATAAACCGTTATCCAGGTCTTTTGTGGTGGTGGCGTGGGATATTCTCGATAACAACTCCGACTGATTATAGCATTGGGAAGATATTTCGATGCGACTTCATAAGCTCGTTCCATTTCTTCCAGCGTTGGACGCCTTGTTACCTTTTCGTAAGCAAATACATGTGCAAATGGATTTATACGGTATCTCATGTCTTTGTTTAAGGAAGCGAGGAACCTCGCTATTTGCTCTATCTCTGCATCATCAACGATCCCGGGCATGTAAATCGTTTGAACGAGCAGTTCTATCCCGGATTCGTTCAACTTCTCGATTGCACGCAATACCGGTTTGTTAGACTTACCCGTGTACCACCTGTGAATGTCCTCGGAAAAAGCCTTCAAATCAACATGCGCCTCGGTCAAGCCTGCTTCTTCCAATTCAGTAACATAATTCTCATCCTCACCTAACGCATAACCATTGGTCATCAACACGATCTCTTCAAAGCCCTTTTCTTTTAAGCCTTTGAGCAAACTTAACAGATACACCTTATCAAGCGTGGGCTCACCTCCGGTGATCATCGCCTCAGCAGGCACCTTCCCGTAGTAGTTCAGGCATGCTTGCTCCACTCGCTCGAGGGTCTCATCCGCAGTGAGCAGTGTGCCTCCACCGTCTCGCGCAGGTCTGAAACAGCCTTTGCAGCGGAAATTGCAGCCGGTAAGCATGAACCAGACTCGTGGTTCTATCTCAGAAAGCGTGAAATATTGTAAGCCTCTTTTACTCATGGTATGTAAAAACATACTTTTAGTGGTTTATAAAACTTTTTACTATTTGTTCTTTTTCCTCCGAGCTCTCTCTTTTATAAGGTTAAGAGGCTGTCCAACAATTACCAAACAATCAGCAAATATTATATTCGAGAAAGATAGCAAAGCTCGCTCAGGCGAATGTGGTCTACATGTACCTCACCGGGAATGAGAAGCCCGATTTCAGGACGATATGCAATTTTAAAAAGGAGTGCAAAGAGCTAATTGAAAATACGTTCAAGAAAACCGTGAAGATAAAGGAGATTGAAGAAGCCTCAGGCAAGAAAATGAAGAACGCTGCGAAGAATATTATCGAGCAGCATGCGCTTGGCGATGAGCGGCAGAAGGAAGGATAACCCTATTAATTCAATATCACCTCTCACGGAAATGTTTTAAATTCTCCTTATACGCCTCTATCGTCCTTTCTATATCATCATCAGTATGCGCAAACGAGATGAAATTCGTCTCGAACTGCGAAGGGGGCAGAAATATACCCGTAGAAAGCATCGAATGAAAAAACCGCAAATACTTGTTCTTATCGCACGATAAAGCATCTGCATAGTTTCTCACCTCTTTTCCCGAAGGACTGAAGAACAGCTTGAACATCGAGCCCACGCCGGAAACGAAGCCTTCAACGCCTGAATCTGCCAGTATTTCGCTTAACGCAGTCTGCATCCTTTCACCCGCTTTGTTTATTCTTTGGGGCACTTGCTCCCGCTCTATTATCTCTATCGTTTTTAATCCCGCAGTAATAGAAGCAGGATTGCCGCTGAACGTCCCTGCCTGGTACACCCCTCCTGAAGGTGCCACGAGCTCCATAATCTCTTTTCTACCTCCAAACACACCAATAGGGAAACCACCACCGACAATCTTACCTAAAATCGTTAAATCCGCATCCACATCATAAAACTCCTGTGCACCGCCCAAAGCGAGCCTGAAACCTGTAATCACTTCGTCAAGGATAAGTAAGACATCGTTTTCCGAGGTTATTTTCCTTACTTCGTGCAAATAGCCATCCCCCGGCGGTATCGGTCCCACATTTCCCATCACCGGCTCCATAATAACCGCCGCAACCTCGCCTGAATTCCTTTCCAGTGTATTGTTGAGTGCTTCGGCATCATTAAAAGGAACCTGAAGCGTGTTTATCACCGAATCCCTCGGCACGCCTTTAGAGTCCGGGATACCATAAGTGGTGGCACCAGAACCAGCTTTTACTAACACCGAATCATGAGCGCCGTGAAAACCGCCCTCGATTTTTACTATTTTGTCACGCTCCTTAAACCCTCTTGCAAGTCTTATCGCAGCCATCGTTGCTTCGCTTCCCGTATTAACAAACCTGACGAGCTCAACAGAAGGATAATGGTTCACTATCTTCTTCGCAAGCTCTATCTCCTTTTCATGCGGCGTGCCGTAGAGCCATCCGCGTTCAAGCTGTTCGCTCACCGCTTCCTTTACCTCTTCGTTTCTGTGCCCTAAAACAAGCGGTCCGTACGCTAAGCAGTAGTCAATGTATTCCTTGCCATCAATATCGTATATCCTCGAGCCTTTAGCACTCGCGGTAAAGAACGGATACGGCTTATAAGCACGCACCGGGCTGCTAACACCCCCTGGCATGTATCTCGAAGCGAGTTCGAAGAGTTTTTTGGATTTCATTTTTTACCTGAAAGACGAAGCCAGCAGTGCTCCTCCTATCGCCCCTATATACTGGGGATATTTCGGTACAATCACATCAAACCCCAGCACGTCGTTCATCGCCACCGGCACGCCCTCCACCAGCGAAGTACCCCCAACTTCTATCGCGGGCTGTCTGAGGTCTATCTCCTGTAACAACTGCTCTTTTACCTGTTCCACCACCGAATGACAGGCAGCAGCCGCAACGTCTTCGCGCCTCGCTCCACTTGATAACGCCGATACAAGGTCCTGGATACCAAAAACGATGCAATAGCTGTCGGTCTTTACTTTGTATGCATCGCCTTCTAAAGCTAACTTCCCCATCTCTACCACGTCCACGCCCAGTCTGCGTGCTATCATCTCCAAAAACCTTCCCGAAGCTCCTGCGCATATCCCGCCCATCGTGAAATTATCGGGAATGCCATCTTTTGCTGTTATTATCTTGTTGTCCATCCCGCCGATGTCAATAATCATTGCTTCTCCCTTTTCTATTCCTGCGAGATACATCGCAGCCTTCGAGTTCACAGTCAGCTCTTCCTGCACTAAGTCCGCCTTGAAGTGCTCACCTAACGGGTGTCTGCCGTAGCCTGTCGTTCCCAAAGCTTCTATATCTTCCCTCTTCACTCCTGCTATTTCCAATGCCTTCGTAAAAACTTTCTCTCCCGTTTTCACTACATCACCGGTTGGTGTCCATGTCGCCCCTATCACCTCGTTATCCTGCATTATCGCTGCTTTGGTCGTTGTGGAGCCGGAATCTATGCCCGCAGTAAGCCCCTCCTGCTCCTTCCTCTCCAGTATCCATCTCCGTTTCACTATCGTAATCAGCGCTTCCATTCGCGTCAACAATTCTCCCGCCTTTGTTCTTTCCGAAAATGGGTACATGACAAGCGGCAATGTCGTCCTCGACTGTATTATTCGCCTGATTTCCGTCCTTATAACTGCTCCTCGTGGACATTTGTGACAGCCCGCAATGAATACCGCATCAGCATCGCATAGTCCTTCTGCGACTGCGTATCCTCTTGCCAGCGCCACACTTAATCCAAGGCTGCTATTCATGTCATATCCAAATTCGTCCACCTTCTCCGCCACATAATCAAGGTCCACTTCGGGTATAAATATCTCTGCACCTACTTCTTCCGCCGCACGCTCTATCTCACGCTGCACATTTCCATATACGGTGCCGCAGGAAACCTGCGCTATTCTTATCTCGCCTTCCCTGTCCTTTTCCTTATTCATCACGTTCTCCATAATTTTTGGTAATATAATAAATCCCGATTTAATTAAATTTATGTACTACTTACTGCTACGGAATCGCGTTTCCAACCGCTACTTCCACAATCTTATAGAAATACATAGAGATTATGTTCAACCTGAGAATAAAATCCAGGAAGAATAAAACCGAGAAGATGGCGGTTAGAGATAACGGAATGAGCATGAACAAAGGTGCTTCTTTTACTTCTGTCTCTTCTTCTCCTCCTCCTTCTGCCCGCTTGAAGAATGCAGTATGTATGATAGGGAAGAAATAAACGACATCAAGCAAAGAAGCTATTAAGAGGACAAACAAAAAGATTATCTCTTCTGCTTGCAGCGTTCCCAGGCAAAGGAACCATTTACTTATGAATCCACACGCAGGGGGGATTCCACACATTCCAAATGCAGTTATGGTAAATGCGAGCATCGTTACCGGCATTTTTTTACCTATGCCTCCCATCTCACTTATATTCTTCTTCCCTGTGACCACCATTATCGCTCCGGCACATAGAAACAGCGTTATCTTCATGAAGCCATGAAATGGAATATGAATCATTGCACCTTCTATCCCCTTGGGACTTAACAACGCCACACCCAGGATTATATACGACAACTGGTTTATCGTGGAGTATGCCAGTCTTCTTTTCAAGTTGTCCTGTGCAATGGCAAACAAATTAGCGACAATCATTGTAAACCCCGCTATACACGCAAGTGCTAATCCAAGTCCGAGTGAAGTCATCAAATCCACACCGTATATGTAGCATACAATCCTGACGATTCCAAACACTCCCGCCTTCACCACCGCGACTGCATGTAGAAGCGCGCTTACCGGCGTGGGAGCTATCATTGCGGTAGGCAGCCAGCTATGGAACGGCATCCACGCCGCCTTCATAAACCCCAACAAGAAACAGAAGAACAGAATCACCAGCGTTAACTTATATGCGGGACCAAGTTCTGCTAACGCTTTTATTCCCCCACCTGTGAAGTCAGTGGTACCCGTAAGATAATAAGTCATCATTATTGCGAACAGGAGGAAAACGCCCGCGGTGAGCAAATATGCAAAATATTTATGCCCTGCACTTATCGCTTCTTTGCTCTGGTCATGTATAACTAACGGATATGTTGATACTGTTAATATCTCGAAGAATATGTACATTGTGAGCAAATTCGCAGAGAGCGCAACGCCAATGGCGCCGAATATGGCGATAGCAAAGCAGAAGTAGTATCTTGTCTGCGCATGCTCGCGCAAAGACCTCATGTACCCTACGGAGTAGAACGAAACGAGAATCCACAAGAAGGATGCGGTGAGTGCGAAGATAAGACCAAAAGCATCCACTTTAAATCCAAATGCAATGCCCTTGAACATCGTCGGGAAGAAGGTGCATCTTATGACCTCATCGTTCAAAATGGTCGGTATCATGGATGCAATGAGCGAGAACTGCAGAATGCCCGCGATAATCGTCCAGCTCTCTCTTACATTCGGTCGCTTGCTGGACAGCAATATAAGGAACGAAGCAGTAGCAGGGCATAGAATTGCAAATAGCGGTATGTAACTGGAAACGATTGCTCCCTCTGTCATGGTACTGCCACCACCCCCGTGCCCAATAATGCATTCACTGCCTGATCAACTATTGGTAGTAAAGCTGTCTTCGCACCCGCGAGCCAGAGGATACCGGCGATAATGCATAGCGCCCCGAGTATTAACGTAGGAACGAGCATGCTCACCGGTGCTTCCTCCTTTTCTATCTCATGTTCGGTTTCTTCCTCTCCCTCCTTCCGCACAAAATACATGCGATCTATAACTCGCCAGAAATAGACCAGATTGAGCAGTGTGCTGGCAAGTATAACGGCTACAAAACCGTATTCCACCGCTTCTAAGGATGCGAGCAGTAAACACAATTTCGTTACAAATCCCACACTTGGCGGCACCCCTATCATTGATAACGCGGCTAACGTAAAAGCAGCGCAAGTGTAGGGCATCTTCTTACCCAAACCCTCGAAATCGCGTATGTTCCACAATCCACTCCGGTATATAATGGCGCCAGCAGCCAGGAACAGGCATCCTTTCGTTATTGCATGATTCAATATGTGTATCAATGCACCGTGCAGCCCCCATTGAGTTGAATACAGTCCCACACCCAGCACGATATAGCCCACTTGTGACACACTGGAATAAGCAAGCATTCGCTTCAAATTCGTCTGCATTATTGCAATAAGCGAGCCCACGATGATGGCTACCGCAGCTATCCAGGAAATCACAATGGCAATGGGCACGTACATCCTGATAAAATCCGTGGTAAAGACAGAGAAGAAGACACGGATGAATGCATAAATCGAGACCTTTGACATCGCCGCCGCGATTATCACGGTAACCGCGGAAGGGGCATACGTATACGCGTCTGGCTGCCATATATGAAGCGGGAAGAGCGCCATTTTTATGCTCAATCCAACGACAAAGAAGACAAAAGCCGCTTGCACCACTTTATTCCCGTACAGCGGTGGTAACAAATGCGAAAGGTCCGCCATATTAAGCGAGCCGGTTACAGCATACAGGAAACCCACGCCAAGAAGGTAGAAGCAAGCACCTATTGAGCCCATAATCACATAGTTATAACTTGCTTTCAACGCTCTCCCACCTGCGGCAGCAATTAACGCATATGCCGCTAAAGAGGCGATCTCCAGGAATACATATAAGTTGAATATATCCCCAGTTACCGTTATACCGCATAAGCCGGTGACAAGAAGTTGAAAGATGACATAGAACGGCACGATTTTGTGAGGTTGCTCTTTTTCTATGCTTCTCTTTGAATATATCGCCGTTATTAGGCAGATGAAGAGAACTATAACCAACACGTATGCGTTGAATGCATCTATGACGTATTCTATGCCCCAGGGAGGCGCCCAACCACCCAGCCAGTAATGTACTGCTCCACTGGACATAACCTGGCGTAAAATGAAAATAGCCATCAATAGTTGCACGGAAATGGTTGCAAGCGAAATAGGCAAACAAGTCTTCTTATTCACCCAGCCCGCAATCAAGATAGTAAATGCAGAAAACAGGGATACCACAATGATAAGCACCGGATAATGTTCAGCTAAAAACAATCTTACCACCCTCCATCCTTATCTTCCCTCTCTCCTCTCCGTTTCCTTCATCTCTAATCATTTCTCTTATTGTCAGTAGTGTTTCCAACATACTCTGTGCAAATGTTACATATATATTTTTCGCTTTTTGATTTTACCACCACACCCCTTTCCTCCCTATCTTAAAGCCAATGTAATTTGTAAGCAGATGGAGTGGAGGGGTAATAATAACAGCCGTAATGATTATCTCTACCGAAAAGGTTTTGACAAACCACTCTCTTGCGAACAGGAACAAAAGCAGCCAGGCACCGCCCACGAAGTCCAGTTGATCCACCAGAGGCAAAGGAGCACCTCTTTTTAGCCCTGACCTCCTTTTTATGAAACTCCCAAGTATGTCACCCAGCATTGCACCTGCCGAGAAGCAAAATAAAGTGGCTAAGAATGAGGGAAAAGGACCAAAAGAAGGCATTTTTATATACTCACACAAGAACAGTTGCTGAAAGATGCCAGCGGAAAAACCGCAAGAGAATCCTTTTAAGAAACCTTCGTATGTCTTTCCATCGCCGAGCAATCGTGCTTTACCCCAGAAAACACCTCTATCTATGGGCGTTTTACCGCCCAAAAACGCTGCGCTCGCATTTGTTATGTACGCAGGCAGCATCAGCCATATTGCAACCAAAACAGTCTCTATGATAGGATTCATCTGTTGGAACTTTTTATACTAC
>JAODGL010000063.1:0-2582 GCA_025464585.1 Methanosarcinales archaeon
TTTTTTCAGTCATTACCACATAACACCTATTATCTATATTCACCTCTATTCTATTTAAAAAATAATTATTATTTGTAAACCATAATGTAATCTAAGGAGCGTTTGACATGGTAAATGAAACTGGTGGAGAAGAAAGCGATTTTCTTCAATATGTTGATATCGTTCGAGATTTCTGTGCCGATGTTACCCAGCGAAAAAGCGATTAGAGGAGAAACTTGGTATTATTCAAGTTGAGGATTTAAATGTTAATCACAAATAAACGAAAAAGTAACCTGCGAATAGACGTATCCAATTACAGGACTACCGTGCAGTGGTTGCTAAGCCAACTTCGTCAAGACCCACAGGCATTACAGTATTCCCAGTGGTGTGCAAGTATTGGCAGCCTTTATGGCGAAATTTGGAACCAAGCGAGAGTGAAAACACATTTTTCAAGCCTCGCCAAGGAATTAGGTTGTGATGCATCACCCAAGGAACTCCTTTTCGTTTTACAATCTCTCTATGCTGTTTTGGCACGTGGTGTTGTTTTCTACCGCATGGACAAAATACAACCTGCGAATTACTCTTCAATTCACGAGGTTCTTAACTGCATTACAAGCCCCGATTTTTATCGAGAGCGATGGGGAGTACACAACCTTCTTCCAGAACTGCGGAGTGATGGATTTCTTTCCGTTTATGACGAAAAAGAGATCAGCAAAGCATTCCACCCTGTTATGCGGTTGGCAACTTCCCTTGCAAATCAACTCAGAGACTCAGTATCATCTTGGGCGAATCTACTGACAAACTTATACGAAGAAATAATACCACGTCAAATCAGGCATGACCTCGGGGAATACTTCACTCCTTATTGGTTAGCGGAGAGAACGATAGAGATGAGCGGATTTAGAGGTGATTTAAAAAGCGTTTTATTAGACCCCGGCTGTGGTTCGGGTGTATTCCTTCTCGCTGCTGCTGAAATGAAATATCAAGCTAACAAAGATGAATCGCAAGAAGAAGTGTTGAATGGCATCTTGCGGACAGTTTTTGGCTGTGACATCAACCCGCTTTGTGTCCTGACAGCACGACTGAACCTGATCTGTTGGCTTGCTTTAAAATTCGGGCTTCCTCTTCCCGATGTCGAAATTCCCGTCTTGCATTATGATACGGTTTTCAAGCGACCTGCAAGCAGTCAGTTTGATGATGTAAGCAGTTTATTACCTGACGGGTGTGACTATCTTGTGGGCAATCCGCCGTGGGTTAGCTGGAACTCTCTTTTAGGTGTGTATCAAAAACAGATAGAGCGGGAATTACTGCCAGAATATGCTCTTTTCGACTTTCATGGGCAAGAGGCACAATTAGGACACAGTAACGATGACTATCTGGTAACTTTCACGCTGGTCACCATTCACCGCTATTTAAAAGAAGGTGGTTTATGCGGTTTTATTATCAAACAGCCTTTATTGACAAATGTTTCAGGTAAGACGTTCCGCCGTTTTTCTATCCGCCATGTTCGAGAGAATGTGCGGTTGGGGGTTAAAGAAGTAGCGGATTTGCGAAGAGTGAATCCTTTTGGAATTGGAAATGAGACGGCAATAATAGTGCTAAAGAGGGGAGCTAAAACCGTTTATCCTGTGCCTTACGAGACATGGTCAAAAAGTGATGGCGAGATAGTTGTAGAGAAGGGCGAGGCAAAACCATCGAATGACAGAGATATTACGTCCCCCTGGGTCGTTCTGACGCCGGATTTAAAAGAAACAGAATTCATGGAAGGGAACTGTGTTTATGAGATTCGTCATGGGCTCAAACACGATGTTGCTGATGTGCTTATTGTTCGCCCAATTGAGCGGGATGGGGATAGATTGGTTGTTCAGCGAATTTCTGAGGAAGATAAGGAAGTGTATGAAATAGAAGCGGAGGCAGTTTACCCTTTCTTGCAACCAAGACACATCAGTGCGTGGAAGATTGAAGGATACACTTATGCGATTATTCCACAGCGTAAAGCAGGAGAGGATAACGAGGAGAAATTGGCAAGGAAGCTCCCCTTAACTTACAAATACCTTGAACGATTTAAAGACCGTTTTACGGCTCGGAAGTCGCGTATATTCACACAAAAACCGTTTTATGGCTTGTTTGGACTGGGAACGTATACATGGAAGCCATATAAAGTTTGCTGGTGTGGTTTGGGATTCAAACCGGAATTTGTGGTGCTAAGCGCCATTAGAGACCGGATGGTTGGTGAGAAGCTGCCTATTCCCGATGGAACGATTTATTTTATCCCACTGGACAGGAAAGAGGAAGCACATTTTGTATGTGCGGTGCTTAACTCTGAACTCGTTCATAAATTTTTAAGTGCTCGAAGCGGGAGGAGCAAACGGGGATTGAGTAAAAAGGTGATGGAGCAGTTAAGTTTACCACGGTTTAATCCTAATGATCATCGCCATCTTGAACTCGCGTCGTGGTCGCTTAAGATGCATCAGGGTTTAAAAATGCCCGATAAAGAAGGAAATAGAGTGGAATATCTTGTGGAAGAAGTTTTCCGAATTCAAAAGGAATGCCAACAAGGGCTATTTTCATTTGTGCGTTAGGATACGAGATTTGAAGGATTA
>JAODGL010000063.1:2637-11282 GCA_025464585.1 Methanosarcinales archaeon
TTATGTTAATCATAATCAGTTTTGAAAAACAATTTCGACTTTATCGCTGCCAAGTTTAGTTACTTTTAAATCTTCTTTATAGAATTTGCCAACCCCTTTAATTAACCCCACCATGAGATCTATCAAGCCCCGTCTGGATTTATACTTCATAATCAGGGTCTTTTCATCCTTCCACTCATATTCGAACCTTGGTGGATTAGCATCTGGTATACTTTTTGTAGAAGCAACATGAACTGAATCCATCTTCAACAAAAAATCCTTTGCCGTTTTGACATTTTCATAATAAATACGATACATTTTTTGTGAATATACACTGACCCAATAATCACCAAATGCATCTGCCACTTGAATGAAGGATATGTTTAGAACCTCACAGAGTGAATTCACCACGCTCAAAAAAAACTGGTCGTCAACATTTGAAATGGGCAAAATCAAAGGCTCTTTCTTAATCCCTGCTTTTACTAATGCATTTT
This sequence comes from Methanosarcinales archaeon, assembly GCA_025464585.1. GTDB lineage: Archaea > Halobacteriota > Syntropharchaeia > Alkanophagales > Methanospirareceae > QMVO01. The sequence goes on from JAODGL010000063.1 coordinate 3,111, forward strand.
GCCATTTGTCTATTCCAAATTTCTCTATCACCATCTCCTTTAAGGCGAGTATGATTACTCCTTTCATTTTTCTCCTCCCGACTTTTAAATAGATTGGGGTAGATAAATAAATAACTTGCGTATTTTTATTACAGCACCTTTATTATTTCATCCACAATATCCGGCAGTGGTGCAACCCGGTCCACAACACCCATGTCTATTGCTGCTTTCGGCATACCAAATATAACACTTGTGAGTTCGTCCTGGGCAATAGTCGAGCCTCCTTTTTCCTTTATTGCCCGCATACCCTCTGCACCGTCTTTTCCCATTCCACTGAGCAGCACGCCAATAACCTTGTCCTGGTATGCTTCTGCTACTGATTTCATTGCTACGTCTATGCTTCTCGTACCATCTACCTTTGGTATCTTGTTTAACCCTATCCTGCCGTTTTTTACCACTATATGATAACCAGATGGCGCAACGAATGCCTGACCCGGTTTTATGGCATCTCCATCTTCTGCTTCTTTCAATGCGATAGAACCCTGCCAGCTCAATCTTTCTGAAAAGCTTTTTGTGAATCCAACCGGGAGGTGCTGAACAATCAAAACTGCTAATGGGAAGGTTCTATGAAGTTTCGGAATGATTTCTGATAGTGCCTGCGGTCCTCCTGTGGATGCACCGATAATCAGCACTTTTTTGTCTGTTTTCGGCGGTATTAACAGTTTTTCTATCAATCTCCTTTCCACCACCTTGAAAACCATTTTCCCCACATCCACGGTTGAGGCAGCCCTGACCTTGCTTATCAGTTCATTCTTCACTTCTTCTATGTCTAAAGAAATGGTCTTGCTGGGTTTTGATACAAAGTCCACTGCACCGTACTCAAAGGACTTCACCGCCAGATCTGCTTCTATTTTGCCCATCGCGGTAAGCATCACCACAGGTACCGGGGTCTTCGCCATTATACAGCACAAAGCAGTTAATCCATCCATCCTCGGCATCTCTACATCCATGGTTATAACATCAGGCATGAGTTTTTCTGTTTTTTCTACCGCATCTATGCCGTCCCGTGCAGTGCCTATCACCTCAACCTCAGGGTCTGACCTCAACATCTCTGAAATCATACGCCGCATTAATGCTGAGTCGTCAACTACCAATACCCTTATCATTTCTTTCCTCTTGAGATGCAAGAGTGAAATCCCAAATACAAATATTTTTTATTCCACTACTCCCTCTCCCTCCTTTTCAGCGTTCTCTTTAGCCTCTTTACGGTTCCTTCTTCCATCACAAAGTATATATCTCCTTTCATTTTGTCCCATTTCATTTTGCTACCCATCTTTAATTCTAAAACCAATGCCTCAGCTAACGGTAAAGATTTGAACTCATCATAGCTGACTATATGAGCAACCGAAGGAATGACCGGCGTATTACGAGAAAAAAAAGTGGCAGTCTCGCTGAGGGGAACAGAAACAACGTTGGTCATCTCCTCGACCATGTCTAAAACATGTTTTCGAGAAATCTCCGGTATCAACTCCCCATACATGTCTTCTGTAAGTCGGTGTGCGACCTCGAATGGAAATACAAGGTATATACTCCCAACCAGCTCGTTTTTCGCTCTTAACTCTATCCTTGAGATAACAAAATCCTTTCCTATTCTTAATTGCTCCGTTCCCCAGTGGATGGATAGCGATTCGACTTTGATCACTCTGCCAATAAAGAATTGCAAATAAATCAGGGACTTCAAAGCGGAGGTCTTCAATATTTGCTCCAGCATTTCTTCTTCGAAGCTATTTCCTTCTCTTTCTGTTTTAGACATCTTCCCCCATAACCTCCTTTATTTTCTCTGCAATTTTATCTTTTGAAAAAGGTTTCGTGATATACCCTTTTGCTCCCATCCTCGCTAAATCCACAAGTATATCTTTATCTTCCAAGACCGTAACCATCAATATCTTCGCATCAGGGTCTTTATCAAGTATCGCCTTCGTTGCTTCCATTCCGTTCATGGGTTCCATTATAACATCCATCAATACCAGGTCGGGTTTGAGGTGCATATACTTCCGAATTGCCTCTTCGCCATCAGCAGCTTCGCCCGCAACTTCAAATCCCGCCTCGGTTATTATGCTGCCAAGAACCGTCCTTATGTATGTAGAATCGTCCACTAACAATATTCTTGTCTTTCCCATTCCTTTTTCCCCTCCTTTTTATTTTCTATCCATCTTCATTACTAATGATAACCACACCTTTTTTCTTGTTCATGAATAAACTGTATTTATTTTCATAAGATCAACTCCACTTTTTCTGGACTTATGAATTTTATCGCAACTCTGTCAAGCTCTTTTGGATATTTAGCTTCAATTCTCCCCATAAGCCTTCCAAGGTCTCTGCTATGATCCACAACCTTTTCATCCAGAACCGCCACATACTCATTAGGGTATTTCTCCGTCAGGTCATCAAAGTGTTTCTGGAGCCAATCCATGTCCCTTTCAAATCTTTCCAATTGTTGAGCCAATACCTGAGTTTCCATCCATATCACCAATTACTTTTTACTCTTCTTTCTTTATATTATAATTATACCTTAGATTTTCACTCCCCCCAGCACTTGCTTCAGGTCAAGTAAGATGATGGACCGGTTCTCAACCTTGCCCACACCCTTCAGAAATCTCTTGGAAATCTCTGTTGTAACTACCTCAGGCGTTGCTTCAATATCGGATACAGGAATCCGCAATACTTCTGTGGTAGCATCAACAAGCATGCCAACAGGGTTGTCCTCAAACTCTGCTATGATTAGCCTTGAATCCGCATCTATCTCCTTAGGCTCAAAACCAAACCTTTTCCTGAGGTTTATGACTGCCGTCAAGCTGCCCTTGTGATTTATTACGCCTTCAACAAAATCTGGGGAGCGAGGAACCCTTGTAATTTTTGGTATCTTTGCAATCTCCTTTATATTCATCACATCCACGCCGAATTCCTTATTACCAATTATGAAGATTACAAATATCTCCGTCTCCTCTGCTTTACCTGCAACGGCTCTTTCTCCTGACATATATTATCACCCCAAACCGGAAAAATCATGAATTTCATATTCGAAGTTTGAACTTTGCTACGACATCCTGGAGTTCTGCGGCAATATCTGCCAGCTCCTGACCAGAAGTTGTAAGCAGTTCCATCGCGGAGCTCAGTTGCTGGGCAGATGCAGCAGATTCCTCAGAACTTGATGCTGTTTCCTCAGCAATCGTGGACACCTTCTCCACCATCCTTACAATAGATTCAATACTCATTTTCTGCTGCGCTGCTGCTTCTGAAATTGCCTGCGCTGCATTTAGTGTCTGCTTCATTGTAAATGCGATGTTATCAAAAGCCGGTGGGCATTTAGCTGTCGCTTTCATGCCTGCTGTTACAATTTCCGCCATTGTTTTCGCCGTCTCTGAAGCAGATGCTGTCTCTTTCTGCACAGACCGCACAAGTTCTGCAATCTCCTCTGCTGATTTTTTGCTGCTCTCTGCAAGCCTGCGTACTTCTCCTGCAACCACAGCGAACCCCTTGCCTGCCTCGCCAGCTCTCGTAGCCTCTATTGCAGCATTCGATGCAAGCAGGTTTGTCTGAGATGCAATGTCTGTGATAACACTTAGTGCCTTGGTAATTTCATCAGCCCGCTGCGCCATGCCATCAACGGTTGCGGATGTCTTTTCTGCCACCTCTGATATTCTCTGCATACTTTCGGCAACCTCAGCCGCTTTTTTTAGACCTGCATGGGCACTCTCATCCGCAGCAGATACTGCTTTGTTCACCTCATCCGCTCTGTCCAATACATCAGTAGCAGCCTTAGAAATCTGCTCAACAGACCTGAATGCCTCCTCTATCTTCTGTGCCTGCTCCTGTGCACCCTTTGCTATCTGTTGCACTGCTGCTGCCACCTGTGTTGTGGATGTGATCATCTCGGTACCTGAAGATGCGATATCCTGAGCGGCTGAGGCAACTCTGTTGGCGGAATCCCTCACCCCGGTAACAAGGGCATTGAGACTATCAACCATGCTGTTGATGGTGTCCTTCAGCTCCAGCAGCTCTCCTTTTGCATCCACCGTGATTTTTTGCGTGAGGTCTCCATTAGCTAATGCAGTAGCTACCTTGGCAATATCTCTAACCTGATTTGCCACGTTTGCAGCCAGCATGTTTACATTATCAGTCAGCTCTTTCCAGGCCCCCGCCACACCCGGCACTTCTACCTGCGCGTCAAGATTCCCTTCTTCTCCTACTTCCCGCGCTACCTTTGTTATTTCCCTGCCAATTAGATTGAGCCGGTCAACCATGCTGTTGATGGTATTCTTTAGCTCCAGTAGCTCCCCCTTTGCATCCACCGTGATTCTCTGTGTGAGGTCACCATTGGCTAATGCGTTGGCTACCTTAGCAATATCTCTAACCTGGTCTCTCAGGTTTGCGGACAGCATGTTCACATTATCAGTCAGCTCCTTCCAAACTCCCGCAGCACCCGGCACTTCTCCCTGCGCGCCAAGATCCCCTTCCACTCCTACTTCCCTTGCTACCCTTGCTACTTCACTGCCAATTAGATTGAGACTGTTAATCATCTTCGCAATCCGCTCACTTAACATAGCAGTCACCAGGGCAATAATCACAAACATAGAAGACCGCATTAAATCATCAATAAACATGGAAGACCGGATTAAATCATTAATAGTCTCCGCCTCCATTCCAATAAAAAGGTGACTGAAAATTAGAAACAACGCTAAAAATATCGCCACAGCTAATCCTTTTCTTCGCCACCACATCGATGCTAAGATAACCGGAACGTAAAAGAAGTGTGTAAAAACTGTACCGCGAGGGGGTGTAAGTTCCTTATGGAAATAATAAGTGAGAAAGCAGCAAATACCTAAGAGGATAACCATTACGATAAATTTGTATTTTCCTTTTTGTTCTTGTTGAACCATAATACCACACCCCTTTTTTTGATGATAATTTATTGTATATAGCAAACACATTTAAACTTCTTTTATTGTAGATATATTTAATAGTTGGGAAATATGACAAACGAAAAGGAAGAAGGAAAAGCTACGATTTATCTCGTTCCTCACACGCATTACGATGCTATCTGGGTCTTCACGAAAGAGGACTACTTTTACATCAACATGGTGTCCATTCTGAAGGAGGTGGCAGAGCTTGTTGAAAATACTGATTACAAGTTCCTGATTGAGCAAACCTTTCTGTTAGAGGAGATGGAGAAGAGGTATCCGGAAGTATTCTCAAAGATTGCAAAGGGCATAAAAGAAGGCGCGATAGAGATTGCTGACGGGGAATACCTGATGGCAGATACGATGCTCCCTGATGGAGAAACGTTGATAAGAGAAATCCTGTTTGGTAAGAGATACGTGAAGGAGAAGTTCGGGGTTGATGTTCCGGTAATGTGGCAGGCAGACAGCTTTGGTTTGAATGCCCAGCTACCGCAGATATACAAAAAATCTGGATACAGATATGTTGCATTCAGAAGGGGAGCAACGAAGAGAAAGCCTTCGGAATTCCTCTGGGAAGGTTTGGATGGCACGAAGATTTTAGCTCACTGGATGCCTTTAGGGTACCGCGCGGGATTGGACTTGACAAAGCTGGATGAGAGCTATGAGAAACTCAAAGCTTTGGCGGCAACCTCTCATATCTTGATGCCTTCCGGTAGTGGAGTTACGATGCCACAGCCGGAAACGCTGGAGGTTGTGAGGGAATGGAATGAGAAGAAAGGAGAAGTAGCGGAGATGAAGATAGCAACGCCAATCGAATTCTTTGAAGCACTGAAGAGGGAAATAGAAGAGAAGAAACTTAAGATGGACGTGCGAAAAGGAGAGATGTATTCAGGAAAGTATTCTGAAGTATTCCCGAATTGCTGCTCGAGCAGGATGTGGCTAAAACAGGAGCTTTGCGAGTACGAGGGTTGGTTGATATGTTGCGAGCGATGGGGCACAATAAACTACTTCCTGAATAACCACTCCTACCCATCAGAGGAGACGAGGAATTCATGGCGTAAAATTTTGTACCTGGCATTTCATGATGTGGCTCCCGGAACCGGGATGGATGCCGGTTACGAGGAGGTGAGGCACTTCCGCGGCTTTTTCAATACTGAAATGGCTGCTCGCTGTCTTCGCGTGCATAATCAAATAATAGAGGCGGAATCGAAGGAACGGCAAAATATGCCTCCGCGGAGGCACGGTTACGGGGATATAATAGTATTTAACTCGCTGTCGTGGGAAGTGAGGAACTGGATAGAGATGGATTTGCACTTTGACAGGGGTAAAGTAGTAACGATAAAAGGATTAAAGTGTGGGGAAGAGGAGATAGACGTGGAAATTATAAAGTTTGCGAGATATGAGGATGATACGTTGAGGTATGCTCGTATAGGATTTGTTCCCACGGTCCCGGCAGTAGGATACAAGGTGTATAAAATCCTCGAGCGAGAGCCAAAACGGTATCGTTATGACCCGAATTTTATCATGATAAGGGGGAACACGATAGAAAACAGATTCTTTTGGGTTGATGTGGACCCGGGCACGGGCTTGGTTGATGTGATTTGCGGTGAGCGCGAGCGGCTTTGCACGGCAAATGAGCTTGTGCTGGAGGAAGAAACTGGCGACCTTTACTACCACCGACAAGCCATGGATATCCCACTGAAAACAGAAAGGGGAGAAGGAGTGAAGTACGGTTCATTCCGGGTAGAGAATTTCTATATAAATAAAAGTCCTTTGAGGCGTGTTATCAATGTCGAGACAAATTATTTCTCGCTACGCTGGCCGTACCGATTAACAGAGAAACTGGAGCCACTTATATGGCGGCATAAATTTCTGGAGTGCACGAAGAAGATAATCGTTTATAAGGACATTCCGAGAATAGATTTCATCACGACTGTGGTGGACAAGCATCCGAGGGCACGGCTCAGGGTCAGGTTCTCCACAGCGATGAAATCTTTGGCTTATACCTGTGGCAGTCAATTTGGCGCTGTTTCACGACCGACAAACCAGTGGTACTATAAGCCAAAGGAGAAGTGGGCAGAGGAGCCATGTGGAGTATTCCCCTCGCTGAAATGGATTGATTATTCCGATGGAAAGAAGGGCTTGACCGTAATGCACAGGGGGATACCGGAGAATGAAGTAAGAGATGGGGACATCTATCTAACACTGCTAAGGAGCGTTTTAATGCTGTCTTCGGATGGCAGGACAGGTCCTGCAATTCCGGTTCCGGATGCGCAGGAGTTGAGAAGATACGAATTCAGATATTCCATTTATCCGCACCGCGGAGATTGGCGTGAAGCTGCGTCCTACAAACGCGCTTTAGAATTCAACTCTCGTTTGGATGCAGTGCAGTTGCGGGGGGATAAAAAACTTCCTTTGAAACGGTCTTTTTTAAATATAGAGCCAGGGAACGTTATTTTATCTGCGTTGAAAAAAGCGGAGGAGGGTGACGAAATGATCCTGCGATTTTACGAGACGGATGGAGAAGAGACGGATGCTGAAATCACATTGTTCAGGGAACCAAAAGCGGTCAAGGTGGTGAATATGCTGGAGGAAGAGGATGAGGAAGTGAAAAAAGAGTTGAAAATAGAGGGTGAAAGAATAGAGTTGACGATGAATCCCTTTGAGATAGTTACGTTGAAGGTGGAATTTTAAAATTTTGAATGCCACGCTTAGAAGAGAAGTTCAAGGAACTGAGGAAAAAGAGAGAGAAAGCATTGATAGGTTTCGTGACGGCAGGCTATCCCGCTGCTGAGGAAACAAAAGAGATAGCAGATGCCTTAATTAAAGGAGGAGTGGACATTTTGGAGCTTGGTTTGCCCTTCTCTGACCCCATCGCAGATGGCGTTACGATACAACGTGCGAGTGAAAGCAGTTTGAGAGCAGGAATGAATCCGGATTTATATTTTGAAGTCGCTGCGGGAATAAAAGGAGTGGAAAAGGTCTGCCTTACTTATTATAATCTGGTCTTACAAAGAGGTCTGGAGGAATTCGTAAGAGATTGCGAATCAACGGGCATAAAAGGGTTAATAGTGCCGGATTTACCAGTAGAGGAGTCAAAACCACTGCTAAAAATATGCGAGAGGCATGAAACCGATTTGATCTTTCTCGTTGCACCTACAACTACGGAGAAAAGAATGGCGAAGATTCTGGACGCTGCATCAGGATTTATCTACGTTGTATCGCTGCTCGG
>JAODGL010000063.1:11481-17804 GCA_025464585.1 Methanosarcinales archaeon
ATTGGACTTCATCTCGCCCTGACACTTTTCTTTCTCGCTTCATGCTTGAAGTGCGAAGATTTCAAGCCTGCTCTGGGATTGCTTCCTTTTGGTCTATTATGCGACCTCGACTCTTTTATAGGCGTGCATAGGGCGACACTCCATAACCTGTTTATAATATTCATTCCGCTACTTGCGATGGTTATCTGCAATCGCTTAAACCTCAACATAAGCGGTAAATACTTCATTCTCGCATCTTTACTCTTAGCGTTCCACATATTCCTTGATGCTTTTTATAACGGCGTGTTTCTATTCTATCCGCTTTCTGAGAAGAGTTATGACCTCGTATTCTGGTTTGGTCTGAAGGAGACAGGATTGAGTGCCCTCTTCACGTGGATAGTTCCAGGGAAAGTGGATGAGATAGAGTATGTAACCAATCCCTCGCCAGGTGTACCTGAAATCCCAATCATCGGTGGTGGAACAGAACTCGTGGTTTTGATATTCGCCGTGCTCACGTTCGTTTTGAGATTCAAATTTTCGTGAGTTCCATCTCCTCAGGCGCAAAGGGCAGTCCCTGCCCCAGCATTCCTTTCTCAAATTTATTTACATTTATATATAATACTTTTAGTGGTATGGTACTTGAGAGTTAGTTACTCTCGATACACCCTACCATAAATTCATCTCCCCCTTTCGGAGGGAGACTTCTTGGCTCATAAAGTTAAAAAAGAAAAATATATAAGAATAGCCCGGTAGTGTAGAGGTCAATCATCCGAGGCTCTGGACCTCGTGACGTCGGTTCGAATCCGTCCCGGGCTATATAATTTTTAGACTTTTAATAACTCCGCAAGCTTGTACTCTAAGAGGTCAAAAAATCTCTCAGAACTCCTCACCCTCTTAAGAAGTTCATGCCTTTCATATATATTATGGTAAAAATTGTGATGCAGGTCTTCAGCATCCCGGAATAGATTCTCAATCCCTTCTTGCACACAAATCTCCTCTGCAAAATTCCCGGTCTCGCCATGTTTCCCTAATCCTCTTCCCGTTTTTATACGATGAATTCCACTAAGAAGACTATTTATCGCACCCCATAGCTCTTCCGATGCTTTATCTAATTCCTTCTCCTTTCGACTTAAGAAATTTTGGTAGAGGTATTTCGCTCTATTCCATTCAACCTCAGCTTCTTTTAAAACAGACTCCTGGTTCATACTCTCACATCTGCTTTCGAATAGATTTCTATTTCCTTATCTTCAATTACAGCCTTTGAAAATTTCACTTCTAACCAAAAACCCGATTTGACAAGCCCTCTATCTCTAAACATCGGCCAATCTCGCTCAGATAGATAAACCCGCTCCCGGATTCTTCCAACTATAAATGATACTTTTTTTTCTTTTAAATCAGGATACTCAGATGCTCCTTCATGGGAACCGACCTTTATGATTTCTCCAATGAGCTTATCACCTTCTTTTAAATCATAAGCATCTAAGTACTCTGGTTCTACTCTTAGATAGAGGTCGGCACTTTCTTCTTCACCTGGGAGTTTTGCAATATTCCGTTTACCAACAAATCCACTAACTATAAGAGCCATTTTTTATTAGTATACCCGTGAGAATATATAAATCTTCTATCCAGGAAGGAAAGAGATGAGAAGATGAAGAGCGTAAAAGGTGAGAAAGAGAGATTAATAGACGATTACGGCAGGGAAATAAGGAGTTTGAGATTTTCTATCACGAATCGGTGTAACTTGAACTGTATCTATTGTCATCGTGAGGGAGAAGGGAGAAGAGAACTGGGGGAGGAGATAAGCGCTGAGCTCGTAATAGAAATAGCAAGAGTTGCATCGGGTTATTTTAACATAAGAAAGATAAAATTTTCAGGTGGCGAGCCTTTGCTGCGAGATGACCTTGTGGACATCGTTCAAGGCATGAGAGATTTTGAAGACGACATATCGGCAACCACAAATGGCGTATTCTTAAAGAAATATGCGGCTGAACTTGCGGATGCAGGCATGGATAGGGTGAACGTCAGTCTGGATTCACTAAAAGAGGAAAGATACGATTTCATCACCTCTTCGAGCAACAATCTGCCAAAGGTGATTGAAGGGATATACAGTGCGATTGATGCAGGTCTTACACCGGTCAAGCTGAATATGGTTCTCCTGAAAGGAATAAACGATGATGAGATAGTTGGGATGATGGATTTTGTGCGTGAGTGCAATAAAAGGGGGGAAGTGGCAATCCTGCAATTAATAGAATTAATTCCTTGTTTTAACCATAAGCCCTTGCAGGGTCCTGGGGCAGAGCCCCACACCATGCTAAATTATGAAGCGGATTTTTACGGAGTTGAAGCGGAACTCAAATCGAAGGCATCTGCTATAAAAACGAGACGGTTGCAGCACAGGCGAAAATATTTTGTGGATGGCGTAGAAGTAGAGGTTGTTCACCCGATAGATAATACGGAGTTCTGTGCGAACTGCTCCCGGTTAAGAATAACGTCTGATGGAAAGATAAAGCCATGTTTACTGCGAAATGATCATCTCGTTCCCATAGAGAGCGTGGACGAGAGGCACATAATAAACAAATTGAAGTTAGCGATGAGGTATAGAGAGCCGTTCTATGGAAGATGAGAGTTCAAAAAAATAAAAAAGTTTAACAAGGTTAAGGATATAAATAAAAATCATGGTGTTACCTTTGCCTGATGTACAAGCCGGCAGTCCGGAGATAAAAATAAACCTGACGAGGGTGGGCGTAAGGAATGTGAAGAAACTGGTGGAGGTAGCGAGAGCTGGCGGGAAAAGACCTGTAATTCTTATATCGGATTTCCACATCTTCGTTGACCTTCCAAGCGATATAAAAGGAGCAAATTTGTCACGGAATTTCGAGGCGATGTATGAAGTGCTGGAAGAGGCTATCAGCACGCCGATATACGAGGTAGAGGAATTGTGCAGTGAAGTAGCAAAGAGGGTGCTCGAGCTCCACGAATACGCTTCCACCGCCGAAGTAGGGATGAAAAGCGAGTATATGTTAAAAAAAAGAACGCCCGTGATGAAGATATCTTGCCAGGAGCCTGCAACTATCTTCGCAGAGGCAAGAGCTTTTCGCACTCCTGACAACGATGTGAGAATAAAAAAAATAATAGGAGCGGAAATTGTAGGAATAACTGCCTGTCCCTGCGCACAGGAACTGATGAAGGAAAAAGTGGCGGCGGAATTAGCGAAGCTGGGAATAGCCAAAAAGGATATGGATACTTTTTTGAATACCGTACCTATGGCAACGCATAATCAAAGAGGCAGAGGTATAATATCCATCGAGGTAGAAGATGATGTAAAAGTCCCTATGGAGAGGATAATGAGGATAATAGAGCGCTCAATGAGTGCTAAAACGTATGAAATCTTGAAGCGCCCGGATGAGGCGAAGCTGGTAGAAACCGCGCATAAAAAACCCATGTTCGTTGAAGATTGTGTTCGCGAGATGGCGAAGCGGGTGGTAGAAACTTTTAATGAGCTACCTGATGATTCTATTATTAACATAAAACAGATAAACGAAGAGAGCATCCATCAGCATGATGCCGTTGCTGAGAGGGTCGCATCTATCGGTGAGCTGCGCAGGGAGTTAAAGGAAAGCAATGCAAAAATGAAAGCCGGGGTGGCCTAGTTGGTTAGGGCGCTGCACTCATAATGCAGAGGTCACGGGTCCGAACCCCGTCCCCGGCATGATAAGGGAGGAGAAGGGGTGTGGAAGAAAATAGCGAGAAGGCACTCGCATTTTCTTTCTTTCACTTTTTGGACAGCCGGAGATAGCTTTACTTATCGTGGGTGTTACATCTGTATCAAAATCAAAAAATGCGAAGCCGTTCAAAAGAACGGTTTGATAGAATTTCATCGCTGCGTTATTCTTTTAAAATCTCTTGCAAACAGAAGAAAGGATTAGGCAGAATGTCTTGCCAGAACCACTCTGCTTGCACAAAAAAGCCCCGCATCACCTCACTCTCGAGCTTACCCGAAGTTATTGCCTCAGAGGAGTATCTCTTTCCTTCTTTTCGGTCAACCACGATTTCACGCTCTTCCTCATCAATGAACCATATTTCATCTATCCCCGCATCGTGATACACCTGCCGCTTTTCCCACAGGTCATACTCTTTCGTCCACGGAGAGATGATCTCCACGACCATATCCGCCGCCCCGTCCAGTTCTTTATCTTTAAGTATTTCCAATCTCTCTTTCCTCACGAATAGAACATCAGGCTCGAACTTGCGGCAGTGAGCGAGATGCATTGTCGCACGAGAACCGAGAACTTTGCCCATCCGTTTATGTTCAGCGTACATGCGCATTAACGGAAATAAAAACCCAAAAATATCCTCGTGTCGGATAGAAGCAGGGGAATGTATAATAAGCGTGCCGTCAAAAAGGTCCGCTTTTGTGTCCTCATCGGTAAGCTGGTCGTATTCCTCTTCGCTGACGTCGAACTTGCGAATGAGATACGGCGGTTCAATTACTTTGGCTCCATAAACTAACTCTAAGCCCCTCCCATCCTGTCCTTTTCCCATTTCTTTCCCTCGCACTTCTCTTTTCCCTGTATTGCATGCCACATATATGTTCCTTGATGCAACTTTCGCCTTTGTTTCTTCATCCTTCCCCTTCGCTTTCATTTTTTAATTGTACTGGGATTTTGCTACCCCAGCACCTTCTCCACCAGGAATATGTCCTTATCACCCCTCCCAGAGAGGTTCACCACAATCAAACTTTCTTCTCCCTTCCGCTTCGCTTCTTCTATTGCATAATGAACCGCATGAGCAGATTCCAGAGCAGGGATTATTCCTTCCTTCCGGGATAGAATCTCAAAAGCGTTCAAAGTTTCCTCATCCGTTGCTGAAACCATTTTTACCCTGCCGGACTGTGCTAAATAAGCCAGCTCAGGTCCCACACCGGGATAGTCAAGCCCTGGAGCAAAGCTATATGACTGTTTTATTTGACCATGCTTATCTTGTAATAATTTCGAATACATCCCGTGCAGAACGCCTTCTGTACCAGCGCATATCGAAGCTCCATGTTCTCCGCTCTCTAAACCTTTACCTGCGGCTTCCACGCCAATAAGCTCCACCTGCTCCTTTTCCAGGAAATCGTAAAAAATGCCCATCGCATTGCTTCCTCCACCGACACATGCTATTATGGTGTCTGGCAACCTGCCTTCCGCATCCAATATCTGTTCCCTTGTCTCCTTGCCTATGATTCGTTGAAACTCGCGTACCATCAATGGATAAGGATGAGGACCTACTACGCTCCCTATCAAGTAATAAGTATCCTCGACATTAGTCACCCAATCCCGCATGGATTCATTTATCGCATCCTTCAGCGTTTTAGAGCCAGAATCAACCGGGTTCACTTTTGCACCTAAGAGCTCCATCCGGAACACGTTCAATTTCTGCCGCTCTATGTCTTCGGTGCCCATGTACACCTCACATTCAAGCTCCAGGACCGCAGCAGCCATCGCAGTTGCTACTCCGTGCTGACCTGCTCCAGTTTCCGCAATGATTCGTTTCTTCCCCATGTGCTTTGCCAGTAAACACTGCCCCAGAGTATTGTTTAACTTATGTGCACCACCGTGCACCAAATCCTCACGCTTTAGATAAATCTTCGCTCCCCCATACGTCTCAGACAGATTCTTCGCGAAGTAAAGAGGGGTTGGACGACCTGCATAAGTTCGTAAAAGCAGGTCCAGCTCCTCTTTAAAACTTTTGTCGTTGGAAATATCATTAAATGCCTCTTCGAGCTCTTCTAATGCAGACATCAGTACCTCAGGCGCAAACTTCCCGCCATATATTCCATATTTCCCGTGTTCATCAGGTCTGCTCAACATGTTTTCTCTCTTTTACTCCATTCAAATTCTCACGTCATAGCCGGAGGTGTAAATTTCTATCCCAAATCGTTCAGCGACTGGCTTTGCCCGTGGGTCAACAAAAGGAGATACAACGCCCTTTCTTTCTACTTTTACTTTTTGCTTGCGTTCGTAAAATTCCACCTTTCTTTGAAATATATGCATTTCCTCTTTACTTATTGAGGACTTAATCTCTACAAGTAAAACAGTTTTGTTTTTGATAAGCATATCTAACTCTACCTGATCCGGATGCCCAAACACATACCCTTCCGGGTCATAATCAAGATATCTTTCAACTTTTAATCCAAGGTCTTGCAAGATACCTTTTAATCCCTGTCTAAATGATTCTTCGCTCATTATCCCCCACCTTGCACCAAGTCCACCAATAGCAGATTCCAACCTCTTTTCATGTTCATCCTGTCTTTTCATCAGTTCTTCGATGGTTTTGGAGTGTTCCTCAAGCCGCATTGACAT
>JAODGL010000063.1:17897-18463 GCA_025464585.1 Methanosarcinales archaeon
ATGTTCCTCAAGCCGCATTGACACTTCCTCAAGTCTCTTCGAGTGACCCTCAAGTATTCGCGAATGCTCCTCAAACCGTGTATTGAAATCCTCTCTCAGGTCCCTTATTGCATCAAGCACTTGTTTTAGTTCTTCCTTTCTTACAAATAACTCAGCTACAATACCTATTAACTGCTGTCGGAATGCTGGAGACTCTGCGATTAACCTCGGCAGCTCTGCTATTATAACCGCTTCTATTTCTTCTTTGCGGACTCCCCCTTTCTCTGCCATTGCCATTTATCCTAATATTATATTTAGTCAAATAAAAAGGCTATTGTCTGTCCACCAGTTTTGCGGTACTTACGAATTTCTTCACTTTCATCGCATCCTTCTTTCTCACTTCGCTTTCCACACCGCTGGACACGTCCACGGCATAAGGCTTTACCAGTGCTATTGCTTTTGCGACGTTATCAGGATTTAATCCACCAGCAAGTATCACAGGTTTTTTTATACGCTCGACAATTTCTTTGCTTATGTTCCAATCGTGCTCTTTTCCCGTCCCACCTATATCCCCAGTTCCTCCTGTC
>JAODGL010000117.1 GCA_025464585.1 Methanosarcinales archaeon
ATGACCAAAATTACAAATTCAAAACCTTTCTTTAGAAAAGAAAGCTTTGATTTTTGGATTTTAGATTTTGAAATTGTTTAGAGTTTAGAAATTAGGATTTAGGTTTTTCTTCTCTTTATTGAGCATATTCCTGTTTTTCACCGTCCAAATCTTCTCTCGCGCCACTGAAAATCACGAACAGCCCTGAGAAGGTCTATTTTCCTGAATTTTGCCCAATTGACATCGGTGAAATAAAATTCACTGTACACCGATTGCCATATCAGGAAATCAGTCAAGCGAGTTGCGCCAGACCTGATGACAAGGTCAGGTTCTGATTTGAATATTAACTCAGATTCTATTACTTTCTCGTCTATCTCCTCAGGCTCTATCTCACCTGATTTCACCTTTTTTACAATCTTCTTTATCGCCTTTGTTAGCTCGCTTCTACCACCTAAACCTATCGAAATGCTTATTGTTTTACCGGTATTGCCCTCATTATTTACACCATTTATGATTTTTGCTGTTCCTGGTTCGGATTCGAGAGCCGGTGTATCAGTATATATTGCGACAGGGGCTTTTTCTTTACTCAACGCCTTTGTTATATGCTGCACGAGGTGAGAGTATGCTTTTTCCAATAACTTCTTCTCCATTCCATCCTGGATAAAGCCGATATAAACACTTATAATATCTATTTTCAGTGCCTGACACCACTTTATGAAGTGCCTTAGCTTTTCCATCCCCATCTCATCAGGAAGAAGGTCAGTTTCATCTAAGACAAGCAGGACATGATTCACGGGGATAGGAGAATTCAATATCCCTCTTTTCAATATTGTTTCATACATCCATAAAATAGGGTTCGACATTGCGCAGCGCCGGGAGAGGGATTCGAACCCTCGCTCCCCGTAAGGGGAAGTAGGTTAGCAACCTACCGCCTTAGGCCTCTTGGCTATCCCGACTGATTTACTTATATTTAAGTAGGAACCTTTATAAATCTTTTTAAGACTAAGAATAGAATGTGGATCCCAATTATTGATCAGAGGCTATGCAAAGGATGTGGCGAATGTGCGCAGGTCTGTCCAGATAATGCGATTGCGATAGTTGAAAAAAAATCAATTATTGATTACAATGAATGCACCTGCTGCGGCGTTTGTGATAGGGTTTGCCCAATAGGCGCACTGGAAATAAAAAATCCACAGATGCCACCGGTATTAGATAAGGGGGTACAACTGGAGACGTTGAAAGCCGAAGTGAAGATGTTGAAGCAGGGATTGAAAGAAATGAAGAGGGATGTAAGAAGGTAAGAGGGAGTAATTTGCTTGACTTTGTCACATTATAATATTAGAAGCTATATAATCTTTTCTCCATGCAACCACCTCATTCACCACACGGCACAAACTTCATTAACCCTAACGGGACACCAAGAAGATCAATTCACACAGGATTAATCGTATAAACGGGCATAAATTGAAACACCATAACTCTTTCCTTTCGGTATCTCTCAGAAAAATACGTTCCTTTTCCACCTCAGGAATCTTTTTTGCTAATTCCCTCACTTTAATTGGCTCTGGTTCTCCTTCGACAACTCTCTCCCGCAATGGCTGAGGTCCTCGTTTCCCTTTGCGCTCTGGTACTTCAACTTTTGGACAATTCCGCCATACTCGCGTGTCATCTGGGAATTTTTATCCCAGCAATCTTCTATAGGGCACTGTGCCAAGTCTGTCTTTGCCTCAGCAGCAACTTCCTTTGCCATCCGCTCTCTATGCGTACCACCTTTTGTTGCAAGTGCTATATCCACAGCACCGCTAATTGCTCCCACTGCACCATTTAAACCGCTAAACCGCTAAAAAGCAAAACTGCCAATAGTCCAAGCTTCTAAACCACTTCCAGGTCACCTCAGCCTTGCAGGTATCTTCTGATTCCTTATTAAATCTTCAATGCTTTCCCTCGACCTTATCAAATCTGCTTTTCCATCACAGACCAACACTTCCGCACATCTCGGTCGCCCGTTATACTGCGAACTCATCGAGAAGCCATAGGCACCTGCATCCAATATCGAGAGTAAATCGCCTCTCTCCACCTTTGGTAGCTTTCTGTCCTTCGCTATTATATCTCCGGCTTCGCACACAGGTCCAACAACGGTGTATAACTCAGAAGTGCGTTCATTTATCTTGTTCGCTACCACCACTTCGTGATACGCATCATACATCACAGGTCTTATCAGCAAATTAAAACCGGCATCTATCGCGACGAAATTTTTATACGCTCGCTTAACGGCATTTACGCGGCTCAGCAGTACTGTTGTTGAGCCCACGATAGACCTGCCGGGTTCAAGCACGAGTTTCAAATTTATACCCAGTTCATGCATCATTTTTTCAAAAACCGGCAATATTGCCTCTGCAAGGTCTTTTGGGGTAGGAGCTATCTCCTTTTCCTCTCGCCGGTAGCCTATCCCAAGTCCACCACCGAGGTCCACAAATTTGAGTGCTATGCCCTTCTCAGATAATATCTCGACGAGGTCCATCATCTTCTTCGTTGCTTCGCTAAAGACGTTTACGTCTAATATTTGCGAACCGATATGGCAATGCAAGCCAGCAAGCAGGATGTTCGGCAGCTTTTTCGCTTCTTCACATGCTGAAGTCACTTCGTAAAATGGAATACCAAATTTAGATTCTTTCAAACCCGTTGCAATCTTTGGATGCACCGCCGGCGACACATCAGGATTCACGCGTATCGCAATTTCCACCTCTTTACCCTGCTCCTCAGCCACCGTGGATAAAACTCTCAACTCGTCCAGTGAATCCACAGATACTTTTACACCTGATTCTACCGCTTCTCTTAGTTCTTCCGCGCTTTTCGAGTTCCCGTTGAACAATATCCTTTCCGCAGGTATGCCCGCTAACTTTGTAAGTTCGAGTTCACCCGCAGAGAAGACGTCAGCACCCGCACCTTCACTCGCTAATATCTTCAGCAGGGCAAGATTTCCGTTCGCTTTTACCGCATAGTATATGTCGGTATCAATCGTTTCAAAAGCCTCCTTATAGCTCCTGAGATTAGCTCTCAATTTACTCTCATCTGTTACGTAAAGTGGCGTGCCATATCTCTCTGCCAGTTCTACTACGTCCATACCGCCGAAGAGCAGATGAGTCATGTTTTTACTTACTCCTTCGAGACCATTACCTCTGTTGCTTTTATCACTGCTTCCACCTCATCGCCCACCTTAAGCTCGAGGTCCTCTACCGCAGCTTTTGTTATCAACGCAGTTATGACTATCGGCGCAGTGACCTCGATTCTTACAGAAGCCGCAACTTCCCCCTTCTCTATCCCTTTCACAATACCTCCAAGCCTATTCCTTGAGCTTATTTTCATATACAGTGCCTCCCAATATTCCTTATCCTCCAACAATCGCTCCAAATATTGCTCATACTTCTCATATTCACGCAAAACTCTTTCACCTTCCTCTGTCAGCCTTGCACCTCCACCGCCCTTTGCACCGCCCCGGTATGTCTTTACTAATGGACTGCCCATCGCATCTTCCATCCTCTTTATATGTTCCCAAGCAGTCCTGTAAGGAATAGAAAGCTTTTCTGCCGCCTTTGCGATGGATGCAGATTCACGAATCTCACGAAGCAAATTCGCCCTCCCTACACCCACAATTGCCTTCCCTTGATGCTCTAGCCATGGCTTGTACCTCGATTCGTATTTCCTCCTGAGTACGTGCATGATATAATATACCTTTTTATAATGCATCCCACATTTCGCATTTATAAAACTTTGAATATATCACTTTAAGAATTACACGCAGATAAGAACCTGTTGAACGAGGTTCTTTATGCTATGCTTACATACGTACACATTTACATATACACATCACCGAGATTCCTTTCTCACGCCTCCTTATTTCACCCCTTAATTTTAGAGGAAAAAAGAAAGAGCAACCTAACCGAAGCTCTTCCCATTGCTACGTTCCTCTTTTGGACAATTCCGCCATACTCGCGTGTCATTTGGGATATCAGCTATATATGTGGCCTCTTCACTTTCAAGCTGCTCGAGAAGCCATGGCTGCTGCCCATAGAAGCAGTCCATACCAACCCAAGCGAACGGTACGCCCCGCTCTTCTGCCATTGACAGCATATCTAACGCCAGTTCCGCCTTTGTTTTAAATACGAATGCGTGGACAGGCAAATAGTGGACCAACTCAGTAATCACACCCGTAACCGTTAGGATAAGAGTGAAAATTTCACCAAAACATTTTTTAGAATGAAAATTATTTAGGAAAACAGGAAAGTGCCAAAAGTAGAAGACGTCAAAAAAGTACTGGTAATAGGTTCGGGTCCGATACAGATAGGTCAGGCAGCCGAGTTCGATTTCTCCGGTTCGCAAGCTTGCAGGGCTTTAAGAGAAGAAGGCGTGGAAGTCGTGCTCGTGAATTCCAATCCCGCAACGATAATGACCGATTTCGAGATGGCTGACGTCATATACATAGAGCCGCTGGTGGCGGACGTGGTAGCGAAGATAGTGGAAAAGGAACGTCCTGATGGCATATTGGCTGGTCTGGGTGGGCAGACGGCATTGAACATGACGGCAGAATTAGCAGAACTTGGCGTTTTATCAAAATACGCTGTAAAAGTGCTTGGAACGCCTTTAGAAGCTATATATGACGCTGAAGATCGAGAAAGATTCAAACAAACGATGGAACGCATAAACGAGCCGATACCGAGGGGTGTTACGGTTAATTCCGTGGCGGAAGCGGAGGAAGTTGCGGCTGAACTGGGTCTACCACTCATAATCAGACCTTCTTACACCCTGGGAGGCACGGGAGGAGGAATAGCGAGGACACTGGATGAGCTGAGGGGGATAATCTCTTACGGGCTGCAAGTATCGAGGATTCATCAGGTTTTAGTAGAAGAGAGCGTGCTTGGGTGGAAAGAGATAGAGTACGAGGTGATGCGTGATGCAAAGGACACGTGCATTACGATATGCAACATGGAAAACCTTGATGCAATGGGTATCCACACCGGCGAATCAATAGTGGTCACGCCTTCTCAGACTTTAACCGATGAGGAGCATCAGATGTTGAGGTCCGCAGCGATAAAAATAATACGGGCGCTAAAGGTAGAAGGCGGCTGTAATATACAATTCGCATTAAAAGAAGGCTCGTACAGGGTAATAGAAGTAAATCCCCGTGTGTCAAGGTCTTCTGCACTCGCATCAAAAGCTACGGGGTATCCAATTGCACGTGTAGCGGCGAAGATAGCAATAGGGCTGCATCTGGATGAGATAAGGAATGACGTGACGGCGGAGACGCCTGCTTCCTTCGAGCCTGCAATAGATTACGTGGTAGTGAAGATACCGAGATGGCCCTTTGATAAGTTCTCTGATGCTGATAGAACTTTAACGACATCAATGAAGAGCACTGGCGAAGTAATGGCGATAGGGCGGACTTTTGAAGAGGCATTACAAAAGGCTCTTCGTTCCTTAGACATAGACAAGGACTTTGGCACTGGGTATGAGCACTGGTCAGAAGTGGAGTTGAAACGTCTGTTAGAAACTCCAACGGACGAGCGTATCTTCGCGATTTACGAGGCTTTGAAACGGGGTATTAGCATAAAGGAGATAGCTGAACTTAGCTGTATAGACCTGTTCTTCATAAAAAAGATGGAGAAGATAACACAGTTAGAGGGGAGATTAAAGGAGAATTTAGAAGGTAATTTGAGAAAAGCGAAGAGAATGGGGTTCACCGATGCGCGTATTGCCTCGCTGACAGGAAGAAGGAGAGAGGAAATAAGCGACCTCAGAAGAAAAGAAGGAGTTATACCCACCTACAAGATGGTAGACACGTGTGCAGCGGAATTCGAGGCGAAAACGCCTTATTTCTATTCTTCTTATGAAGCAGAGTGCGAATTGAAGCCTTCGGTACGAAAGAAGGTGTTGATTATTGGTGCAGGACCCATCAGAATAGGGCAGGGGATTGAGTTCGACTAT
Source organism: Methanosarcinales archaeon (assembly GCA_025464585.1). Classification (GTDB taxonomy): domain Archaea; phylum Halobacteriota; class Syntropharchaeia; order Alkanophagales; family Methanospirareceae; genus QMVO01. The sequence goes on from JAODGL010000117.1 coordinate 5,962, forward strand.
TGCACCGTGCATGCAGTCAAGGCGTTGAAGGAAGAAGGAATAGAAGCGCACATCATAAATAACAATCCAGAGACCGTATCCACCGATTACGACACTTCGGATAAGCTCTTCTTCGAGCCTTTGACGCTTGAAGACGTGATGAACGTGATAGAGCGCGAGAAATACGATGGCGTGATGGTGCAGTTCGGCGGTCAGACCTCGGTCAACTTAGCGGTGCCACTGAAGCGCGAGCTGGAAAGGATAGGGTCAAAGACGGTAATCATGGGGACGGACCCGAAGAACATAGATATGGCAGAAGATCGGGAGAGATTCAGTAAGTTCCTTCTACGTCTGCGAATTCCTCAGGCGGATAGCGGATATGCAACCTCATTGGAAGGTGCGAAGGAAGTAGTATCGAGGATAGGATTCCCCGTGCTTGTTCGCCCCTCCTACGTGTTGGGTGGAAGAGCAATGGAGATAGTGCATGACGAAGAAGAGCTGGTAAGATACATGCGTGAGGCGGTGCGTGTATCGAAGGAGAAGCCAGTGCTAATAGATAAATTCCTGGAAAAAGCTACTGAGATAGACGTGGATGCGGTATGCGATGGCGAAGAGGTTCTGATTGGTGCGATAATGGAGCACATAGAGGAAGCAGGGATTCATTCCGGCGATTCTGCTTGTGTTATTCCACCGCAATCATTATCTATGGAGGTTATAGAAACGGTAAGGGACTATGTACGTAGAATAGCGCTCGGATTGCAGATAAAAGGGTTGCTCAATATTCAAATGGCGGTTAAGGATGATGTGGTTTACGTGCTGGAAGTGAATCCGAGGTCAAGTAGAACAATTCCGTATGTTGCGAAAGCAACGGGAATACCACTTGCAAAGCTCGCAGCTAAGGTGATGTTGGGGCATAAACTGCGAGATATGGGAGTTAAAGAGGTAGAACCGGGACATGTAGCAGTGAAGGAGGTCGTATTGCCATTCACGAAATTAAAGGGTGTTGATACCATTTTAGGACCCGAGATGAAGAGTACAGGTGAGGTGATGGGAATAGATTACGAATTTGATAAGGCGTTTTTCAAGTCCGAACTCGCGGCTGATAATCCTCTGTCATTAGAGGTGGGCAGCATGGTCTTCATTTCGGTATGCGATGAGGACAAAGAAGCGATAGTGGACGTTGCTCGCAAGCTAAGAGAATCTGGGCTGGCACTTGTTGGTTCGGATGGCACTGTGGAATATCTAAGGCAGCAGGGGATTGATGCAAAGAAGTTAAGGAAGTTGCATGAGGGCTCTCCAAACGTGGTAGAAATGATGCACTCGCAAGAGATAAAATTGGTGATAAATACGCCCACGGATAAACAGTCCTATAAGGACGGATACCAGATACGAATGGCTTGCATTGAACTCGGTATCCCATATATAACCACAATGCAAGCTGCGAAGGCGGCGGCATCTGCTATATTGGGAATGAAAGGTAGCGAAATAGAAGTGAAGTCGATAAATGAGTATTTAAAATGACACTTTTTCTTTTTCGATATGGAGTTCAAGCTTCTTCAAATCCTTTAATATTTATATGCAATCATAACCAAGTCTGAACTAAATAAGAGCGTGAGGGGGAATATGCATGGAAAAAGACCGTATAAAAAGATATGAAGAGAAAATTGAAATTATCTTGGATAGAAAGATGGACATTGAAGAGTGGATTGCGCCGTACGAAGAGGATATAAGTATAAAGGACAAAATGGCGAGATTCGCAGTTTATAAGGCAATGCAGGAAGCGGTAGAGGCAAGCTTGGATATTGCTGCCATGGTAGTGAAAGACATTGGTAAGCTTCCAAAAGATGATTATACAAACGTGGAAATTTTAGCGGAGAATAAAATTATTGATGACACACTTGCAAAAGTATTGAACGAGGCAAATGGGTTAAGAAACATCGTGGTCCATTCATATAACAAAATTGATGATATTAGAGCTTTTCAAAGCATAAAGAACATAACACCACATTTTGAACGGTTCTCGGAGGTTATTAAGAAATGGACAAAAGGGAAATAAAAAAGGATTTTTCATTCTTGAAAGGAGAGATTTCGGCTTTGCTGCTCTACGGCTCTCACGCAAAGGGCACAGCTACACCTCGTAGCGATATAGACATCTGTATTGTTGCACCTGGATGTAAAAACAGATCCAATCTTCTTAGAAAGGTGTGGCAAAACATGGGGAATAAATACGATGCGAGAATTTTTGAAGATTTACCGTTATATCTGAAAGTGGATATAATGAACAATCACATACCCATCTGGGCAGACAATCTGCCTGACCTTTACGAGTATTTCTACTATTTCAGGAAATTATGGATGGAACAGAAGCACAGGCAAGAAGTTGGATAGAGGATACAAAGATGAAGGCAATTCTCACACTTGAAGATGGAACCGTGGTAGAAGGAGAAGGTTGGGGCGCGGAGGGAACCGCATTAGGCGAACTCGTATTTGCAACTTCGTTCACAGGCTATGAAGAAGCTCTGACCGACCCTTCGTATAAGGGACAGATATTGATGCTAACCTACCCGCTCATCGGGAACTACGGTGTGAGCGGTGCTAAATTCCAATCAGAAGGGATAAAAGTAGAAGGGTTCGTGGTAAGGGAGAAATGCGATTTCCCTTCGCATTATAAAAGCAAGCGAAGTATAGACCAATTTTTGAGAGAAGAAGGAGTGCCTGCGATAAGCGAAATAGATACGAGGATGCTAACGATAAAGACGAGACAATACGGCACGATGAAAGCATGTTTGAAAGTGGCAGAGGATTACAGTGAAGACGAAAAAGCGAATGCGTTAGAACTTGCAAGGACTCAACCCGATATCTCTGAGCTTGATTTGATAGAGCAGGTTACGTGCGAGAAACATTACAGGATAAAAGGGAAGGGAAAAAGGATAGCAGTACTTGATCTGGGTGTGAAGAGGAACATACTGAAGAACTTAGCAGAACGGGATTTGGACATTTTTGTGTTCCCGGCAACCGCTGGGGAATCCGAGATAAGAAGTTCGGAACCTGATGCTTTGCTGCTTTCTAACGGACCCGGTGACCCAAAGCGGGGTAAAAACGCAATGAGCGTGGTAAAGAATTTCGCAGGTGAGATACCTATCTTCGGTATTTGTCTTGGCTTACAGATAATAGCGCTTGCGCTCGGTTGCGACACGTATAAACTAAAATTCGGGCATCGGGGTGCGAACCAGCCCGTGAAAGACCTCAAAAGCGGGCGTGTGTACATAACGGCGCAGAATCATGGTTTCGCCGTTGATAAAGACTCGATGGACGGTATAGCGGAACTAACGCAGATAAATGCAAATGACGATACAGTTGAAGGTTTCGAGGACACTTATCTGGGCATAAAATGCGTGCAGTATCATCCGGAGGCGAGTCCTGGTCCATGGGATACCGAGAAGGTGTTCTTTGATGAACTTGAAACGATAGGATAGGAAAGAAGAAAAATATTTCTTTGGTAAAGCTTTCTTTTTTAAAGAAAGGTTTATGGTCGCGATAATAGACTACGGGATGGGGAATCTGTTCAGCATATATAACGGGCTGAAAAAGGTGTATGATAATCCGGTGCTCATTACTGATAACGAAATCGCAAGTCTGAGAACCGCAGATGGCATTATTGTTCCAGGCGTGGGTGCATTTGACGACGGCATACGGAACTTAAAGCCTTTTTCAGAGGAGCTGCTCAATATAGTGGAATCAGGCGTGCCAGTGCTTGGAATATGCATTGGTATGCAGATTTTATTTGAAGCGAGCGAAGAGGGCAAGGAAAAAGGGTGGGGGTTGATACCCGGGAAAGTAGTTCGGTTACCTGCCGGGGTGCGAGTCCCACACATGGGCTGGAACAACTTGCATCTGCACAGGCATTCAGAACTGCTGGAAGGGATTGACGAAGCCGATTATTTCTATTTCGTGCATTCTTATTATTGCGTGCCGAGAGATGAGGACGCTGTGGTAGCGTCGGTAGAATACGGGGTGGAATTAGCTGCGGTGGTGAGTAACAGCAATGTATATGGCGTTCAGTTCCATCCTGAGAAGTCATCGAAGAAGGGATTGCAGATATTGAGCAATTTTGTGAGTATATGCAAATGTTAAGTTCGTATATATAACCCCAAAATGGAAGGATATACGAACTTGAGTTCGGGTATTACCGAAGTTATACGCAATCGGCTTTTGGGCTCCTTCGCCGACTGGTTTTGCTGAAGAACAGGTGAGATAGATACGCAAATCAAGTAGGAAGTCGGCGAAGGTATTTCATGAGAAAGACGCCACGCTGATAGCCGAAAAAGGTTTGTGTAGCTGTGAATTTTCAACACTTTTTCTTTTTAAGAGAAGGATTCTCGTGGAAATCTGTGTAATCTTGTGGTTATAAAAGAGTTAACCTTAGCATTCTCGTATACATTTCAGGCTCCAGGGCAGCAACAAGCGAAATATTTTGCGTTCTCCCTACCTCCTCGTCCTCCAGCTCCTCACTCCTTATATCTGTGATAACTCCTCCAGCTTCTTTTAAGATCAGCGAGGCACCTGCAATGTCATAACCGTTTATTAAGCCACGCACATCTATCACTGCATCTATTACACCTTCTGCAACCAGGCATATCTCCGCTGCAATGCTGCCCAGCACACGAACTACCACATTCTTAGCCTCTTTTTGAAATTTTATTAACCCTTCGGGTATCAAATCCGCACCGTAAGTGTAAATAGAGAGAACTTGTTTAGTCTTACCCTTTATTTTACGAGGCAGCTTCTTTCCGTCTACAAATGCATTCTCGCCTTTTACCGCATAATATGTCTTCCCGTAGATGGTTGCAACCACGCTCGCACGAATGTCGTCAAAAGTAACGCAGTCTATTTTCGGAGAATAAGCAATAGAAGAGCAAAAGAACGGGATGCCGAGAATAGCGTTTGTGGACCCGTCAATGGGGTCGAAAATAAGCGTGAATTTCGGGTCACCGCCTTTTGGGAACACATGGTCGCCTAATTCTTCTGATATTATCCTCGCACACAGATTGCGACCAGCCAATGCTTTCTCTAATGCCTTTTCCGCAAACATGTCTATTTTTCTCGTTACATCGCGCTCCCTTCTTACTATTATCTCGCCATAGTCTATGGTTTCTGAAATGTACGTTCTTATAGAATCCCTTATCTCTAACGAAATCTCTAACAGTTCTTTTATTCCTTTCATTTTCTTATATTATAAAAAATAAAGCCTATAATATTTAGAAGATGTTGAGAGAACTAACGGTTATTAGTGGAAAAGGAGGCACGGGGAAAACAACTCTTGTGGCTTCTTTCGCCGCACTCGCAGAGAAAAAAGTCATTGCAGACTGCGATGTGGACGCACCAGACCTCCATCTGCTGCTGCATCCAGAAATCATGGAGCAGGAGGAGTTCAAAGGGCTGAAAGTTGCCATTATGGATAAAACGCTCTGTACCGAGTGCGGTATGTGCAAAGAAACATGCAGGTTCAATGCAATTACGATGACCGAAGAATCAGGTTATGCGGTCAATCCCGCACGTTGTGAGGGCTGCGGCGCTTGTGTGTTTTCATGCCCGCAGGATGCACTTACGTTGAAAGAACGTGTTTCTGGGCATGCCTTTGTATCAAGGACAAACTATGGCACAATGGCGCATGCGGAGCTGAATATCGCGGAAGAAACGTCTGGAAAACTGGTCACAGTTGTTAGAAATCGCGCGCAGCAGGTTGCAGAAAAGGAAAATTGTGAACTCATTCTGATTGACGGAGCGCCAGGCATCGGTTGTCCGGTAATTGCATCCTTGACTGGTGTGGACCTTGCACTCATCGTTACCGAGCCCACGATGTCTGGATTACATGACCTCGAACGAATCCTGGAGGTGACCAGACATTTTGGAATTCCTTCAACCGTCTGTATCAACAAATACGACATTAATGAGAAGAACAGCAAGAGAATTACCGAGTTCTGCCGGCAGCGCGGAATAGAAGTGGTTGGATACATTCCTTACGATCCCGTGGTCACCCAGGCAATGGTTGCAGGTTTGCCTGTGGTTGAATTCTCCAGTGGCGTGGTATCGAATGCGATAAGGGAGGTGTGGTGGGGTATAAGTGGTAGAAAATCTTAAATACCAAATAGAACTGCCTGTAATTATCATCACTCTACAATTCTACTACCGGATATACCCTGACCATAAACGGTTAAACGATTTCTACGAGCTGGATATCAAAAGTCAGGTCTTTCCCAGCCAAAGGATGGTTGGCATCTACCGTCACGCTCGATTCGGAGACGTCTATCACCGTGACTACAATTATTTGACCATCCGGTTGACGGCTTTGTAACTGCTGACCGACTTCAGGTATCAAGTCCGCCGGCAATTGGTTCCGATCTACCACCAGCACCATTTCCTCACGGCGTGGACCATACGCTTCATCCTTCGGGACCTTGATGGTTTTCGATTCGCCTGGGTTCATCCCGACCACAGCTTGTTCAAAACCCGGGATTATCTGACCCTCGCCTATTTTAAATTGCAGGGGGTCGCGACCAGCGGAAGTATCAAATACCGTGCCATCCTCCAATTTGCCCGTATAATGGACTTTAACAATATCACCAAGTTTTGCCTGTGCCATTTTTTTCTCCTCTTCTTTTCTTTTCTCCATCATTTTTTACCTCTTGACTTTTACTTATAATAGTAGGAGTATATAAATAACCTGCGGATTTTTGCAATGCTTTGGAAGAGGTCTAAGAAGATACTTTAGAGGAATATATGAAGATAAAATATTACCCTGATGCTCTGGATATAAGAATACGCGATGAGAAGCCGGATTATGGAGAAGAAGCGGGTGAAGAGATGATATTGCACTACACAGAGGAGGGGCTTAAAAAAGAAAACCTGGGCTAAAAGAAATTATGATTGTAGATAATTTAAATAGTGGAAAGAAAAATTAGGAGGGGCAAAGATGGATGCTGAGGAGATAGAGAGGAAACTGGAAGAGAAGAAAGAGCACATAAAGAAGGTTTTTCATATTAAAGAAATAGGACTATTTGGTTCTTATATTAGAGGAGAACAGACCGCAAGCAGTGATATAGATGTTCTTGTTGAATTTGAGAAGGGGCACAAGGACTTTTTTAATTATATGAGATTAAAATATTACCTTGAAGAGCTTCTGAGGAGGGACGTGGATCTTGTGATAAAAAGTGCAGTAAAATCAAGATTGAGAGAAAGGATTTTTAACGAGGTCGAATATGTCTATTTAGAATCTGAAAAAGCATCAGGAGAAGAGCAAGAGGCTAATGGGTGATGAGTAACGGGAGAAGAGTGGCTGAGGAGGGCTAAAGGCGAAGCGAAAGGCGAAAGGGTAATGGGTGATGAAAAGATGAA
>JAODGL010000176.1:0-8791 GCA_025464585.1 Methanosarcinales archaeon
ATTTTCAGTTTCTTTAAAGCCCATATTCCAATATAACAGACATTGTAAGCGATAACCGCAAGAGTATAATGTTGTATGATCTTTTCAAACTTAATTGAAAATCCTGCGTAGTGATGATGCTTACCTGCAGCGAATGCACATTCATCCTTTGTGTCACAGAAAAAATCGGCAGCTACTACACCGGGTGGACATACTACATCCCCACATCCCATTTCACATCACCTCCTCGAATACTTCCCGCATTTCTCCACGAACCGCGCTATTAAAGTTGGGTGCATCATCGGATGCACCTCGGTGTGCAGCACCATCGTATCATATTCAACTGCACCATCCTTTCCCCTGTATCCAAATTTATCGGATGACAACTTATAAAGGTAACTGCCCGGGAGTTCACCCTCGAACTCCCACCTGTGCGTGCACGTGCCCACCGAGACAGGCTCGTCCGTCTCGACATCCCGCAGAATAACCGACTTTGTCTTCTTCGGGTTGCCCTTCCTCCCCTCAGTATGATAATCCCATAACCCTATTTCTTTCTCCCTCGCTCCGTCTGGATATACGTGATACTTCCCGAACAGGTTCGAGCACGAGAGCCCAAGCACGGGCATACCATCCTGTATCGCCTCCAAAATTTGCCTCTTCAGTTTATCAAACCGCTCAGACCAACCAACCTTCTCCTGCTTCCAGTACCCTATCATCAAGCCATCGCACTGCTCCAAATCTTCTCTCTTAAATACAGGTATTATTTCAACTCCATGCGCTTCGAGCACATCCCAGAACTCGCTGAAGAAGTGCATCCCGGGCATCCCAATCATGCCTATTTTCAGTTTCTCTTCCACTGAAGTAGGATACACGTCAAATAGCTCAATTTTTGGAACAGGAACCTCTACCGCATTATCTATCAGCCAGTCAACGTCTATCTCATAGGGCATTTGTAACATGTAAGGGTCTTCATCTTCTTTAGCTTTCTCAACGTATCCGATACAGTTTTCAGGCATCTTCATCTGCTCGCGATGCGAAACTTTATTGAGAATAACGGCATCCGCTTTGTTTACCGCAGTCGAATTTACAGGAAGCTTCTCAACGTCTAAGACGCCAACGGTTGTCATCCTCGGCAGTATTACTATAAATGGTGTCAGCCCAGTCGCCTTCGATAATCCCGAAGTCAGCATTGCTGTAAAACCCTAACACGCCCAGCGCCTTCCTCTCTATCCACGAGATCGTCGAAGCATCAAATATGTTATATTCCGCGGCGAAGGGATACTTCCAAACTTTGTATAGAAGCTTTCCGCCGTACACTAAATATACCCAATTGTCATGAATTGTACCCTGAATCTTGAAATTGTTCACGGTGTGCCCTTTCTGCTGCAGTAATCTCGTCAGAAGCATTGATACCGTGGTCTTACCCGCGTTTATCACGCCAAGGTTGCTCACCAGTATGCACTTCAGCGTTGTCTCTTCGGTGAACACTGATAGCAGCTTCTCTGGAACTTTCTCGATGAGTCTTATGTCAATCGCTGCCGCCGCGCCCAGCGCGCCCGCACCCTTTACGAATTCCCTTCGCGTTAGCTTCACGTGCATGTACCTCTGTTGTTATGATATATATTAATTGACACTGTGTACGGAATGAAAGCCTGGTGGAAATGAGCAATAAAATTAAAGAGAGATATCATCACTTGAATTTCTACTTCTAATAAAGTTTGGTGAGTTATTAGTTATACAATGACCGTAAAATGTAATGTTTAGAAAAGATTGCCTCATCAAAGAAGGGAAAAAATGAGTGAAGACAGAAGGGGGTGAAAAGAAATGATAAGTGCGAAGAGAACCATTGCAATATTTATTGCAGCATCTCTGGTGCTGCTTGCAACGGCTGTGGTATTATCCGCGGAAGGTCCTGCGGTCATGATTACCACTGTGAAGGTGGAACCCGAAGCATTGATGCCAGGCGACTCCGGCACCATCACTCTATCCATAAAAAATATGGATACACAATCTTCGGAGACTGAGACAACCGTTGAAACTCTATCGTACTCAGAGAAGACAACCACATCAACAAGGAGTATAAGTGCAGAGATAAGCAATATAAGGCTGAGTAGCGGTAGAACAGGGATAGAATGGCTGCGAGAGGGTCTACGGCGCTCTGAATACTACAACATAGGTGCTCTTGGACAGGGTGAGAGTATAACAGTGGCAATACCGATAAAAGCTGATGCTTATGTCAGCGATGGCACTTACTTCCCGGAGGTATGCATAGAAGTGAAGAATGGTAAGAATGTGCGATTTCCAGTGCCCGTGAAGGTGCATAGCGGGAAGGTAGAGCTGATAGAGAAAGATGTTCCTTCGGAGATTTCACGCCATGAATCAAAGGAGATTGTGATAGTAGTGGCAAACAATAGACCCAATTCGGTGAATGGTGTGCTCGTGACCACAGTGGGAGAAGACTTAGAGCTCACGCCAGAGCGGGTATTCATGGGCAATCTGGCACCTTATGAGAAGAGGGAGGTGAATTTTTCTATTATTCCTCTTTCTCCCGGTAATAAGGACATCCATATTGAGGTGGAATACAGGAATGGATTCAATTCGCATCGAAGTACGCATGAATCAACGGTATTCGTGAGGAATAACACGGGCATGGAGCTTATCCTGGTAGACGCGCCCAAGTCGGTTTTGAGGGGCGAAGTGGCGAAGATAGATTTTGATGTGGCGAATGGGATGAGCAAAGAAGCCAGAGCGGTATCGGTAGTCCCCCGGAAGAATAATAAAGGGGTGGTGATATTGCCTTCAGAGTATTTCATCGGCGATATGGAAGCGGGGGATGTCTTTTCCGCATCTTTTGGTATTGATACCAGCGAACTGGAGGAGGGTGATAATATAATTCCCTTCAACCTGGTCTTCCGCGACGCCGATACAGACAGGATATACGAAATAGAGGGTTATGAAGTGCACATAAAAGTAAAAGAGCCACAGAAGAATATGCGGCTGTTATCAGCAAAGCCAATCCTGTTAGCTGCGGGTACTCTTATGCTCGCGTTGATAGTGGGCGTGATGTGGTTGAGAGCGCGACGTAGAAGGAAGAAGAGGACTGCATGATAATTCGAGTAGAGTATTTGAGCAAGGTTTACCGCATGGGTAAGGTGGAAGTTCCAGCGTTACGAGATGTGAACCTGGAGATAGAAGAGGGCGAGTTTCTGGCAATCATGGGACCCTCAGGCTCGGGCAAATCCACACTGCTCAATATAATTGGCTGTCTGGACAAGCCAACAGGGGGTAGGGTATTCATTGATGGTGCGAATACCGCATCGCTCAGCGAGAACGAGCTTGCAGAAGTAAGGCGTGATAAGGTGGGATTCGTATTCCAGCAGTTCAATCTCATCCATTCTTTGAATGCGCTTGAGAATGTCTCACTTCCAATGTTCTTTGCAGGAGTAAGCCGTGGTGAGCGGCTAAAGAGGGCAGAGGAACTGCTTGCAAAGGTCGGGCTTCGTGAGCGGATGCACCATAAACCCATGGAACTGAGTGGCGGGCAGCAGCAGCGTGTGGCAATTGCACGTGCACTGGCGAACAATCCGAAGATAGTCATCGGGGATGAACCCACGGGGAATGTGGATACAGAAGCGGGGAATGTGATAATGGGCATTCTGGGGGATTTGAATAGAGAAGGCAAGACGATAATTGTGGTGACACACGACCCGGTGATTGCCGCACATGCAAAGAGAGTGATAAGGATGCGAGATGGGCGATTGCTTGACGAAGAATGATAGATATAATTCTGATGGCATACCGCGATCTAAGCGAGCGAAAAGCGCGTACAATCCTCACACTGCTCGGTATTGCGGTGGGCATAGCGGCTATTGTCTCTCTGGTGAGTGTGGGCTACGGCATGCAGGAGGCGATCACAGGCGAATTGACTGTCTTCGCAGACCTCATCTCGGTGATGCCGGGCAAATTAGCAGGTATGTCGTATGTGGAGCTCGGGAGTTTCACGGACCGAGACATAAGAGACATCAGGCGTATAGGCGGCATCAAAGAGGTAACGGCAATGACGCACGGTGCTGCGGAAGTGGAATATCGAAACGAACGTAAGCCAGTTTTTGTACTTGGAGGCGATACCGATGCACTGAGCAGCTTCTATGTGGAACCGGTTGGGCTCGATGAAGGGCGGTGGCTCAGAGAGAACGATTATAGGGTGTGCGTTATCGGAAACCGCGTGGCTACCGAATTCTTTGACGAGCCGATACATATAAATGATAAGCTGAGAATCAACGGCGAGAAGTTCATAGTAGCTGGTGTTTTCAAGAAGGCAAGCATGCTCTATGCCATGGACGTTGACCCCCATATCTTCCTCACGTTACGCGCTGCTAAAGACGTTCTGGGGAACGAAAAGGCGAAATACAAGTATATCACGGTGCGTGTTTATAATATCGAAGAGGTAGATGAAATAGCAGATGAGCTCGAGGAGAGGATAAACGATAACCACGGGCTCGATGAATTTGCCACAGCGATGACGATGGGCAGCATGCTGGAGCGGATAAGTTCTGTCTTCAGTATACTCCGTGGCGTTCTGGTAGGCATTGCAGCAATTGCACTTGTGGTCGCTTCTATTGGCATAATGAACACGATGCTGATGGCAGTGATGGAGCGCACGCATGAAATAGGGGTGATGAAAGCGATAGGTGCGAAGAACAGCGATGTCCTCTCTCTTTTCCTCCTGGAATCGTGCATGGTAAGTTTGATAGGCGGGGTGGCTGGCTGTATCCTCGGGGTCATCCTCGCACGAGTTGTAAGTCTTGTCGTGAGCTCCGCACTGGGGATGGAGTTCGTCCCCACTGTGAAAGTTGGGGTTCTGTTCGCCGGTGTTGGGGTTGCAATGTGTGTTGGTGTGCTCTCAGGGTTCTACCCCGCACGTAAAGCGTCGAAGATGAGCCCGGTTGAAGCTGTGAGGTACGGGTAAGAATGAATGATTTTTTCTCGCTGGTCTGTCGTAACATCAGGGAGCGCAAGACGCGTTCGGCACTCACGATACTGGGTATTATGGTGGGTGTAGGAGCAGTAATCGCTTTGATTTCCACAGGGTTTGGTGTACAGGCGGCTATAATGGACCAGCTCATTGAGATGGCTGATATAGTGATGGTAACGCCCGGTGCACAGGAATTCGGCGCTTTCGGGGCGCTTGGCAGTTTTAACGACCGTGACCTGGAAGCGGTGAACAGTATAATTGGTGTAAAAGACGCGGTAGCTATGAGAAGTGGAATAGAAGGTGTGGAACACCGCGGTGAGACGTTCAGGCTGACAGTCACGGGTATCAATCCACGAGATACCGGAGCGGTCTTCGGCAAGACGATTGAACGAGAAGGAGGCGGTGGTGGGATGTCTGCGGGCAGAGACCTCCGTGAGAACGATAAAAAAGCATGTGAGATAGGGTACAGTGTTGCACATGATTATTTTGCGGATGATATCGGCGTTAATGACCGGCTGACGATAAATGGGACGAAGTTCAGGGTGGTCGGCATACTGGAGAAGCAGGGCGGGTTCAGGTCCGAGGTGGACTCCACGATATACATCACGACGCGAGATGCAATCTCTATCCTCGATAACCGTGATATCTCGGAGATTTTTGTCAGGGTGAGGGAGATAGATGATGCGGAGCGGATAGCGGCAGAAATAGAGGAGCGAATCAACGATAATCATAAACTGGATGATTTCGCCTATGCAATGACGATGGGAAGTGCAATCGAGCAGTTAGAATCGGTCTTCGGGATTATGCAGGTGGCTCTGATTGCCCTGTCATCCATCTCGTTGCTTGTTGCTGCGATGGTCATAATGAACACGATGCTGATGGCGGTGATGGAGCGCACGCATGAAATTGGAGTGATGAAAGCGATAGGTGCGAAGAACAGGAATATTCTCGCACTGTTCTTGCTCGAAGTGGGGGTGATAAGCCTGATAGGGGGCATCTGTGGCTGCATCATGGGTACAGTAGCTGCTCATTCGTTCAGCTTCGGCATCCAGAAGGCTTTTGATGTGGAACTCAGAGCGATAGTGAAGCCCGAAGTGCTGCTTGCTGGCGTTGCAGTTGCCGTACTGGTGGGTGTAATTTCTGGATTGTATCCAGCGCTGAAGGCGGCGAGGATGAGTCCAGTAGAGGCTGTGCGGTATGAATGATGGAAAATGCGGTGTAGTTCCAAATGAGGCATTCTCGCCCTTCCAGGAATATGTCCTCTGGTTGCGTACAAGGTATCTGTTGCGAAGTCCGTGTAAATCAGTGGAAATCCATATCTTAAATAGAAGAAAAAATTTCTTTGGTAAAGCTTTCTTTTTTAAAGAAAGGTTTGCGGGGGTTGCTGAGTTAGGAAAAGGCGCAGGGCTTAGGACCCTGTCTCGAAGGAGTCCGCGTGTTCAAATCACGCCCCCCGCATGGTTATTCATATATCCCAATATTTTCTTTGCACTGCTTTTATCTCTTCCACTCTTTTCCTCACCTTCTCTTTCTCCCTCATCGCCACTTCCTTTTTCTCGCGCGCATTTGATAAAAGCGAATTGAAGACAGATAAAGCGGATTCTGCGATAGCTTTCAGGTTGTATCCTCCTTCTAAAGCCATTATAATTCTACCTTTGCTATTCTTTTCCGCTATCTCCTTTATCACATCCGTGAATAACCCGAAACCCGGAGATGTCACGTTCATTGATGCCAGAGGGTCGGCAGAATGTGCATCAAATCCCACTGATACGAGCACAAACTCCGGGTTGAAGTCCTTAGCTATCGGCACTAAAATATTCTGTAACGTATATAAGTAGCCGTCGTCGTCAGTACCCGCGGGAAGCGGAACATTAACTGTGTATCCTTCTCCTTCTCCCTTGCCTACTTCATCTATCCATCCCGTGCCGGGATAATGAGGATACTGATGTGTGGAGAAATATAGAACAGAAGGGTCCTCGAGAAACACCTCTTGTGTGCCATTCCCATGATGCACATCCCAGTCAGCAATCAAAACGCGTTTAATGCCATATCTTCTCTTCAAATGCTCAGCAGTAATCGCTATATTATTAAATATACAGAAGCCCATGCCTTTATTCGTGGTAGCGTGATGCCCTGGGGGTCTTATCAACGCAAAAATGCGTCTTAGATTATTCGACTCATCCATAACTTCGTCAACCGCATTTATTACGCCACCGGCAGAAAGCAGCGCTATTTCATAAGTATCTCTGCATACCGGCGTATCCAGGTCGAGCATCCCACCACCGCCCTTGCACATCGCTTCCACTTTTTTTATGTATTCAGGGACATGCACATACGCTATTTGCTCTTCCGATGCCTTCACTGGAACAATTCTCCTCAACTTTTCCATAAACCCCGATTCTTTTAGCTGCCGCATTATGGCTCTCAGCCGTTCTGCATTCTCGGGATGATTCCCGGTGTCGTGTTTCAGGTAATCCTCGTGATAGACGAACCCAGTGGTAGTGCTAATGCTCATCTTACTTTATTCATCAATTTTAATTTTTCTTCTGTAAATTTCTTTTTTAATTTTATGAAAAAGGTTTATTTAGGAAATGTAATTGAATTGTTAAGAGGCAAGCAGGGGAAATGAAAGAAGCGTTGTTAGAAGCAGGTAAAAGTCTGGCAGAAGCATTATTAATCGTTGCTATAATCGTGTCGGTGGCGTATGCGGCTACGGGGACCTGGCATATAGGATTTGCCGTTGAATCGGGAAGCATGGAACCAAATATGCACGTAGGTGATTTGATTTTCGTGCAAGCACCACTTCGCACGAACATCATAACATACGAAGCAGGTAAAAAGCTAAATTATACTTCATTTAATAATTATGGCGATGTGATTATATACCGCCCGAACGGGTTCTCTTCTGCAACACCTATAATACATAGAGCGATGTATTGGGTGGAAAAGGGAGAAGAGATGCCCGATGGAGAGCCTGCTCCTTATGCGGGATACATAACAAAAGGGGATAATAACCCATGTCCAGATCAGCCAATGCTTGGGGTTGGACCGGTAAAACCTGAGTGGGTTGTAGCGGTGGCAAGGGTGAGGATTCCTTACTTAGGGTATCCTTCGATTATATTAAAGAAAGGTTTTTTAAGAAAGTAGAATAGATAAACAGCGTTGGAAAAATGGGAAAAAAACCAGCTCGTAAGTATACGAAAGTAACAGGACATGCGTATGTGCGAAGGAGATACATGGGGGGAGTGCCGGGAAGCAAGATAGCTCTTTTTGACATGGGCAACCTGAGCAAAGATTTCCCCGTTTCCTTATCCTTGGTTGCGAAAGAAGCCTGTCAAATAAGGCACAATGCATTAGAAGCAGCGAGAATTTTTGCTAACAGGTACCTGGTGAAGGAAGTGGGGCGAAAGAATTTTTACTTAAAAATAAGGCTGTATCCACATCACGTGCTGAGAGAGAACAAAATAGCTTCGGGCGCAGGTGCGGACAGGGTCTCAAGCGGGATGAGACACGCGTTTGGAAAAGCAGTTGGTACTGCCGCAAGGGTGAAGCCAGGGCAAAGGATATTAAGTGTGGGCGTAGAGGAGCAAAATTTCGAGCCCGCGAAAGAGGCTTTGAGAAGGGCGAGTTATAAACTCCCTACTCCTTGTGGGGTTGTAATAGACAAAGGAGAGGAGTTGGCAGGTGTGTAACTGGAGAGATAAACTATGAGCCAGAGTGGTAGTGAAAGCGGAATAATAGATAGGGGCTCAATTCCAGATTCAACGGCGAGAAGGGAAGAGGATTCGTTAGTGGAAATAAACAAAAGAATTAAAATACTCGGTGAGAAAATAGATA
>JAODGL010000176.1:8857-14103 GCA_025464585.1 Methanosarcinales archaeon
AATGCCTACCTATTACATTGGATGATGCGTACTGTGTAATTAGAAAACCCTTTAGAAGAGTTTGAATAAAATCTGTGTAATCTGTGGTTAAAAAGGGAGGAGATAAAAAATGGAACTCGAAGGAAAAGCATATCCGAAATTGCTCGTTCGACCGGTAGTGGTCGTTACGACAATATCGGAAAGAGGGATACCAAATGCAGCGCCTTTCAGCTTTAACTCGCCGATAAGCTTTGAACCGCCTTTGTATGGGTTCTCGTGCAATCCCGCACACGATACGTGGCGGAACATCCGTGAGAATGGCGAGTTCGTAGTGAACGTGGTAGGAAAAGACCTTGGCGGGCTAATGCACATTCTGGAAACGGATTATCCGTATGAGGACAGCGAGATAGAACACGCGGGACTGAAGGAAGAAAAAGCGAAGACGGTGAAGCCACCTCGTATAAAAGAGGCGATAGCGTGGATGGAGTGCAAGCTCGAGAAATACGTTGAGCTGGGCGACCATATCTGGATAACGGGAAGAGTATTAGCAGCGGGAGTGAAGGACGGATTCTGGAAAGAAGAAGGAGTGATAGATGTGGTAAAAGCGGGACCGCTATGCCATATTGCAGGCGAGTTCTTTGCAGAGGAGATGAAAGAGGCGAAGTACGAGAGGGCGAAATCTTAGGCAAATGCTCGACATCATGCGTAAAGCACTGAAAAAAGCGTTGGAAAGCTGCGACCAGGCAGAGATTTATGGAGAGAAAGGCGATGTTCTAAGTATTGACCTTGAGCGAGAGGAGGTGAAAAAGGTAAAGCACGTGAAAAGCACCGGCATTGGAGTGCGAGTAGTAATATCGAATAAGGTAGGATTTTCATACACCACGGCTTTGGAAAAAGCGAGCATAGAAGGTTGCGTAGTGCATGCAATAAAACAGGCGAGGGTATCTGAGCATGACCCTCATTTTCTTGGCTTACCTCCGTTAGGCTCAGATGCATTACGGAGTGGCTACACGGAACCAGAAAAAACTTTTGACCCTCAGATTACCAAACTTCTTGACGACGGCGGCGACGATGCGATAGAATATTGCATGGAGATGCTGCATGGAACGAAGCAGTATGAAGTGCGAAAAAGCGTGACATGTACACCAACAGAAGGCAGTTTCGCTGCTGCTCATGATGAAACCTACATTTTGAATTCCGAAGGTATCGAAACAAGTAATACCGGGACTTACGTCTCCGCAGGGATAATGGTTGTGGCAGGTAGTAGTAGCGGAGATGAAACATCTGGCTGGGAGGGAAAAGTAAGTAGAATGCTTGGGGACGTAGATTTCGAGTGGATAGGCAGGGAAGCAGTGAAAATAGCGGCAGATAGCTTAGGAGGTAAAAAGCTAAAAACGAAACAGATTCCGGTCGTTTTCTCGCCACGCGCAATGCAAAACCTTTTAACTCACATCTTGATTCCACAACTGAGCGCCGAGAATGTACAGCGAAAACAATCGCCTTATTATGGTAAAAAGGGGGAGGAGATAGCTTCTGAAGCGCTTACAATTATTGACGATGGCACAATGCCAGGAGGTGTAAATAGCAGGAAGATGGATGGTGAAGGCGTTCCTACTCAGCCTACGAGCTTAGTGGAAGAGGGTGTATTAAAAAATTTCCTCTATGATTCTTATACTGCCGGCAAAGACGGCGTGGAAAGCACAGGTAACGCAGTAAGAAGCTTCAGTAATTTGCCTGCTCCGGGGGCAACGAATTTCATTATGAACGCAAGCAGCAAAGCTTCAAAGGAAGAGATGTTTAGCGGAATACGTGAAGGATTGTTTATAAATGATGTAATTGGTGCGCACACGGCTTCAAGAGCATCCGGCGATTTCTCTGTTGTTGCACAGAATGCTTTCGGCATTAAAAAAGGCGATTTGTTTCCGGTTACGCAGGTAATGCTTGCGGGTAACATGCAAGAAGTGTTGAAACACGTGGAAATGCTCGGGACCGACACAAGGCAGATTTATAATGTCGTTTCGCCCTCTGTTAAGGTGTCGAAGGTGCAGATTGTAGCGTGACCCATTTGTTTCACTCAATCACATACCCCAACTTCTCACAAATCTCCCTTCTCTCCTTCTTCTCTTCCCCGGTCTCTATCCTATTTACCGCAGTGCCATCAACCACACCAATTACCGCTCGCCCAAGTTCAGTCTCGGCGACAATAACCTCCAGAGGATTTGCAGAAGCCACGTAAATATTCGCAACTGCCGGATGCGACTTCAAAGTCCCCATCACATTTATAGGGAATGCGTTATCTAACATAATAAAAAAAGTGTGAGAAGCGCCGATTTTGAGGCAGTTCTCACTCGCCAACTCCTTTAGTCGTTCGTCGTTCCCTGTAACCCTTGTCAACATCGGCGCCGCCTCGTTCATTGCAACTGCGCATTTTATCCCCGGCACTGTGGTCAAAAGCGTCTTGAAGATGTCATCGCAAGCGAAAATGGTGAAATTACCCTGCCCAATTATTACCTGCTTCTCTTCGGGATTGCTCACCTCCACTCGCTCTATCTTTACTCCACCCTCGATTGTAACCACTTTCTTCTCCATCTCCAATACTTTTTAGTTGCAAAGAAAGTGCGCTTTTGGTCAAACTTTCTTGAAGTTTGTTTTTTCTACTCCGTCATACTCAACGCCCCTTGTTCGCATACATCTATACAAACCTCACAATCAGTGCACTCCTCTGCGTTTATTACCGCATGCTGTTCTCTACCATGTGGAGCATTGCTTGGGTCGTCTTCAACCAAACTTATGCACTCCACCGGGCACTCTTCTACGCAATTGCTCGTTCCTTTTTCCTTTATACCCTTACAGCCATTACACTTCTCCAAATCCACTACTGCTGGCATTTCTTTCTCTTCACTCTCCTTTATTTTTGGTTTAGATAATTTTTTTGCTCATCATATATAAAACTTGTTATTTTTTCGTGCAGTTAAAATTGCGAGGTAAACCTCCTTCTTACCTATTTTCCATCTCTTCTCGTAAATTTCTTTCGCTGAACTCGATGCCTTCCCCTCTTCTATGCTCTCAGCAAGTGTCTCCTCGCAAATATAATCCGAGAACCTATTTATCGCCTCTTTTACCTCCTCATCTCCTTTGTACATAATCTCTATCTTCGCTGTATAGTCCAGGTCGAGGTCCTTCCGCATACCCTGTATTCTCCTCACGAGGTCTCTAACCAATCCTTCTTCTATTAAGCTTTTATCCAGGCTAATATCCAAAAACAATGCTGTATCTTCATCTATTCCCACCTGTTTATATCTCTCTTCTGCAACAAACTCACTCTTTTCTTCAAATTTCACTTCTCGAACATTCAATTCATCCTTCAGTATCCCCGCTAAACTCGCCACTTTCTCCCTCTTTTCCTTACTACAAACGACTACAACTTCTTTTAAAGGCTGCCTTATCTTTATTCCCGCATCCGCCCTCGCTCGTCTGCCAGCTTCTACTAATTTTGTAACCAAATCCATCGAATCCTCCAAATCCGCATCTATAAGCGATTCATCCGGAGAAGGATAATCGCAAAGATGCACACTTTCCTGTTCTTCTTCTTCCAAAACTGTTCTTACGATATTCTGGTAGATATGCTCAGTGAGGAAAGGCACGAAAGGAGCGAGCAGTTTGCACAGAGCGACAAGAACTTCGTATAACGTCAGGTATGCACAATCCTTGTCAAAGTTCTCCTCCACAACCCAGAACCGCCTCCTTGACCGTCTTATATACCAGTTGCTCAGGTCGTCAATCACGAAATCTTCTACTCTCCTCGCTGCGAGGTGTATTTCAAACCGTTCAAGTGAACCAATTACTTCCTTTATGAGAGAGTTCAACCTTGACATAATCCATCTGTCCATTGCACTCCTCTTTTCTATCGCGATTGCCTTCTCCTCTGGATTGAACTCATCTATGCTCGCGTAGGTAACGAAGAAGAAATAAGAGTTCCATAGCGTGTTCAAGAACTTCTTTTGCCGCTCTACTATTGCAAGCTCAGAGAAACGTATGTCTTCCCACGGGGGACATGCGGTGAAGAAATACCATCTTAACGCATCAGCTCCTGTCGTATTGAGTATAGAAGTTATATCAACCACGTTCCCTTTGCTCTTACTCATCTTTACTCCTTTTTCATCCAGTATATGCCCCAGCGAAAGCACGTTTAGATAAGGTGGTTCATCAAAAATCGCAGTTGAAACCGCAAGAAGCGAATAGAACCAGCCACGAGTCTGGTCTATTGCCTCGGTAATAAAATTAGCGGGAAAGTTCTGCTTGAACTCTTCGTGCTCAAAAGGGTAGTGCCATTGCGCGAAAGGGGCTGCACCTGAATCATACCAGCAATCTATTACGTCTACCACTCTCCTCATTTCGCCGCCGCATTCGGCACAGCGAAGCACCACTTCGTCTATGTACGGTCTGTGCAGGTCAAAATCTGATTCCTGGAGAAGACCCTTTGCCCTTTCTTTCAGTTCCCCTATGCTTCCAACACAGCATTCCGCCCCGCATTCTTCGCATATCCAGATATTCAATGGAGTACCCCAGAATCTCTCTCTGCTGAGCGCCCAATCCTCAATATTCTCCAGGAAATTGCCGAATCTGCCGTATTTCAAATGCTCGGGATACCAGTTTATCTTTTCATTGTTCGCAATCAACTTATCACGCAGCGATTTCATACCAATAAACCACGATTCTCTTGCGTAATACAAAAGAGGCGAACCACATCGCCAGCAGAACGGATATGAGTGCAAATAAGTGCTCTCTTTGTACAACAAACCACGCTGTTCCAGCATTTCTATTATGCGCTTATCGGCATCCTTAACAAAAACACCTACCAATGACGGGAACGGGATCTCACTCGTAAACTGACCTTTACTGTCCACGGGCTGCGAAAAACCAAGTCCTTTATCCCTGCACACTTCATAATCATCCTCTCCAAATGCAGGAGCTATATGAACGACACCAGTACCCTCCTCCAGGGTGACGAAATCGGCGGTGATTACTCTATGCGATTCACCTTTCACGGGGACTTCAAAAAGCTGTTCATATTCTTTGCCTTCCAAATCCTTTCCTTTTAATCGCCCTATTATCTCATATTCGCCATCCAGGGCATCCAATCTGGCTTCTGCAAGGATTAAAATCTCTTCTTTCTCCTTTACTTTTACGTAGGTATGTTCAGGATGAACAGCGAGTGCGATATTACCAAATAAAGTCCATGGAGTTGTAGTCCAGGCGAGCATACA
>JAODGL010000083.1 GCA_025464585.1 Methanosarcinales archaeon
GAAGCGACGATCTGCCGATTTAGCAGTAATGGTTAAGAGTCAAGAGGAAGTGTTAAAAGCTATCGGTTTATGGAGAAGATAATAATAGAGCCTGTTTGGTTTGATTCGCTTGGTGCAAAGTCATCATGCACGCTGGTCAAAACCCCTGACGTAAAGATACTGATAGACCCTGGAATAGCAGCAATGCAACCCTCTTTCCCTGCTTCGGACGCAAAAAAGCGGCAGTGGCGTGAAGAGGGTAGAAAAGCGATAAAAAAAGCAAGCAAAGAAGCTGATGTAATTATAATCTCGCATTACCATTATGACCATTACTTTCCAACTGATTTGAGCATTTATAAGGATAAGTGGGTATTCGCAAAAAATCCCAATGAATACATAAATGACTCACAGCGAGCACGAGCAACCAGTTTCTATTCCGGTATCTGCGAGACCTATGGTAAAACAAACCTTGAATCATTAATGAAGATGAAAACAAAGGGAAGGGGGAAAAAATATCCAGACCCTTTAGCTGATTTGCCAATAGCACGCCATAAAGATTTTGGTGATTATAATAAAAGAAGAGCAGAGCTCTTTGAAAAAGGGTCGAAATGGTTTGACGCCAGAGTTGCTAACTGGCAAAAAAATCCGGTGATTCCTGAGTTCAACTTTCCTTCGCTCAAAATAATATACCCTGAAGGGAAAGCGTTTAAATTCGGTAAGACCTCGCTTCGATTCAGTAAACCACTGTTTCACGGCATAGAGTTCTCACGCGTAGGCTGGGTATTTTATACGATTGTCGAGCACGAAAACGAGAAATGCATCCATTCTTCAGACCTCAACGGTCCTGTAATCGAGGATTATGCGCAGCAAATAATCCATGAGAATCCGCAGGTGCTTATCCTCGATGGTCCCATGACCTACATGTTTGGCTATTTGCTGAACCGGATTAATTTAAACCGTGCAGTGGAGAATGCAGCGGAAATTGTGCGCTCAATTGATGCAGAAATGATTTTTTATGACCATCACCTGCCAAGGGAGAGGAAATTTCGCGAAAGGACTGAAAAAGTCTGGAGCACAGCAAAGAAATCGAAAAAGAAAGTTATGACTGTTGCGGAATTTCTGGGACAGGAGTCGGTCGTGCTTTCTCCAGTATCGAACTAAAGATTTTGCCGTTTTGATTTAGGTTATTAGTCATTTGGATTTGTTTCCGTGGGCTCCGCCCACGACCCCTGAAAGGGCTTATTTGGTGCTTATAATTTGGGATTTTCACACTATACAAATACAAAGTATTTAAATAGCATGAAATATTCTCATTAAGAGACCAGATATTAAAAACAGAAGGAGGTGAAAAGAGAAGATGATGAAAAGAAGAAAAAAGGCGACTGCGATAGCAACTATTCTTGTGGTAGGGATACTTCTTGCGAGTGCAGTGGGACTGACGAGCGCGCATTTTACGATGCTTTTCCCGGGGAAACACATGGACGTAACGCCGGAGGATTACATTGCGAAAGAAGTAGGCGAAACAAAAACAATTTGGATACTCTGGGGGCACCCGTATGAACACATACTTTTTGATTGCCCAGAAGAGCTTGATGTTTCGGTTATGGACCCAGATGGCGTGGTTACCGCGTTAACACCGACCGAGATAACGGTAGAAGGGGTAAGGGCGTATGAAGTTTCCTTCACCGTAGAGAAGCTCGGCGATTATGTCGTCTCTGCGAGGTTGAACGCATCAGAAGAGCATGGATTGATAGACTATACGAAAGCGGTTATTCACTGCGGAGAAGAAGCATGGGAAGGCTGGGATGCAGAAGTGGGGCAGGAAACTGAAGTCATTCCATTCACGAGACCCTACGGCTTAGAAGAGGGGTTTGTGTTTACCGGGAAGGCATTGTACAATGGAAATGCCCTTTCAGATGCGGATGTAGAGGTTGAAAAGTACCACACAAAGGCATTGGGAGACAAGATAGTAGGGGAAGCGGAAGACATGTTCCCTTACGACCCGCCGATGATGTTCACGCGCGTGACAAAAACAGATAGTGCTGGCGAATTCGCATACACACTTGACGAGCCGGGGATATGGTTTGTTGGTGCAACGAAGGAAATAGAAGGAGGATTAGCGAGAAGGGGTGTATTCATTGTTCCAGTGTTGGAAGCGTTCCCGGCGAAGCCGGAGGTTGAGGCTCCTCCTGGACTTGAAGAACTGAAGAGCCGGGTAAAATCATTAGAAGATAAAGTAGCAGCACTGAAAACACCTGGTGGCGAAGGTACACCCGGATTTGGCGCGATAGCTGCTCTCGCCGGGTTGTTGATCGTAGTGTACCTGGTAAAAAGAAGAAAGAGGTAAATAAAAGCAAAAACGAAGATGGTACATATATCGGATGGAATATTGTCTCTGCCTGTATTGGCAGCGGGATGGGCAATAACCGGTGCATTGATAGCGATAGCGTTGTGGTGGAGTAAGCGTAAGGGCAGTGTAGTAGAGGAGATACCGAAGTTATCGGTGATGACCGCGGCATTTTTTGTCGCTTCTCTTATTCATTTAGCTGTGGGACCGACAAGCGTGCATCTCATCCTCAGTGGATTGATGGGCATAATACTTGGAATACTCGCCTATCCCGCGATTTTTATCGGGCTTGTTCTCCAGGCTTTCCTCTTCGGACATGGAGGCGTAACAGTACTTGGAGTAAATACGATAGACATGGGTGTGCCGGCATTAGTAGCGTATGGTATTTTCAAAGCAGGGAATAAACTGATTCCATCGAAATCCTTAGCGAGTAAAGCGGGACTGTTAGGAGCGTTAGTAGGAGGATTTGCAGTGGTTCTGGCTGTTTCTCTTACTGCGGGAATGTTATTTACCCTGGGGAAAGAATACGAATGGGCAATAAAAGCATTGATAATTTATCACATTCCGATAATAGTGATAGAGGGAGTGATTGTGGGCTCCGTGGTTGCCTTCCTGGTGAAGGTAAAACCAGAGTTAATAGAAGGTTTAGGAGGTGAGAAGGGATGAAAAACAAATTGGTTTTTGCTATTCTTGCAGTGCTTTTGGTGCTGTCGTGTTTAAGCATAAGTGGGGTGAGTGCTCATCGGTTGCATGTGGTCCATTGGATAAGCGAAATAGAAATAGAAGCTTATTTTGGTGGTGGAACGCCATGTCGAGATGCAAACGTAACGGTATACGATAAAGTCGGTAATTTGTATATGAAAGGAGAGACAGACGATAAGGGGAAGTTCAGTTTCCCTCCAAAGATAGGCATGGAAGAATACCGGGTAGTCGTTGAGGCGGTTCACATGCCCGGGCATAAAGCAGAAACGGTGATAAACTTGAGTCAAGAAGCTGCGGGTGCAAGTGCAGGTGGAATGGGAACGGAAATGCCTTTATACACGAGAGCTATCGCGGGTTTTGGTTACTTAATCGGTTTAGCAGGAGCAGCAATGCTGTATATGGGCTGGAAGCAGAAGAAGAGATATGATGGAATATCCAGAGATTGACAGGTATGCATCGCTTGACTCGCCACTGCATCGGTTTGACCCGAGGGTGAAAATAATCGCATTTCTCTCTCTTATCTTTTCCGTTGTCCTTATACCCGATTTAAAAATTGCCTTCGTTGGCTTATTTTTTGCCGTTTTTATGCTCTTTCTGTCCAGAATCCCGCTCGGATTTGTGTTAAGCTATATGAAATGGGTTGCGATGTTCATTTTATCCTTCTTCGTAATTCTGGCATTCACATTTCCCGGTGAAGAAATAGCCAGATTTTATTTCCTGAGCATCTCGGCTGAAGGTTTATATACAGGGTCTTTGATCACCGTGAGGGCTTTTTCTGCCGTCATACTCATTTTCCCGATGATTGGAACCATGAGTTTTGACAAGACGATAAAAGCGTTGGATGGGCTAAAAGTTCCTAATTCGCTGGTTCAAATGCTCATGTTTACGTATCGTTACATCTTTGTGTTTCTGGATGAGTTTCAAAGGATTTGGACGGCGATGGAATCAAGGGGGTTCAAACTGAGGACTACATTATATGCGTTGAGGACGATAGGGAAAGCGCTGGGAATGCTTTTCGTCAAGAGTTACGAGAGAGCGGAAAGGGTGTACCGGGCAATGCGTTCACGTGGATATACCGGGTATCAGAAAACGCTGGTTGAGTTTGAGGTTCGCACGCGGGACTACCTGTTGGCAGTTTTTATTATTGGATTTGCTGTTTCGTTGCATGTGGTTTCTTTTGTCGGGGTGTAAAAGCTTGACTTATTAAGCGGGGAAAGTATCGGAAAGAAAGCGTTTTCGGAAAGAAATTTCCCTTAAGGGAGGGGTTTATGAAGGGAAACCATAGGTGTCCCTCATTGTTTCTTTAGAAAAGAAAGCTTGACCAACAACTTTTTTACCTTCGGTAAAAACCTTGACTAAAGATTTTCTGCAAAAAGAGCGTTAAGCGTGGAAGGTATCGGAAACCCCGAACCCTTTTTTGGATCAAACCTTTTTCTAAAAGGTTTGATGTTTCAATCCTTGTTTTCTTAGACTGCTTTTGCAACGACAAACAGGTCCTTGATTCTTCTTCTATGCCTATATTTCTTGAATCAAACCATTTTCTGAAGGGATAAGCATTACCATGAAAGTTCTATTTTGGCGATAGCCTTGACATTATAACGTGCTTGTGGAGGGTATCGCCAGCCAACGTTTGGGATACTCTCTAGGGTAGGTGTAAAATCATCTTCGTCTCAAAAACATCTCAATTCACCCTAATTCTCTAAAGAAACAAAGATACAAAGTGTGTTGGGGGATGGGCATCTCATCGAAGAGTAAACTAAAAGATTACTCCTCAACCGATTCCAAAA
>JAODGL010000111.1 GCA_025464585.1 Methanosarcinales archaeon
CGGAAAAGGGAACCTGTATCCTGCATCCTTTAAAACAAAGACAACCTTCAGAAGGGCGAATGAGCGATATGGGAACATATTGAACGTCTACTCGTGGAGAAATCCGTATGCATGCTCGATGTGCATAGATTCCTTCACTTTAGCTGTGAAATCCGCTATACGAAATCCAAAATACTGGCTGACGTTCATACCGAAATTTGCTTATCTTGCAATATTTAAAAGAATAGATATAATTCAAGGACTTCACGCTGAAATACCGGTTAAGCACGGGAGAATAATTTGTCTCGGCGATTGCACCAGGGAAATTGCGAAGGAAAAGGATTTTTTGTATGTAAAAGGCTGTCCGCCAAACTCGGAGGATATTATCGAAGCGCTTACGAAGGTGCGATAGTTGTAACTGCTCAATATTCGGTGGACTCCCAAAGCTGTGGGGCTCTGCCACATCACGTAGTTTAAATAGTTTATTAAATATAAATCAATAAATTTATTTAGTGAAGTAAATAAAAATAAACATAAGGAGAAAGAAATGGAGAAGAGCGAATTACTTGAAATTTTGCAGGACTGGAATTTCTGGAAGAAAGAGTTAGATACAGGTAAAGAAAGAAAAGCGTATCTTGAAAAATGTCTAAGATTTCTTAAAACAAACGTTGTTACTTCTATTATTGGTGTTAGAAGAGCGGGCAAATCGTATATTATGCGACAGGTGATAAAAGAATTGATTGAAGAAGGAACGGAGAGAGAAGACATATTAATGGTTAATTTTGAAGATAAAAGATTTGTAGAGTTTTATCCGAAATTGCTGGACGAAATTTATGAAACATATCTTGAATTCTTAAAACCATGCACGAATCCGTTTTTTTTTCTTGATGAAATTCATAACGTCCCAAAATGGGAAAGATGGGTAAGAACAATGCAAGAACTGGGAAAGGCGAAAATAATTGTTTCTGGCTCTTCTTCTAAATTGCTGGCTGGCGAATTGGCAACTGTTTTGACCGGGAGGCATCTTGATCTTTTTGTTTTTCCTCTGAGTTTTGAAGAGTTCCTTTATTTTAAAAATCTGGAGATAACAGATGAGCTTGATGAGATAGCGAAGAAAATAGAAATAAAGCGTTTTTTAAATGAATATCGTGAATTTGGCGGCTTCCCTGAAGTTGTTTTAAGCGGAGACAAAAAACAACTCCTGCTAACCTATTTTGACGATATACTCACAAAAGATATAGAGAAAAGATACAAGCTGAAGAAGAGCGAAAAGTTAAGGGCACTGGCGAGATTTTATTTAACAAATATCTCAAACTCCATAACCTTTAATTCTTTAAAAACGTCTCTGGATACCACAACGAATACAATAGAGAAGTTTTCTTCGTATTTGGAAGAAGCAGGCATGATTTTTTTTGTAAAACGCTTCTCTTTCAAAGTTAAAGAGCAGGAAAAATCCGCAAGGAAGGTGTATTCAATTGATGTTGGCCTGGCTAATGCAATTGGCTTTAAATTCAGCTCGAATCTTGGAAAAAATGCGGAGAACCTGGTTGCAATCGAATTAAAAAAGAAAGAAACACTGGACCCAAACATGGAACTATATTATTGGAAAAATCCACGGCACGAAGAAGTTGATTTTCTTGTTAAAGAAGGGCTAAAAGTAAAACAATTGATACAGGTCTGCTGGAATATAAAAGAATACAGAACAAAAGAGCGTGAGATTAAAGCTTTATTGAAGGCAAGTAAAGAACTGAACTGTAAGAATTTGCTGGTCATAACAGAAGATTGTGATGCAGAAGAAGAGATAGAAGTAAAAGAAGAAAGCTATAAGGTTAAGTTTTTGTCGTTGTGGAAATGGCTGTTAGAGAATCGCCGGAATGAACATAGCTGAGAAAGGTGTAAAAAATCTTTTTCTTATCACCCCCTATTTTTTACCCTCCTCTTCTATCTATATATCTATCCAGTGGGCATTTATAAAGCGCCTCCCTCCTATTATTGTGGGAACGAAGCTCCATGATGCAGAATCTTCGCAAATTATTAAGTTCGTTGCAGGGTCGTCAAGCATTGCATGCCACGTATAGGGACCAGCAGGTATATTTGGTAGAGTAAATACCTTTAAATCCGGATTGTTGTAATCAAGTTCTGCGGGCAGAGTTACGGATGACACATTTATGAACCACACTGTTTTCCCATCCGGCTTCTCTAATCCTATCCGGGCGCTAACGGCACGGGCATCACCAGGATTTGTTATGTTCAAGCCAATATGCATCGTGTCGCCTGTTGTGTAGTTTGTTTTATCTGTGTAAACTGAGACTGTCGGAGCCGGCACATGATACACATCAAGGAGATAAGCAGTCCCAGATTCGATACCACATTCGCCGTATTTTATCCTGAACCAACCATCTTCGCCCCAATCTTTGCCCCAACTATTCTTGCAGATCCAGCTTTGATTCGTATCGTCCCAGCCAACGAGCGTAACTAAGTGGCCGCCCCGATATCTCCCCCACACATGCTCATATATGCCGCCCTCGTAATAGAAGAGCTACAAACAAATAGCCAAAGTATTTCTCAGGGTCAGATATCGTTATATTGTGCATACCCCCAACC
>JAODGL010000020.1 GCA_025464585.1 Methanosarcinales archaeon
GCTTTTTCCACAATCTATTGAGCATGTTCATCAGCGCTATACCGATTCCCTACTCTTTCCGGATTCCTCGCATATACCTCAAATCCCGGAATAATCACCCTTACAACAGGAACACCTATTTCCTCCCTCGTTAAATCCACCACTATCACGCGGTCCACTACCCGCCTCAGGTTTTCAAGTGCAACCTCTATATCGCCATCTATTGTATCAGTCGCCAGGTTGGGAAGTTCATCTAATCCCACTTTTTCCTCTCCTTTATCCTTGCTCTTGTCTTCAAACCAATGCCTATTTCTCTTTTTTACCTCTTCGTAACTCATTACCCTCGCCAATGCCGCTTTCATCGCATCCCTCCTCGCACTCTCTATCTGCATAAGCCGGGATTGCGCGGCTTCTGTTATCGCTCTTATCGCTGCTATTCTTGGGTCACTATGCGCCCCTGCGCCATAAACAAGCAAGGAAGCGTCTTTTGATTCTGAGTCTAAAGCAAGTGCGACCGTTGCAAATCCCGTGTCTGAGGGGATATACCAGAAATAGGGGACAACACCTGCGGATTCAAATCTCTTCTTCAACTCGAATAGCATTCCATCGTCTTCACCAATTTCTATTTGTTTTTGTTTACCCGCGCGCTTCTTCAACTCTACATAACTTAATGCATCTCGCTCTATTACTTCCGTAATCCCATGAAAAATAGCTTCCTCAAGGTTATTCCCCGATGCTATACCGTTGCTGTCACTTCTAAACAGCCTTCCTCCCCTATTTGATACGTAGGGATGAAAAACAGCATTCGCAGGGACGAGAACTTCTTCCGCTCTTAAAAGGTCATAGCCTACACACCACTCCAATTTCGAACCCGGGCTGAAGGTGGAAAGCTTGCTCAATATAAGAGAAGCAGGGTCCACTTTTTCTCTTTCGTCTTCTCCATCGTATGGTTCAAACAAAAAATTAGCCCGATCTCTGGCTTTTATTTCCGCTGAGTATCTTTCTATTGCTTCCATGATGACCGACACCCTCGCTTGCTCTCTTGTCAGACCTTTTCCGGCATAGACCGAAACAGCTCCTTCTTTTGCTCCCGGTCTGCTCGCTGAATAGACAGGTATATTGAGCTTATCAAGTCCCGTAATATCTTCCATCCTTGTTATCCCTACTTTCTCTTTCAGTTTTTCCACCTCGACCAACGTCTCGTCAGGCATTAAAGCGCGATGTGTATCAAAGAAATACCTCTTTGGCGTTCGCTTAAGCTTTATTTTCATCTCAACATCACCTTTTATATATAATGAAAGAAATTTATAATTATACTTTACAAATGGCAGGAGAAAAGAAGAAAAGTTGGATGGAACGAGAGGCAGAGAAAGCAGATAAAGAAGAAGGTGGAAGGAAAGAGCGGCTATTTTCGCATGCAACGTGTTCAAATTGTGGTAAAGAAGTGGAAGAAGGGGATTACATAGAAGTTCGAGGTAGAATTCTCTGCGCGGAATGTTACGAAGCCGAACTGGAAACAGAGGTGGACATGGGAGCAGCAGAAGGTACTGGAGCGGGATGAATTAAACGAGGAGTAAAAAGGGAAGAGCGTCTGCGTACGTAATTACTTTCTTAATTCACCCACATACAGCCAGTGGTCGAGATAGCCATTACTTTCCTTATTTTCTTTTATCTTACCCTCAAACTCATCATTTAATATCTCATTCACAATTCTCGCTTCTTCCTCGCTCGAAACAGTGAATAGCACCTTTCCCTTACTTTTTAGCACTCTCGGAACTTCTCTTAGTACCTTCTCCCAGTTGAATCGTTCAAAAGGTGTAATCTTACCAACCATAAATCCAAATACAACGTCAAACTCCTTATCGAAGAAGGATGAAAGAACAGAGCAATCCAATACGATGCTATGCCTGGGCTTTAATACACCCTCTTCTAACCCTTTGCAAATCTCACATTTGTTTATATCCACGGAGATAGGAAAAATACCTGATTCATGCAGCGCAACCGTTGCACCACCATCACCACATCCAATCTCAAGTGTTTTCTTATTTCCTCCTATATTTATGTCATTCTCTCTTATAAATTCGCTTAATACCTTCTTTAATACCTCTGTCCTTTCCCTCGGATAAAAGCTCTCTTCCTTAAAATTCAAATTGCAATCGCAAAATAGTCTGTTTACTAATCCGACAGAATAAAATTCTATAACTCCCTCACGAAATTTCTCACGCTTCACCTCTACTTCTCTTACCTTAGCGCCTTTTATCTCACTTGCAAGTGCTTCAAATTGTTCTTTACTTCTTATATCTGCGATAACGTCTGTGAAGATAATCCAGAAGCCCAGATCTCTGTCATGCACGGCGATGCCGACCAACTCTTTATCTTTGCTTTTATCTCTTCTCTCCGCAAATATCCTTATCGCTTCTACTACATCCCGGGCTTCGATTTTGCCCATATATTCAAGCGTTCTGCCTATCCCTTTTTGATTGGTATAGCTCTCTTCTACCAGCGTAAAATCCCCTATTCCTAATAGCTCGTTCAGTTCCATAGGTCCCTTTCTGTAAGAAAAGATTTTATCAAAAGAAAAATCTTTCGAAAAATCTTTGTTCCACAAAAAGGATATGAACGAGATAAAAGAAGGATTAGACGAAGTCAACTCATATCATAGTTGTTACTTAACATCTGCATGCACCCTTTCCTCCTGCTTCAAAAGTCAACCAAAGGCGGTGCATACCTTATCTATATTGACTTTTACACTTTTGTTCATATGACACCTGTTTCATGATAGAATATAGAACTATAAGAAGGTGATGAACATGAACCAGGAAGAAATGGAAAGGTTGGTAAACAAATCGGACCGGCAATTGTTTATCAAAGACCTGAATACCGGCTAGTGGAGTGTTTCCACTATATCATTAAATAAGATACGAGCCTTTTGCGGGAAAGAATTGATACCAGCGACAAGCACTCTTCTCAGCTCTTCCTGCTTCTCCTTGTCCAGAGGATAAAGTCGGTCTTTTCCTGCAAGTTTGTTAACGTGTGCTATTGTAGCGTCACGCCCCTCATCCTCAAGCTTCTCTTTAAGTTCTCGTGCTCGGCTCTTTGAGAAGATACCCGCATCTGCGTATTTTGTCAGTTCCTCCATGAATACCGCTTCCGGGATTTCTTCCGCACGTGCTGTCACTTCTGCTTCAGTTCCTGAGATATACCTCTTC
>JAODGL010000129.1 GCA_025464585.1 Methanosarcinales archaeon
GGCGATCAAAACGGTTCTGGACAATAAAATATCCTTTTGTGTGGTATAATGCATTATATCTCGCAGAAGTATTAACTCGTTTTGAATTTGTGAAAAACGAAAAATTAGTCCAGAAACTTATAACATGGATAGAGCAAGCTCAGGATAATGAGGGACGGTTTACACCCACATCAATGTTTATGGCATATAAAGGCTGGGACTTTGCTAATAAAAAGGAACCCTCTCCATGGATTAGTTTTCTGTGTTGCAGGATACTTAAGAGGTGGTATGATGAATATTGACAACTCATTTTGGGCGGGGGTTCGGAACTCTGCGGTTGCTTCGCACCTTGCCCCTATCGGGGTCACTTAACAGGAGGATATGTGGCTACGCCCAAATTTACCCTTACGGGCAAACTTCGCATATCCCCAGAACGTTATGTGAAATTCCGAACCCCGCCTTTAGGAAATTGGATGTGGAACCATGAAACAAACAAAACTTGATCTGACAAAAGAATACAAAACCTACTACACGGCAAAAACCGTACCTGAGATTGTTGAGATTGAGGAAGGAAAGTTCTTAACAATAGAAGGGAAAGGTGCCCCCGGTGGTGAGGAATTTCAGACAAAAGTTGGAGCTTTATATTCTCTTGCTTATAGCGTTAAAATGCTGATGAAAAAACAAGGTAAAGATTTTACAGTTGCAAAACTTGAGAGTTTATGGTGGGTTGATTCTGACAAACCGTGGTATGAAGTTCCTCGCGAAGATTGGAGATGGAAACTTCTCATACGTCAGCCCGATTTTATTGCATCTGAAATTATTGAAAAAGCAAGACAGGAAGTCATAAAAAAGAAAAAACTGGAGTTGGTGAATGAAGTTAAATTTGAAAAAATGAAAGAAGGGAAGTGTGTTCAGATATTGCACATTGGACCTTATTCAACCGAGCCTGAATCAATAGCAAAGATGGAAAAACTCATGGAAGAGAAAAATCTTGTAAAAAATGGACTTCAGATACGCTCGGAACGTTGTCCGAAATTCGGCTCGGCGGCTATAACCGGTACGAAAAATATTGTGAGGAGTGAAAAATGCACCATAAATATGTAGTGTTTCCATTTACTGCGATAGTCGGACAGGATTTGATGAAAAAGGCGCTAATAGTTAATGCAATAGACCCACTAATTGGAGGTGTTCTCATCAGAGGAGATAAAGGAACCGGAAAATCAACAGCAGTTCGTGCACTTGCAGAGTTGCTTCCAAAGATAAAAGTGGTTGAGGGTTGTCCTTTCAATTGTCACCCTGAGAATCTGAGGTTAATGTGTAAATCCTGCCAAGAGAGATACAAAAAAGAAGGTAGATTACCCTGGGTTGAAAGAAAAATGGAAGTTGTTGATATGCCTCTATCAGCAACTGAGGACATGGTTGTAGGGGCAATCGACATTAAAAAGGCACTTAAGGAGGGACTTAAAGCATTAGAGCCTGGTATTTTGGCAGGAGCCAACAGAAACGTACTGTATATTGATGAAGTGAATTTGCTGGATGACCACCTCGTAAATATTCTTTTGGATGCCGCAGCAATGGGCGTTAATGTTATTGAAAGAGAGGGCATATCACTCTATCATCCATCTCGTTTTGTTCTTGTTGGCACGATGAATCCTGAAGAGGGTGATTTGCGACCACAGATACTTGACAGATTTGGATTGTGTGTAGAGGTAAGTGCATTGACCTCAAAAGAAGACAGAATCAAGGTTATTGAATATAGAAAAGAATTTGATTCAGACCCATGGAAATTTGAAGAAAAGTTCAAAGAAAAACAAACAAAACTTAGAGAGAGAATTGTTAATGCTCAAGCAATTCTTCCAGATGTGAATGTATCCAAGGAGATGCTGGAAAAAATCGTTGAGATTACCACAGCCTTAGGAATTAAAACGCACCGCGCAGATATTGTAATGGAAAAGACGGCAAGAGCGCTTGCAGCCTTAGACGGAAGAAGGAATGTGAATGAAGAGGATATCAAGGAAGCCGCTCTTTTGGCTTTACCTCATAGGATTCGGCAACAACCCTTTGAAAAGGGTATGACAATTACAAGAGAAACGATAGAAGCGATTTTGCAGTCCAAGCCAAAGGAAGAGGTTTTTGACATTGATAAAAATGGTAGAATGAAGAAAGATATTCTGAAGCTTGACGCTGTAACTTCTTCACATGAAAAAGATTTTCCCAAGGTAGAAGGTAATAGGGGATTATATATCAGAGCAAAAGAGAGTAAGAATCCGAAAAGCATAGCGATTGATGCCACTTTAAGAAGAGCTATAAGAGAGACTGGCAAATTGGAAGTACTGCCGGAACATTTGATGGAAAAAATAAGAAGAGGTAAAGGAAAAGCCCTCTACATGATTCTCCTTGATTCCTCATCCTCAATGAGAATGGAGAAAAAGATTAGATTCGCAAAAACTCTTTCATGGCTTCTGCTTAAGCAATCTTACGAGAGGAAAAATAAAGTTGCTTTAATGGGATTTCGGGGCAAGAAAGCTCAGCTCTTAGTCCCACCCACCAGAGATGTTCTTAAAATAGAAGAAGCTTTGGAAAATCTGCCTACGGGTGGTAAAACTCCACTAACTCCTGCGCTTTACGAAGCTTTTCAAATCGCTAGGAAAGAGATTAAAGAGAATCCTACGGTTATACTGATCTCGGATGGCAGAGGCAATGTTTTCATAAAAAACAATATGATACTATTGCAGTTTTGTGAATAACATCTATTATTGGATTTAGGTCCCATAATTCATATTCATAGCCATATACTCGTGATACTATCCCAACGGTTCCATAACCTGCAAATGGGTCAAATATTTTCATTCCCGGTTTGGCATATTTTTTTAAGACATAGGCAATAACCTGTGGGATAAATTTTGCAGGATATTTATAAATTGCAAAAGTGCCATAAGTTGTTGAGGGTATTTCAGGAATAGTGTTTCTAAAAAGTACTGGAACCTTATTAGACGATTCGCCCAAAGTGAGTGCAGAGTTTTCTATATCCTCTGTTCCTTCTTCAGTCCATAGCTTTAACTGTTTGTAATTTTTCATATCGTTATTCATTACATTTCACCTTTTTATATTTTCTTATGCCCGCCATTTCCGATAACGTAATATATCCGAACTTACTTCGCATATCTCTACAATTTGTCGATATATCCGAACAAGGTTCGCATATACATCCCTCTAATCGAACTTTTCCATCTTTAATCATTTTCCTCACCTTATCTGTAAGTTATCCAGCGGACTTTTAATCTTACCTATATCCTTGTTACTCACATGCGTATATATCTCTGTCGTCTTTGAACTTTTGTGTCCCAACAACTATAAAAAACTTCGTGCTGTTTCAGTAGTTCCGAATACTCCCTGCTCTATAACGCTTGAGGAGTTAGTCATTTTTCAACCCTCAAATCCACTATCTCTGATACTTCAGGTCCGGTGGAAATCAACTTCACGGGAACTTGTGTGTCGCGCTCGACCCTGGCTACAAAATCCTTTACTTCTTTACTCAACTCTCCGTACTCCTTCACACCTCTACATGACGGGTCTAACCTGTCCACACCGCTCAATGCCACCATCGTTGCTCCATTTATCATCGCCGAGTAAGCAGCCATCTTTGCGTCCCACTCTCCTATCCGTCTCTTCCTGCCCGTAACCGTGCCATACTCCTCGATATGCAACCCAGCCGCTTTTTCTTCTTTCATTTGCGTTTCAAAAGGACCCTCTCCCACCCTTGTTGGAAACGACTTGAACACCACCACAACCTCTTCTATCCTCGTAGGACCTATGCCCACATCAGCAGCTATCTGTGAAGCAGTCGTGTCTTTAGACGTAACGAATGGATAAGTCCCGTAGAGCAAAGAAATGCCAAAACCTTGCGTACCTTCCACCAGCACACCTTTTCCGCGGTCCAACGCCTCGTTTATTTCCAGTGGCACGTCACAAAGGAACTCCTCCAGCTCTTTCTCATCCTTTGCCTGCCTCGCCTTTCTTAATGCACGAGCTGCATTCGCAGGTCCGCATCCGGAACCCGTGGACCCTATTTTTCTCTTCAAATGCGCATCCTTCACGTCCTCTTCAATATGCTTCTCCTCTATTATCGCACATCTCCAATCCACACCCACTCTACCCTTCAGCCCAAAAGACGTTACTTCTCGTTTGAATACTCTCGGGTCAACCAATACGCCAGCGCCAATCAGGAGCCTTGCGGATTCATGCACAAACCCCGAAGGCACCATTCTCAATGCGTATTTCTTACCTTCTATCTCCACTGTATGCCCTGCATTGGGACCTACACCCCCTCTCGCAACCACTTCCGGCTTGTCATGCTTCGCAAGATACGCTATTATCTTCCCTTTACCTTCGTCACCAAAAAATCCCCCTACTACTATTGTTGATAGCATAGTAATTACAAATCCTTTTTATTGAATAAAGGCTACTTATGATTATGATAAGAAATGACATAATAAGTTATCAATTCGCAGAGCGGATAAAATCAGCGCTGATTATCGGTTCAAAGATGCTGACGGTGGTAGAGACGTTGAACAAGGAAAGAGAACTGGAGGGCGGGAAAAAAGCGATGTTTGCTTTCTTTGACGGGTTGTCCACTGAGACAGGAATAGCGTTAAACGCAACGGGAATGCAAGAATTCGTGCTGGTAGAAGAAAAAGTAACTCAAGCAAAAAGAAAGATAGAAGAGGAAGATTATGAAGAGGCGCATGCGAACCTTGGAAGAGCGGTTTCGCATGCTACAACTGTCTGCGACCGAACGATGAGAGCATTAATGGAGAAGGGGTTGATGTAATTTTTTCCTACAAAAATGGGGTGCGAAAATGGTAGTATTGGGATTTGGGGTTTGTTTGGTAGTATTGGTATGTATTGGAATTTTCTATGGTGCTAAACAGAAAGCATAACTTTATATAATAGGATTGCAAATAGCTTCACATGATGAAAGTAGCGATAAATGGATGGGGGCGGATAGGACGAATTGTATTCAGAGCGGCGATACGTAAAAACTCGAATATAAATTTCGTAGCAATAAATAGTCATGCTGCTGAGCCTTCCTGGGTGGCACATCTGTTGAAGTATGATTCCGTGCATGGTGTGCTGGACGGAGAGATAAGAGCGGAAAAAGACGCGAATGCGATAGTTGTAAATGGGAAGGAGATAGGGATATTAGCAGAAACCGACCCGGCGAAGCTGCCATGGAGTGATCTGGGTGTAGATGTGGTTGTAGAATCAACAGGGAAGTTCAGGGAGAGGAAAGATTTATCGAAACACCTTGACGCAGGGTGCAAAAAAGTGATAATTACCGCACCGGCAAAAGACCCTGATGTAACCATTGTACCGGGGGTCAACGATGAGATGTATGACCCTGCCAAGCATAGCGTAATTTCCCTCGCGAGTTGCACCACCAACTGCCTGGCTCCGGTGGCAAAGGTATTGAACGACGAATTTGGCATAAATCGCGGTTTTATGACCACCGTGCATGCTTACACAAGTGACCAGAGGCTTCTTGATGGAAGGCATAAGGACCTGAGAAGGGCTCGTGCCGCGGCTATGTCCATAATACCAACGACAACAGGGGCAGCAGCAGCAATAGGAGTCGTATTACCGCCACTCGCTGGAAAACTGGATGGAATAGCAATGCGAGTTCCCACTTTTAACGTTTCCGTGGTTGACCTCGTAGCAGAGCTGAACAGCGTAGTTACTACACGTGATGAGGTGAACAGTGCCTTTGAAGCAGCATCAAAGGAAGGCATGAGAGGAATCCTTGCTGTTTCTTATGAGCCTCTTGTCTCCATTGACCATCTGGGAACGAATTTTTCCTCCGTGGTTGACGCACTATCCACGAGTGTGATAGGCGATGGCAAGGGAGGTAGTTTGGTGAAAGTGCTTGCATGGTATGACAACGAATGGGGCTACTCTTGCAGAGTGGTGGATATGATAAAGAGGGTGGAGGAGAAGGGAGTATAGGGATAAAAGGCGAAGTTGAAAAATGAGTGAAGAGTTAAAAGGCTTCTTGACAATAGATGATTTTGACGTAGAAGGAAAGACAGTGCTCTTCCGGGCAGATATAAACTCGGTTGTTATAGATGGAAAGGTACAAATGAAGGAGCGGATAGAGGAGAATGCAAAGACTATACGAGAGCTTTCGGAGAAGAGAGCAAAAGTGGTTATTCTCGCTCATCAGGGTCGTGCAGGTAGATACGACTTCCTCCCTCTGGACCAGCACGCGCAATTGCTCAGGGATTTCATGGATTTGCGATATGTCGAGGACATTATAGGACCTGTTGCAAGGGAGGCGATAAAAAATCTGTCACCGGGAGAAGTTCTATTACTTGACAATGTAAGGATGCTTGCGGAAGAAACGCTGGACAAAACACCGGAAGAGCATGCGAAATCAATTTTCGTAACAAGACTTGCTCCTCTCGCGGATATTTACATAAACGATGCATTCTCAGTAGCCCACAGGTCGCATGCGTCAGTAGTTGGCTTTCCGAAGGTATTGGATGCAGGAATAGGAAGGTTAATGGAGCGTGAGTTGAAAGCACTGGAAAGAGCCGTTAATGACATAAAAAGACCCTGTATTTACGTGCTTGGCGGTGCAAAACCCGAGGAGGTGTTTGACATAATGGAGTTTGCGTTAGAGCGGGGAGTGGATAGCATACTCACAACGGGAGTTATAGGCAGCTTCTTTTTATATGCCAAAGGTGTCATTCCACTGAAAGTGGATAACCAGCTTTTTGAGCATGTGGGTAGAGCCAAGCGAATAGCGAATCGAGGCGGCAGGCGAATAAAATATCCTTGGGACGTTGCGATTGAAGTGGATGGTAAGCGAAAGGAGATACCGCTTGATGAAGTACGAGCAAACCAGCCGATATACGATATAGGAGAGAAAACATGTGAGAAATACGGTGAGATCATAAAAAATGCGCGGACGGTGATAATGAAAGGACCCGCGGGAGCATTCGAGAAGGAAGGATTTGCAAAGGGAACAAAGGAGATTTTTAAAGCGATTGCAGATTCTGATGCGTTTTCGCTGCTCGGTGGTGGGCATACATCGGCGGCGATAAGCGAAGTGGGAATGGATAAAAAAGAGATGGATAATGTTCATGTTAGCCTTGCAGGCGGTGCGTTCCTGAGGTATCTCTTAGAGAAGCCCTTGCCAGGGATAGAAGTATTGAGAAAACGGTAATTGCCATCAGAACATCCACGAGGAAACCCGAACCCGCTTATGTTCACATAATCCGCTGTTACCTCAAACACATGGTCATCCGGATTCTGTACATCTTGATTGCATCCATGAAATAAATTCGTATCTCGTTTCTCCATAGTCTATTTCTCTTACTATTCGCTTAGAAGGCAGGTGCTTTATCCAAGCTAAGCCACGAGCCCTTTTTTTCCCATTACATACATATTTTATAGTGGTGGTCACTTATAAAATTAGATATAACTTGAGTTCAGCTATGTGTAATATAGAGAGGGATGACAATGCCCGAAACAACGCCGATGATGCAGCAATACTACAAAATAAAAGAGAAACACCGCGATGCCATCCTACTTTTTCGTGTCGGCGACTTCTATGAAACCTTTGGTGAAGATGCAAAAATAGCAGCCAGGGAGCTGAACATTGCTTTAACCGCTACTGGCAGGGGTAAAGGAGCAGCTAAGAGAATCCCGATGGCTGGCGTCCCTTTCCATGCTGTCACGCCCTATATAAGACAGTTGATCACGAAAGGCTACAAAGTGGCTATATGCGAACAGATATGGGATAAAGCGCGGAAAGATGTAGAATCGAGAGAGGTCGTGAGGCTGATTACGCCCGGTACCGTTATTGATGACTCCTTCTTAGAGGAGCGAATCAGCAATTATCTGATGTGTGTGAACCAGATGGATAACAGGGTGGGTATTGCAATCGTTGACGTTTCTACCGGCGAGTTTTTATTATCTGAATTAGAGGACGATGTATTGCATTCTCCACTGCTGAACGAGATAGACAGGGTGAAGCCGGCGGAGATAATTCTACCTGATTCACTTGAACTCGGATTTGAGCTGGATACCGGTACCATTTCACGATATGACGATTACTATTTTGATTATAAAAATGCATACACCACGTTGATAAACCATTTTGGAGTGATCTCGCTTGATGGTTTTGGATGCAGTGAGCTTAAAGCGGGGATAACGGCAGCAGGAGCTGTGATTTCCTATCTACGTGATACGCAAAAAAAGGTGCTGTCGCACATAAAACCGCCTAAGACTTTCTTCGTCTCCGATTATATGGTATTGGACAGTGTTACCACTCGAAACCTGGAAATATTTAATAACATCCGGGATGGAACACAACGTGGTACGCTTGTTAGCGTGTTGGACAAAACACTTACAGGGATGGGTTCGAGACTTCTGAAAAAGAATTTACGGTTCCCTTTGCTCGACACAGGGGAGATAAAAAGAAGGGAGAGAGTGGTAAATGAGTTTTATGAGGACATACTGCTGAGGGAATCATTGAAGGACGTCTTCAGGGAAGTGTATGACATCGAGCGGATAATAAGCAGGATATCGTTTGGAAATACAAATGGAAAGGATCTGGTCTTGCTTAAGCGGTCTCTACGGCAAATAGATGATTTGCTTGGTTTGTTGAAGAAATGCCGTGCAGAAAAGATACGAAGCATTGTGAAAACATTACGGTCTAAGGACTTCTCAAATGTGGTGGATTTGATAGAGCGTGGTATAATAGAGGAGCCTCCGGCGACAATAAAGGAAGGGGGGCTGATAAAAGAGGGATTTAATGCAGAGCTGGACGAATTGAGAAGAATAAAACACGAAGGGAGAAGATGGTTAGCGGAATTTGAAGAGCATGAGAAAGCCCGTACCGGGATTAAATCGCTTAAGGTGGGTTATAACAAGGTTTTTGGGTATTACATCGAAGTGCGGAAATCGTGGGTAGGGAAGGTGCCCGAGACGTACATCAGAAAACAGACGCTTACAGAGGCGGAGCGGTATGTGACGGAGGAATTAAAGGATTACGAAGCGAAAGCGTTGAGTGCAGAGGAAAGGATAAAGGAACTGGAATACGAGTTGTTCGAGCAAATACGGAAAGCAGTGGGAAAAAGTGCAAAAGATATTCAAGAAGCTGCAAATTCGGTTGCCGAACTCGATATGCTCCTGTCTTTTGCAGAAGTTGCTTCGGAGAATGGGTATTGCTGCCCGGAAGTGGATGCAGGTGATGAGATTGTGATACGGGAAGGCAGGCATCCAGTGGTGGAAAAAGAAGTAAAGGAAGGATTCGTGCCGAATGACGTTCATCTGGACACTAATAACCGTTTGATGGTCATCACAGGACCTAACATGAGTGGGAAATCAACTTTCATGCGCCAGACGGCTTTAATCGTGCTGATGTCACAACTTGGCTCCTTTGTGCCTGCACGAGAAGCGAAAATAGGCGTTGTGGATCGGATTTTCACCCGCGTGGGCGCTTATGACGACCTTTCTATGGGTCAGAGCTCGTTCATGGTGGAGATGAGCGAGACTGCAAACATCTTGAATAATGCGACAGAACGAAGCCTGATAATTCTCGATGAAATCGGGCGTGGGACGAGCACATTAGACGGTGTCAGTATAGCATGGTCTGTGGCTGAATACGTTAATACGAGGCTAAAAGCGAAGACGATGTTCGCAACGCATTTCTATGAGCTAACAGAACTTGCTGATGCACTTGATAACACAAATTGCTACAATGTCTCAATAAAAGAAGCTGGTGATGAGATATTTTTCGTACGGAAGGTTGTGGAAGGCAGAGGTTCAAAAAGTTATGGGATTCAGGTTGCTAAACTCGCTGGACTGCCTGAGGAGGTGATAGAATCAGCAAAAAGCGTTTTACGGCGGATGGAGAATGAGGTAGAGAAGGAGGGATTGAAGAGGAAAGCAGAAGGAGAAGGAGAAGGAGAAGGAGAAGGAGAGAAGAAGGAATATGTGGTGCAAACGCATCCTGTGATTGAAGAGTTGAAGTCAATAAATCTGGAGCAGATTTCTCCCATCGAGGCGTTGAATAAGTTATATGAAATGAAGGAGAAGTGCCAATGAGGGGCTTTTAAAAAAAAGCACGAGGGAAGAGCTGAAAGCGAGATTTGAAAATTTTGTAGAAGATATGCGTGCCTCTGGAAGGAATCTATCGGCACCGAAACTCAAAGCTCAAAAGAAGAGATTTTGGACATTCGACCTGGCGTCATGAAGATAAAAGCGAATTCCAAAGACCCCCAGAGCTTGGGTTATATCATCCCCAACCCTTCCAGCACCTTCCTCAACTTCTCTTCGTTCTCTTTACTCAATGCACCTAACGGAAGCCGGACATGACCCGCAGGCAGCCCCATCATCTCCGCCGCGCACTTCACCGGTATCGGATTTGTCTCCAGAAACATCGCCTCGAAGAGCGAAAATAGCCTGATATTAATCTCTTTCGCCTTCTCCATATCACCTTTCAACATCGTAGCTACCATCTCGCTCATCTCTCGCGGCGCGATATTCGCCGCTACTGAGATCACACCCTTACCGCCAAGACTCATTATCGGCAGCGTGAGGAAATCATCACCCGCGACCACCGTGAAGTCCAGACCCTGTTCCGTCACCGACCTTATAATCGCTCCTATCTGCTTCAAATCACCGGAAGCCTCCTTTACACCTTTTATATTAGTAATCTCCGAGGCGAGCGCCACCATCGTTTCTGCATTCACATTCTGGCCCGTTCTCGAAGGTATGTTATATAAAATCAGAGGTATATCCACGGAATCACCAATTATCTTGAAATGCTCCTTCAACCCTTTTACATTAGGTTTATTATAATATGGCGTAATCAACAGGCAGGCGTCAGCACCTGCATCCGCTGCATGCTTTGTGAATTCAACCGCCTCCTTCGTGTTATTTGACCCCGTGCCTGCGATTACCGGCACTTTTGAGCAGTCCACCACCACGTCTATCACGCGCTTATGCTCTTCATGCGAAAGCGTTGCAGATTCGCCAGTCGTGCCGCAAGGGACTATCCCTGCTACACCACCCTCTATCACGTATTCTACAAGCCTCCTCAAACCTTCTTTATCTATTTCGTCATCCGCTGTAAACGGCGTTATAAGCGCCGGATACACTCCTTCTATCTTCAACATTTCAACTTACTCCCCCTTTCTTTTTATGTGTTATATATCCTGCAATTCGGTTTCTTATCCCTTTGCTTTCTATATTGGTATACTCCTCTACTATTTTCTTATTTACGTCAAAGTCATCAGTGAATTCGTTTACTTCCTTCAATAACTGTTTCGCCAGCTTCTTTATATATGTCGGTTTAACCGTGCCCACTGCTAATCACCCTCTGTACTTTCTTCTTCTCCCTTCTCTCTTACGTCACTTATGCCTATCATTAGAAACACTGCTCCCACCAGTAGCACAACTATGCCAATCACTCCTTGTATAACATCCAACACTTGCTCCTTAAATACCCATATTCCTGCTATGCCCAAAGCTGCTAATGCGATTCCCAACAATATCTCTCCATATTCCTTCATCTTCTTATCACCCCCCTCTTTACCCCCTCATAATGAATTCGGCAGTCTCTGGCTTGTATCTCCATTCCGCTGGTAAGACCTTCTCCCTGCTGTAATACTTCGCAAGCCTTCTTATCTTTGATTCGGTTAATTGCAGCGCTCTTTTTGTATGGACATCCTTTTTGTTCGCTTCGAGGTGCTTTCTTATCTTCAATGCTTTTCGCATCAAATTCTGGAGGTCTTCCGGTATCTCCTCTGCAATACCCTTCTCTTTTAATATGCTTGTTATCTTCTTCCCTGTGACCAACGCAACACTCGGCACGCCCTGGCTATCCCT
This sequence comes from Methanosarcinales archaeon, assembly GCA_025464585.1. Taxonomy (GTDB): domain Archaea; phylum Halobacteriota; class Syntropharchaeia; order Alkanophagales; family Methanospirareceae; genus QMVO01. Next base: position 11,878 of record JAODGL010000129.1, read on the forward strand.
CAGCGCCATCCCTATCTCGCTTGTCGAATGTCCCCTCTCGTACAACTCAACTACTTTCTTCTCCACTTCTTTCGCTGTCAATTCTCTCCATTCAGGTGCTGTTTTCCTGATGCTGGAATTGAGGGGTCTCTTAGAACCTGATTTCCCTCTCTTCCTTGCATACATCCGCGCCATTTTATCTTTTTAAATTACCTATTCTTTCGCTTTGTATATAAATATCTTAGGATGTTTCTCCCCATTAACTTGATGATGCCTGGATTTTTTAACAGTTCACGAAATAAGTATGAAGGATAGTCCATATCCCCACGATTTGTTATTAGCTGCATCATTTCGTATTTTGACAGTGCATGACACATTGTATTAAAGTCATTATCGCTGAGTGCACATCTTAATCTGTGAACCTTCAGTCCAAATGCTATCTCCTTCCCTATCTCCTTCCGGCAACCTTTTTCGTATTCCCACAGCACTTCCATATCCCCTTCCGAACATGCTTTTGCCGCTGTCTCACCCGCTATCTTGCCACACTTCATTCCGTAATACACACCGCCACCAGTGATTGGCTTGACCTGAGCCGCAGCATCTCCGACCAATAGTACTCCTGCGCCATTAACCATTTTTGCAATTCTTTGCCTATGCCAAAAGCATGCACCTCCCGGAATGGGAATTGTCCCGGCAGTAAAATTTGATTGCTTGCCTTTGTATTTCTTTGCAATAATTGGGTGTCCGGATAAATTCGTTTTCAAAAATAGTAGTGGATTTGGATGCGGTGAAAACCTTTTGTCTATGCAGAGACCGATGCGAGCAGTGTCTTCGTCAATCGGGATGACCCATGCGAAGAAGCCCGGTGCAGTGGTTTTGCCGACGAAAATCTCTGCAAAGGCTTCTTCTATTTCATAACCACCCTCTATTTGCACGCAGTTCAGGAAGTTTTTTGCGACATTTAGCCCTGCTGTTTTTGCTACTACGCTCCTCGCACCATCTGCGCCTATGACTACTTTTGCTTTTATCTCCTTCTCTCCCTTTACATCTGCGCCGGTAGTAGCAGCCATTAATGTCAGCTTTGACCCCTCTCTCTTTCTCTTTACACTCTTTACTTTGCTCTTCAAAATTATGTCTGCGCCTTCATTCAGCGCCGCTTCCGCCAATTCCTTATCAAAAATATCTCTTTTTATGGCAAAAGCTCTCTTATCCGGAGATGGCGATTCTATCTTTAGTTCATACGAATGTGAATGAATAATAGCTCCCCTCAACTCGCAGTTTATGAATGAGCTATTGTTTTTTATCTCGCTCTCTTCTATCGCTCTTTTACTTATTAACCCCGCGCATTGAACTGGCTCGCCTATCTCTGCATCCTCCTCGAGGATCAGCGTAGAAGCACCTTCCTTTGCCGCATATTTCGCCGCCATGCACCCCGCTGGACCACCTCCTACCACGACGACATCATATTCAAGCATAAAACATAACAAATTCTTTTATATTTGAATAGTTTAAATGAATGAAAGAAGTTGGGAAGATGAATGCGAAGAAGATGAAATCCGGGAAGTCTAAACAGCCGCGAAAACAAAGGAAAGCAAGGTATAAAGCTCCTTTGCATGTAAGGCATAAGTTCATGAGTGCACCTCTTTCCGAAGCACTGCGAGATAAATACGAGAAGAGAAGTTTTCCCGTCAGGAAAGGGGATACGGTAAAAGTTATGAGGGGCGATGAGAAGGGTAAAGAGGGAAAAGTTAGGTCCGTAGACCTGAAGTGCGAAAGGATAACCGTGGAAGGCGTTGTGGTTGCAAGGTCTGATTTATCCGAAGTGCCTCGACCCATACATCCCTCGAATGTCGTGATAACAAAAATAGATTTAAAGGATAAGCTAAGGGAAAGCGCATTGATGAGATGAAATAGCCAATCCGTTTTGGATTTCGTATGAGAACGTTCTGAAACGTTGAAGCCGCCGTAGGCGGGTTTGAACAAAGTGCCAGCGGAACGAAGCTATATATGTTATGTTATCTGTTGCTGGTCGCCTGCTTGCTATATATTGGCGAATCTTTTGTTGTCTTTGTATCCGGTATATTTCTTCCCTAAAAAATCCATAGGTTTTTTATGTAATTATAAAAATTTGCATAATATGGCAGAAATAAGTTTATATCTATTTGGGAAACCGGAATGGGAGCTGGATCTGGATAAAGCAGAACCTGAAGAGTTCAGAAGGTTGGGTGATTCGCTCAGAGAGAGACTTTATCGTGCCGCGGAGATCACCGAAACGCTGGAAAAAAGTGGATGGGAACGAAGTGGAGCGCTATACGACATTTACTTTTACAAAAAAGTGAAAAGGGAAGATGCAGAGAGGGAATTGAAAGCGTTAGGTATAAAAGAAGATGAAATCTATCTCTTAGAAGAAGAAGAAGAGGAGGAGTAGATGAAAAAAAGCATTAGTTTTTTAAAAGAGGGAGGTTGTTTGATAAAATAGAAGATGAAAAAAGGGAAAATAGAGGGATTGGAAGGTTCTTTTGCAGTTGCAGAAGCGGTTCGAATGGCAAACGCAGATGTTATTGCAGCATACCCTATTACACCGCAGACACATATTGTAGAAAGATTATCAGAGATGGTAGCCGATGGCGAGCTGGATGCAGAATTTATCTGTGTGGAATCAGAGCATACCGCGATGAGCGCATGTGTCGGGGCATCGGCGGCAGGAGGCAGAGTTTTCACATGTACCGCGGGTCAGGGCTTGGAATTAATGCATGAGGTGCTGTACATACCGTCTTCGATGCGTCTACCAGTGGTTGCGGTGATAGCGAACCGCGCATTATCCGCCCCCCTTTCTGTGTGGTGCGACCATTCAGACATGATGGCTATCCGGGATATAGGGTGGATACAAATGTTGGCAGAGAACAACCAGCAGGCTTTTGATTTGACGTTGTGTGCGTACCGGATAGCAGAGGATAATGATGTTCTGTTCCCAACGATGGTACATATTGATGGCTTTTATCTGTCTCACGTAATCGAAGACATGACTTTGCCAGGTGACGAAGAAGTAGAGGGATTCATTCCTGAATACAAGCATCCCTTTGCGTTAGACCCTGACAAGCCTGTGAGCATGGGCTGCTACGGTCCTCCGTTCATATATCCAGAGACGAAGCGCGCGCAAGAGGTAGCTTTTGAGAATGCGACGCCGAAGATATTGGAAACGTGGAAAGAGTTTGGCGACCTTTTCGAGAGGCATTACGCACCGGTTGAGAAGTACAGAATGGAAGATGCGAAAATTGCGCTACTGACAATGGGAAGCTGCAGTGAGACGGCAATGCTGGCAATAGATGAAATGAGAGAAGAAGGTGAAGAGGTAGGACTTATAAGATTGCGGTTGTGGCGACCTTTTCCATTCAAGGAGTTCAGAGAAGCGGTAAAGGATGTTGAGGTGCTCGTGGTGTTGGACCGCTGTGTATCCTTTGGGATGGGGGGTCCGGTATGCTCAGAGGTGAAATCGGCGTTGTATGACCAGCAAAAGAAACCGAATGTGGTGGGTTTTATCGGTGGACTTGGAGGACGCGATATACCAATAGAAGAGTTTAAGTACATGATACAGAGCGCGCTGGAAAAAGCAAAAGCGATAGAGCGCGGAGAAGAAATAGAAATGGAGATGATTGGAATAAGGGAATAGTGCTTAGGATTTATAAGTTAAGAATATTGAGCAATTAAGGAGGAAGAAATGGGGAAAGAAGAATCGGAATTGTTTGTACCGAGATTGATAACAACCGAAGAGAACTTCGCTCCCGGGCATCGCGCATGTATAGGCTGTGGAGAAGCGCTTGCAGTTCGGCACGTGTGTAAAGCGCTGGGAAAGAATGTGATAATCGTTAATGCCACGGGATGCATAGAAATTATCTCATCGTTGTTACCGCAAACTTCGTGGTGCGTCCCCTGGATTCATACGCTGTTTGAGAACGTTGCAGCAGTAATGTCCGGTATAGAATCTGCGTATAAAGCAAGAGTGAGGAAAGGTAAAATCCATGATAAGGATGTGAAAATTGTTGGATTTGCAGGTGATGGCGGCACTTCGGATATAGGATTACAGGCATTGTCAGGTGCAATGGAGCGCGGACATAATTTCCTTTATTGTTGCTTTGATAACGAAGCGTATATGAATACGGGCATACAAAGGTCTTCTTCCACGCCTTACGGTGCATGGACCACCACGGCGCCATACGGAAAAAAAAGCATAGGACAGGCGACATGGAAGAAGAACATGCCTGAAATCGCTGTTGCTCATGCGATACCATACGTGGCTACGGCTTGCCCTTCATATCCCTTAGATTTAATGGACAAAGTGCGAAAAGGAGTGGAAATCGAAGGACCTGCTTACGTTCATATATTATCGCCATGTCCCACTGGCTGGCGGTACTCGCCGAATCTAACAATCGAAATGGGTCGGCTGGCAGTGGAGACCGGTGTCTTTCCTCTTTATGAAGTGATTAACGGTGAATACCGGTTAAACTTTGATTTCCCGGAGTTGAAACCCGTGCGCGAGTATATGAAAGAACAGAGGAGATTCAGGCATCTTACTGAGGATGTTGTAGATAAAATACAGGCGCGAGTGGAGAAGGAGTATTTAAGGCTGAGGGAGAAAGCGGTGAACACGGCTGGCAGGTTATTGTGGGAATAGAACCGGATAGCCGGAAGATATCTCGGATGTGAAGAAACTGCTGAAGTCGGGCGGAGCGGAGAAGAAAGTGAAGGGTATGAGAAAGTAGGCGACGCGATAGCGGAAAAAGGAGCTTCTTGACGAAATCCGTGCCATCGTGCAGGTCGGAATCACCGAATGTGCTCAATAAAGAGTGGAAAATCCTAAATCCAAAAAGAAAGGTTTGTTTAGACCGGGGCTCTGCCCCGGTAACCCCGCAAGCCCAGTAGGGGCTTATTTTGAGTTTGGATATTGGAGTTTGATTAGGATTTCGAGTTTAGTGCTTAGAATTTATACCACAAGATATTGAG
>JAODGL010000150.1 GCA_025464585.1 Methanosarcinales archaeon
ATGAAGATATGTGAAGTTGTTTGGGATTTCCCACCTAAAATAGTGGGAGGGTTAGCATCGGTCGGTTACGAAGTTGCCTCGCGATTGTCATCCCATGGGCATGATGTCACAGTAGTAACGAGAAAAACAAACGGATATGAGCATTTTGATCGGACCTGTAATTTTAAAGTTGTACGCACAGGAGAGGGAATTGAATCCACAAAAATAACAAAAAATGAAATTGATTCATTTAAGCAACTTGCGGGACAGTACGTTAAGAAAAACAGGCAAAATATAGGTGTTTTACACCTTCAGGATTGGTCTGCGATTGGTTTAGCAAAGGAGTTTGAAGAGGATAATTTTAAAATAATGTCCACTATTCACTCCATATGGGGCGGGGATTATGTCGAAGTTCCAGAACATGCTATTAAAGAAGAAATTATCTCGTCATTTCCTTACACTGATGTACTTACAACCGTAAGCAAGAGTATGAGACAAAAACTTGCAGAAATCGGGATAAACGAGGGTAGAATAGATACGGTTTATAATGGCATAAATATCGAAAAATATATACCCTTTGGGCACGCTACAGAAAAAAATATTCTATTTTTTGGACGATTGGAAAAGCATAAAGGAATTTTGGAACTTCTTGACGCGATGAAAATAGTTGTAAATGTGGATGAGGAAATTACCTTAACAATTTGCGGTAGAGGAAATCTGAGTGATAAGATAACTAAGTTAATTGATAATCATGATTTACAAGAAAACGTTCGGTATGTTGGTTTTCTAAATGAAATAGAGAAGGTTAAAATGATAAATAACGCTGCGGGCGTAGTGATCCCTACTAAATATGAACCTTTTGGCTTAGTGACATTAGAGGCATTAGCATGTAATAAACCAATTATCGTGACCCCTCACGGAGGATCTAGGGAAATAATAGGGAATCATGGGATTGTCTTAAAGTCTATTGATCCATTGGAAATTGCTAAGAAGATAAATTTCCTGTTTGAAAATGGGAATTCCAAAATTTATGGAATTAATGGAAGGAACTATGTTAGAACCAATTTTAGTTGGGATACTACCGTTCACAAGTTTATTAATATTTTAAAAAACAGTGCTTAAACACTGGGATCATCTCCATGCAGAAGCCCATTTCGGGGGCCAGAAGCCTTCTGCCATAAGTCCAAGTTCCTTCGCTTTTTCCCGCCAGCGCTCTATCTGTGGTTTCCAATCCTCTACCGGAATCAAAGGAAAAAGAGGGTGGTAATAGCCCATACCTACATGTTCAATACCCTTAGCTTTTTAAATTCAAACGAGACACTTTCCCTCTTCCTGACAGGGATAGGAGTCAGTGAAGAGGGCATCAGCATTTATATTTAACTTTATCCCCTTCTCCAATTCCTTATACCTGTTTCGCAGGGTAACAGGGGTTGTCCCCGCGACTCTGGCTATTTCCTTCTCCTCCTGATACCCGACCTCACCGCTTAAAGTCATTGCGAGGTATATTGCCGCCGCTGCCGTTCCTGCCGGTGCCCATCCCTTTGCTGCTATCGTTTCCTCACCTTCTTTTATTATTTCTATTGCCCTTTCCCTTATTACATCACTCAATCCCAGCTCCGAGCAGAACCGTGGTATGTAACGTGCGGGGTCAGCCAGCGCAAGTTTTATGTCCAGTTTTTTTAAAAGAGAAAGATATGTCCTTCTTATCTTCTTCAATGGCATTCTTGATACCTCTGCAACCTCTTTCAGTGTTCGCGGAACTCCGCACTGCCGGCAGGTGATGTACAGCATAGCAGAGACTAATTCTTCTATACTGCGTCCTTTAATCAATTTGTGCTTCGCTGCTTTTCGGTATAATACAGAAGTTGCCTCCTTGATATAATTCGGCAGCTTGAGTGCACATGCCATTCTATCTATCTCAACGAGTGCGTAGGCGAGGGTTTTTTCACTGCTGTCCATACTTGTCCATTGTAAACTCCTCGCTCGCATAGCCAATTTTGGCGTGGGTGTACTCAATCCTTTGTCATGTATTCTATAACTCATAGGAGGACCAGTTCTTATCCTTTTAGAAGCTTGTTCCTCGTCATACGCACGCCATTCGGGTCCCAGGTCCACGAGATTCTCGGCTATTACCGTTCCACACTCAGCACAGTAAAGTTCCGCATGCTTCGGGTCTGTCACTACATTTTTCGACCCGCACTCTGGACATTTTCTTATTCTATTAGCCATAGTCATTATCACCTCCAAAAAGTTCGCTACCAGCCCGCAAAGTCATGCCGACAACTCAAATAATTCTCTCCCCTCTTCCCCATTTGTAATTTTTGTTCATCAATTATATTATGTTTTTTTATGACATAAATAGATTTAGGAAAAATGAGCGAAGATACTGAAAGCAAAATCGCATCAGGTGTCTGAAGCGGCGAAGGTAGTGATTGAGCGGATAAAGCGCAGTTGCCTAAAGCCTGCTTTTAAGCTCTGAAATCACTTCTTCCACTTTCCCTGTCACTTCATATTTCCTTATCGCTTTTCCCTTTGACTTCGCATCTTCTGATATTTTGTATTTACTCTTCAAGAATCCATATTCTTCTAAAGTGAGGAGATGGTAAGAAACGAGCCGTCTCTCCTCTCCCAGCGCTTTACTTATCTCGTTTATGTACATCGGCTTCTTAGCAACCAGCTCCACAATTCGGAACCTTATCGGCTGCAAAAGTGCATGCATATCCTTCAACAAATCTTCTTCGATTTTC
>JAODGL010000095.1 GCA_025464585.1 Methanosarcinales archaeon
TCCGTGATTTACATGCCTTCTTGGCCAAACGAAATTGAAGAATCTAAGATTCTTTATATACCTTCAACAGGCAAAGGTGCAGTTTACATCTGCAAGAATGCAACGAGTTTAGACGAAGTGAGCTTTGAAAACGCAGATGTTGTGATCAACGTAGGCGAAACGAAAGAAGGCATGACAGTTGCAACAACGCTGTATAACGATACCGAGTACTATGCTGTGTTTAATATAACAGGCACAGGCGGCGGTGAATTTACACTAACAGAAAACATTTTCGATACAAGAGCGCCAACAAATCCTTATCCAAGCATCTTTGGCACACACAACGGCACAATAAAACCAAACAATTACTGTGTCCACGCTTTACACATATCCATGCCCGGGCACAGGCGGACACACCGAATACATGAAAATCTGGAAGGATTCTGCTGATTGGAATGTAACAGCGAACTGGGAGGGATATAGCGGAGATTGGCACAATATCTCTTTTGATAATCCTTTCACACTTGAAGCCCGAGAAACTTACAACTACACCATTCGCACCGACTCTTATCCACAAATTCACCATACCGACAATCATTCAACTCCCGCTGGATTCATAACTTGCTCAGAGTTCATAGATGCAAACGGTAAGAGATATGATAATTGGATACCGGCAATTCGACTGTGGGCGGGATGAATAAAAATAACGAGCGCACCGCAGCTCGGACAATAAGTATTCTCATACGGATGCCCGGGGACATTCCCGATATAGACATAATTCAAACCCTCTTCCTTCCCTATTTCCCACGCTCGTTCCAGTATCGCGACTGGCGTTCTTCCTTTATAAAGACCGAATTCAAGCGCCCTGTAAGCCGGAGATTTGCTAATGTTCCCAATTCTGGCACCAGGGGCAGGAGAAATTGCATCCCTAACTTCCTACTGTTAATGCCCTGCTGCCCGGGAAGAAATGGAAAAAGGTAATCTCATTATACTATACATTATATCCCGGTATTTTTTGTGGTCCCCGGTATTCGGTAGCCTTAGCAAGCTCCTTCAGACATTCCGGGTTCCGCGCTGTGGTCATGTCCCCGAGCGGTTCGTTTCGAACAAGTCCTTTTAGAAACCGTCTTATTATTTTTCCACTCTCTGTATTTGGCACATCAGGGACATAGTAAACGACTTCTGGAGTCGCTACCGGACCTATCTTCTCCCTCACCACTTTCACTATTTTCCTGTCCATCTCCTCTTTGGGCACTTCGACACCTCTTTTCAGCACCACGAACAGAGCAGGCACTTCTCCTTTTATCGCATGGGGCTTCCCCACTACTGCAACTTCTGCAACTTCTTCCAGGTCACTCACCGCATCTTCTATCTCAGCAGTGCCTAACCTGTGTCCTGCGACCTCCATAACATCGTCAATCCGCCCGGTAATCTTTATCAGAGGCTGACCACCTATTTCCTGTCCGATTTTTATTCCGCCATCTCCTGCAAAATATATCTCCGTGCCGTATTCACTCCAGTACTCTGCCACATATTTCTCCGGCTGCTTGTACATACCTCTGAGCATAGAAGGTGCATAAGGCGGTTTTACAACGAGATATCCTGATTCGCCTTCTTTCACCGGCTCGCCAGTCTCATCCAGGACATCGTAATGGACACCTGGAAGTGCAGGACCTGCTACGCCTGGAATGAAAGGACCTATGCCGGGAAGAGAGGACAAGAGTATCCCACCAGTCTCTGTTTGCCAGTATGTATCTATCAATGGACAGCGGTGCTGCCCTATCTTCTCGAAGAACCATTTCCACGTGTCCGGGTCGATTGGTTCGCCAACCGATGCCAGCAGCCTCAGAGAGGAGAAGTCATACCCTTCGACCCATTTATCTCCCGCGGCTCTTAATGCCCTTATTGCGGTGGGCGCGGTATAAAATATAGTTACTCCATATTTCTCTATTATCTCCCACCATCTGCTCGGATTGGGATAGTCAGGCGCGCCTTCGTACCATAATACCGTCGCTCCCACGAGTAAAGGACCGTATAGCCCATAAGAATGCCCCGTTATCCACCCTATATCTGCCGTTGACCAGAAGAGGTCTTCAGGATGCAAATCAAAGACGAGTTTCATTGTCAATGCTACTCCAACACCGTAAGCACCGCAGGAGTGCATAACCGCCTTCGGCTTGCCTGTCGTTCCGGAAGTGTAAAGTAGAAAAGAACTGTCTTCTGATGTGATTGGTTCTGGTTCACAATAAGCTTCGGCTCCTTCCATCAATTCATCAAAGTAATAGTCCCTGCCTTCCTTCATTGTAACCCCGCCATTCAACCGTCTCACGACCACACAATTCTCTGCACCCGCCTTCTCCAGGACCTGAGCTTCATCTATTCGCTTTTTTAACTCTATCCGTTTTCCTCTTCGGTAGAAGCCATCCACTGTGATAAGTATCTTTGACCCTGCATCTTCCATCCTCTCTCGCACCGCATGAGGGGCAAAAGCAGTGTAAACGATAGAGTGCCATGCTCCTATCCGCTGACATGCCAGAGCAACGATTGCGGTCTCGTGAATCATCGGCATCCAGACAGTTACAGGACTCCCTTTCTTTACTCCAAGACCCTTTAAAACGTTTGCAAACTTGCTCACTTCTCTATACAAATCCATGTAAGTCAAGACCCTTTGGACTTCATCCACAGGTTCGGGTTCCCAAATAATTGCTGCCCTGTTCCTGTCTTCATCAAGATGCCGGTCAAGACAGTTATAGCACAAATTTGTTTTATTTCCTACGAACCAGTTGAAATACGGTGGCTCCAACTTTACTATTTTATCCGCATCCCACTCCTCAAACCAATCTATGAACTCCTTAGCTTGTTTTGCCCAGAAACCTTCAGGGTCTTTACTTGCTTCGGCGTAGATTTTCTCATCGCTAAAGTAAGTTTTTTCCTTCATTGCCGCCGCGGGCCAGAATACATCGCTCTTCTCCGGGTACTCTTTCACCCATTGCTTCCCCGCTTCCTTTAGCTTTACTCCAACATTCATCAGAACTACCATAATTTAAAAATATATAAAGCAAAATCGCTTTTGTTGACGGGCACTGTGCTCAATATCTTGTGGTATAAATTCTAAGCACTAAACTCGAAATCCTAATCAAACTCCAATATCCAAACTCAAAATAAGCCCCTACTGGGCTTGCGGGGTGTGTGCCTCGTAACCTAATCAGCCAGAGGGTTAAAATCCCTCCTGTGCTGTTTACCCGTATCGGTGCAGAAGCCAACAGTGGCAGGGTGTCCTCCGTGAGGGGGAATCTGAAGAGCCTGAGGCAGTCTTCAGCCTGAAGC
>JAODGL010000007.1 GCA_025464585.1 Methanosarcinales archaeon
TTCAACGGTGATTGTACGTGAAGAGAATGTGAAAGAGATTATAAGTTACATCAAGGAGAAAGGATATGCAGATTTCGGAGATGCAAAGCCAGAAGAACTGGATTACCTTATCAATCTCAAAAAAGGGAGAGAGAAGAATATTAAAAGGGATTAACTCAGATGTAGCTTCTTCTTAATTTCTCCCAATTTCGCTTCATCCAATTGCAACATATCCACTATCTGTGACTCTGGATAGTCTTCTATAAATAGCCAGACAAACTCTTCTTCCACGTCCGATAAATTTTCCTCTTTGATGAGCTCGCTGAGTTTTTCTACTTTCCGCTTTATGTCTTTTATGACTGTCTCGATGCGTGTCGGTTTAACCCCTGCTATGCGCTTATGTTTGGTGCCCGATTTCGGATATCCAAAGGTATTTAATGTACGACCGATAGAATTGAATTTTAACAAGGGTAAACCTTCTTTGGCTCGACGTGCATTTTCTTCCTCGAATATCTCTTCCGCGGACAAGCCTTCTTCACTATTCAACCGCTCTAAGTAGCGGGTCATCCAATGCTGTGGCTTTACTGCCCCTTTCGCTTTTTCCATCTTTTCCAATACTCCTATTTTACGTTTTTTATAAAAGGGTTATATAAAGTTTACTAAATATTATTTTCATTCTCTGTACAACACAATGAAAGAGGAGAGATATGATGTTGTAGTGGTAGGTGCAGGACCTGCTGGCAGTATAACTGCGAAGACCGCTGCTGAACGCGGATTAGATGTTCTTTTAATCGAAAGGAACCCGGAGATAGGTGTGCCGGTGAAATGCGCAGAGGGTGTAAGCAAAGAAATAGAAAGGTTCGTTAAAGTTGATTCCAGATGGATATGCGCAGAGGTGAAAGGAACTATTACATATGGTCCAGATGGCACGAAGGTGGTTTTATCGGTTGAAGGTGCAGAAGAAGCGGGCTATGTACTCGAAAGAAAGCTATTTGATAAATTCCTGGCACAGGAAGCTGCACGCGCCGGTGCGGAGGTGCGGGTTAAAACACAAGCTTATGGTGTCGTCCAGGAAGAAGGACATATAAAGGGCGTGCATGCAAGAAGTGCCGAAGAGGATCTTTGTATCTATGCAGATGTGGTTGTGGGTGCGGATGGCGTGGAATCAAGGGTTGGTAGATGGGGCGGTATTGACACAACACTGCGCCTGGCTGACGTTGCCATCTGTGCACAGTTCCTCATGTGTGACATCGAATTTAACAGAGATTATTGTGAACTTTTCTTTGGCTATGACATCGCACCCCGGGGGTATGCCTGGGTGTTTCCAAAAGGTGAAGATTGCGCAAATGTAGGCATTGGGATAGGAGGCGACGTTTCTGGTGATAACCATCGTGCTTACGACTATTTGAACGCATTCGTTCAAGACAGGTTCCCGGATGGGAAGATAATGGCAGAGATGTATGGTGCGGTACCGTTGAGCGGACCGGTATATGAAACGGTAGCAAACGGACTGATTTTAGTGGGTGATGCAGCAAGGCATGTTAATCCTATCTCCGGTGGAGGCATTGTAGAAGCAATGCAGGGTGGTGAAATAGCAGGCGAGGTAATTGCAAAGGCAGTGCAAGAAAATAACACTTCAAAGAGGAGGTTGAAGGAATACGAGAAGAGATGGCGAAAGGAATTTGGTAAAGTCCTGGAAGTAGGGTTGAAGACAAAGAATATCGTGTTGAACCTGAGCACTCAGGACCTGAACAAATTTTTTCATGCGTTAGCTGGTGGAATAAGAATAAAGGAGTTCAGTGAACGAGCGTTGTTGAAAGAGATGATAAAGAAGAATCCGAAGATGCTGTTCAGTCTTGTGAGGATGATGTTTTAGTATAAATGCAGGAGGTTAATAAATAACCAATGAGCACAATAGACTATGATAAAAATAAAGTGATACTGGTGATCTGTGATGGTCTCGGGGATCGTCCCTCGCTGGATGACAAGACACCGTTACAGGCTGCTGATACACACAATATAGACGAAATAAGCAAAGCGGGAATAAATGGGCTGATGGACGTAATATCACCCGGGATAGTGCCCGGAAGCGATACAGCACATCTGGCAATCTTTGGTTACGACCCATACAAATATTATCCAGGTAGAGGCGTGTTCGAAGCGCTTGGTGCTGATATGGCTCTGAATAAGGGAGATGTTGCATTTAGAGCGAACTTCGCTACCGTAGATGAAAAAATGCGTGTCATAGACCGAAGAGCAGGTAGAAAGGGCGGTAAAGAACTGGCAGAAGCGCTAAACGGACTTGAAATAGATGGCGTTAAGGTTTCCCTAAAAAATACCACAGAGCATAGATGTGCAGTGGTAATGGAAGGTAAAACCGAAAATCTATCCAAATATGTCTCGGATGTGGACACACATGAAGCAGGTGGCATAGTAAAAAAATGTGTGCCACTCAATGAAGGCGAGGGTGAGAAGAAGACCGCAAAAATCGTAAATGAATTCGTCAGGCTGAGTTATGAGATACTGAATGGGCATCCAGAAAATGAAGAAAGGAGACGGAAAGGGGAACTACCTGCAAATATTATTTTGCTAAGAGGTGCGGGCAGTTATGAGGAAGTACCGTCGCTAAAAGCGCGATTTGGATTTAGCGCTGCATGTGTAGCAGGTGCTTCCCTCTATAAAGGCGTTGCGAAATATCTTGGTATGGATGTCATCCCCATTGAGGGTGGAACAGGCAGAGCGAATACGAACTTAACTAATAAAGCGGAAGCTACATTGCATGCATTGAAAGCGCATGATTTTGTATTCCTCCACGTAAAAGCCACCGATAGCATGGGACACGATGGCGACTTTGAAGGAAAGAGGGATATGATTTCAAGAATAGATAAAGAGCTTGTAGCACGGATAAAGGATGCTGACGCATATATCGTCATTACCGCCGACCATAGCACCCCCGTATCAATAAAAAGGCACAGCAGTGACCCTGTTCCCCTAGTTATAAAAGGTGTGGGTGTCAGGAAAGATAGAGTAAATAAGTTCGATGAGTTTTCTGCTGCTTCAGGTGGGTTAGGCAGGATAAGAGGTATTGATTTGATGCCAATCTTATCTGATTTTATGGGTTATTATAAGATGTATGGGACGTGAAGTCTGAACTGCTATGCAACGTAAAGACGAATGCTAAAACTTTTTGGTATCTCTGGGAGTCCATGAATAGCTGCTACCGACTGGATCGCCAGGGTGGCGTTAAGGTAAGCAGAAGAGAAATGGAATCTAGAAACGCGGTATTTCTCGGTTCGCGGTAAGAAGCTCAAATTTTGCATACAC
>JAODGL010000006.1 GCA_025464585.1 Methanosarcinales archaeon
TTCAACGGTGATTGTACGTGAAGGGAATGTGAAAGAGATTATAAGTTACATCAAGGAGAAAGGATATGCAGATTTCGGAGATGCAAAGCCAGAAGAACTGGATTACCTTATCAATCTCAAAAAAGGGAGAGAGAAGAATATTAAAAGGGATTAACTCAGATGTAGCTTCTTCTTAATTTCTCCCAATTTCGCTTCATCCAATTGGAGCATATCCACTATCTGTGACTCTGGATAGTCTTCTATAAATAGCCAGATAAACTCTTCTTCCACGTCCGATAAATTTTCCTCTTTGATGAGCTCGCTGAGTTTTTCTACTTTCCGCTTTATGTCTTTTATGACTGTCTCGATGCGTGTCGGTTTAACCCCTGCTATGCGCTTATGTTTGGTGCCCGATTTTGGATATCCAAAGGTATTTAATGTACGACCGATAGAATTGAATTTTAACAAGGGTAAACCTTCTTTAGCTCGACGTGCATTTTCTTCTTCGAATATCTCCTCCGCGGACAAGCCTTCTTCACTATTCAACCGCTCTAAGTAGCGGGTCATCCAATGCTGTGGCTTTACTGCCCCTTTCGCTTTTTCCATCTTTTCCAATACTCCTATTTTACGTTTTTTATAAAAGGGTTATATAAAGTTTACTAAATATTATTTTCATTCTCTGTACAACACAATGAAAGGGGAGAGATATGATGTTGTAGTGGTAGGGGCAGGACCTGCTGGCAGTATAACTGCGAAGACCGCTGCTGAACGCGGATTAGATGTTCTTTTAATCGAAAGGAACCCGGAGATAGGTGTGCCGGTGAAATGCGCAGAGGGTGTAAGCAAAGAAATAGAAAGGTTCGTTAAAGTTGATTCCAGATGGATATGCGCAGA
This sequence comes from Methanosarcinales archaeon, assembly GCA_025464585.1. Taxonomy (GTDB): domain Archaea; phylum Halobacteriota; class Syntropharchaeia; order Alkanophagales; family Methanospirareceae; genus QMVO01. Next base: position 874 of record JAODGL010000006.1, read on the forward strand.
GGTGAAAGGGACTATTACATATGGCCCAGACGGCACGAAGGTGGTTTTATCGGTTGAAGGTGCAGAAGAAGCGGGCTATGTACTCGAAAGAAAGCTATTTGATAAATTCCTTGCACAGGAAGCTGCACGCGCCGGTGCGGAGGTGCGGGTTAAAACACAAGCTTATGGAGTCGTCCAGGAAGAAGGACATATAAAGGGCGTGCATGCAAGAAGTGCCGAAGAGGATCTTTGTATCTATGCAGATGTGGTTGTGGGTGCGGATGGCGTGGAATCAAGGGTTGGTAGATGGGGCGGTATTGACACAACACTGCGCCTGGCTGACGTTGCCATCTGTGCACAGTTCCTCATGTGTGACATCGAATTTAACAGAGATTATTGTGAACTTTTCTTTGGCTATGACATCGCACCCCGGGGGTATGCCTGGGTGTTTCCAAAAGGTAAAGATTGCGCAAATGTAGGCATTGGGATAGGAGGCGACGTTTCTGGTGATAACCATCGTGCTTACGACTATTTGAACGCATTCGTTCAAGACAGATTCCCGGATGGGGAAATAATGGCAGAGATGTATGGTGCGGTACCGTTGAGCGGACCGGTATATGAAACGGTAGCAAACGGACTGATTTTAGTGGGTGATGCAGCAAGGCATGTTAACCCTATCACCGGTGGAGGCATTGTAGAAGCAATGCAGGGTGGTGAAATAGCAGGCGATGTAATTGCAAAGGCAGTGCAAGAAAACAACACTTCAAAGAGGAGATTGAAGGAATACGAGAAGAGATGGCGAAAGGAATTTGGTAAAGTCCTGGAAGTTGGGTTGAAGACAAAGAATATCGTGTTGAACCTGAGCACCCAGGACCTGAACAAATTTTTTCATGCGTTAGCTGGTGGAATAAGAATAAAGGAGTTCAGTGAACGAGCGTTGTTGAAAGAGATGATAAAGAAGAATCCGAAGATGCTGTTCAGTCTTGTGAGGGTGATGTTTTAGTATAAATGCAGGAGGTTAATAAATAACCAATGAGCACAATAGACTATGATAAAAATAAAGTGATACTGGTGATCTGTGATGGTCTCGGGGATCGTCCCTCGCTGGCTGGAAAGACACCGTTACAGGCTGCGGATACACCCAATATAGATGAAATAAGCAAAGCGGGAATAAATGGGCTGATGGACGTAATATCACCCGGGATAGTGCCCGGAAGCGATACAGCACATCTGGCAATCTTTGGTTACGACCCATACAAATATTATCCAGGTAGAGGCGTTTTTGAAGCGCTTGGTGCTGATATGCCTCTGCATAAGGGAGATGTTGCATTTAGAGCGAACTTCGCTACCGTAGATGAAAAAATGCGTGTCATAGACCGAAGAGCAGGTAGAAAGGGTGGTAAAGAACTGGCAGAAGCGCTAAACGGACTTGAAATAGATGGCGTTAAGATTTCCCTGAAAAATACCACAGAGCATAGATGTGCAGTGGTAATGGAAGGTAAAACCGAAAATCTATCCAAATATGTCTCGGATGTGGACACACATGAAGCAGGTGGCATAGTAAAAAAATGTGTGCCACTTAATGAAGGCGAGGGTGAGAAGAAGACCGCAAAAATCGTAAATGCATTCGTCAGGCTGAGTTATGAGATACTGAATGGGCATCCAGAAAATGAAGAAAGGAGACGTAAAGGGGAACTACCTGCAAATATTATTTTGCTAAGAGGTGCGGGCAGCTATGAGGAAGTACCGTCGCTAAAAGCGCGATTTGGATTTAGCGCTGCATGTATAGCAGGTGCTTCCCTCTATAAAGGCGTTGCGAAATATCTTGGTATGGATGTCATCCCCATTGAGGGTGCAACAGGCAGAGCGAATACGAACTTAACTAATAAAGCGGAAGCTACATTGCATGCATTGAAAGCGCATGATTTTGTATTCCTCCACGTAAAAGCCACCGATAGCATGGGACACGATGGCGACTTTGAAGGAAAGAGGGATATGATTTTAAGGATAGATAAAGAGCTTGTAGCACGGATAAAGGATGCTGACGCATATATCGTCATTACCGCCGACCATAGCACCCCCGTATCAATAAAAAGGCACAGCAGTGACCCTGTTCCCCTGGTTATAAAAGGAGTGGGAGTCAGGAAAGATAGAGTAAATAAATTCGATGAGTTTTCTGCTGCTTCAGGAGGGTTAGGCAGGATAAGAGGTAT
>JAODGL010000133.1 GCA_025464585.1 Methanosarcinales archaeon
CTCGACCCGATGATACTCACAATGACATCCTTAGTGATGCGGGTTTTCAACTCCCTTGGAATGAGCTCCGGCAGTTTTCTTTCCTGGAAGTCAAGGATATATCTTGCTATTACTTCTCTTTCCATAGTTACTTCTTAAGGGGGAAATAATATAAACATATTTACCCTTTCTGTTTCAATGTACATTAAATTAAATTTTAAAAGTTTTAAAATATTAAAGTATTGCGCTTATGCAAGAACAAGAAGAAGAACAAAAACTGAAGCCCGCTTGCAGAATATTTTTTGCAGAGTTATTGAAGAGTGACTTATTCGTAAGAGAACACGGAGAAACTTTCCTCGTTACTCCCACGTGTGCGAAATGTAATAGGCTCTTTGGGGTTGGAGAAGTAAAAGAAGTGGAGAAGAGGAGGAATATAACCAGGATAAAAATAAGTGACCCGACAGATACGCTCAACATCTACACGGATAAAGTTCTCGAATTAGATAAAATCATGGCTTTTGTTGGTAATCTGCACGTGCGTGTGCGTGAAAAAGGCAAAGGTTTTCTTATACTGGTTGAGGAAGCCGGAGCGGTGGAGGAAGGCGTAAGAAATAATTGGATAATAAGCACTGCAAGAAGGACTCTTGAGAGGATAGAACTACTTCGTGCAAAGGAACAGGAGAAGGCGAAGCAAGCGAAGCAAGCGAAGCAAGCGCTGGAACACTATGCGATTGATGAAGATAAACTGGATTTCTGGGAGAATCTGGCAATAAACACTGTAAAGGGCGTGTGGAAGGATTACAGTAAAACGTCAGAAGAAATGGTTTTGGAGGTTCTGATAGAGGCGGGAAGGAGCAGTGTGGAACGTATGAAGTTAGTGAAGGAATTGAAGAGGAAGGGATTGGCGGAAGATTGGATAGAGGAAGTAATTGACGAGCTTATTGGAGAAGGGAGATGTTATGAGCCCGAAGTCGGGATGTTGAAGGTGGTGGAGGAGTAATATCACATATAGTCATTCCAGTAACAAATTGCAATTAATAAACCACGAGATTTCACGAGATTAACACAGACAGATGGTACAGAAAAAACGGGCAATGATTGAAACAGTCTAAAAACTCTGCGTACTCTGCGCTCTCCGCGGTGATAAATTACTTGATTTTTAGACAGAGGCAAGAGAAGGCGAGAATATTTTAATTTCCTCCTTTTTAATGGTTGGTGAAGCTATATCTGTTTTATGATAAATGGGTCAGGATAAAAGCAATCAGCGCAAGGGAATGTGATAAGATAGTAGGAAGATTTTGGTGGTGTTAGGTTGAAATCTGCTCTGTACTCACTGAAAAACTCGGGGGTTCAAATTTCATAGAGCGCTTGATGGGAGAAATAGCGAAAAGGACAAAGCATAAGTGGATGAGGTGGACCACCAAAGGCCTGGAGACGATTCTGGGAAGCCTCTGTGATTTAAAATTTTGAAGGATTGTTATATTCAATCTTTTTAACTCTAAATTTTGCGTAACTAAAATCACCAGATTCAAGATTCCATGTAGCCTCTAAGTAGAAAGGTACTTTCATACCATCAACAGTTCTGTAGTCGCCACAATAACCTGTAAAGTTCTCCAGGGTTTTATCTTTGTATCTTTTTGTCTTAAATTGAGTAATTTGTCCTTCTTCATTAAAACAGAAGACACCCTCGACAGTAAGATTTTTATCAGTAAAAATCACTTTTGCAGAATCATTATCTATTGGTTCCCATCTTAGATTCTCTGAGGGTAATAGTGCGGTAGGAAACAAAGGGGCTTCACCCAACCATCTGAGAAGTTCACCCTGATCGGCTTCTTTTCCCTTAACATCAACAATTTTTATAAGGGATAATAATTTGACTTTAAGATTCCCCTTGCCGTCAAAATAGATATCTTTTGCCGAAAATAACGGAACTTTACCTGACCAGACAAATCCTGGCTTTTGCGCTGTAAAATATTCTTCTCCTTTAATGGAAGCCCAATTATTACTTGCCCTAAATTCTCCACCATGCTGTAATCTGACATAAGTCACATAAGGCTGATTTTCCTTTAATGAATACTTGAAATACCTCTGAACTGGTACAGGGAGGTCTTTGATTTGGATTGACGTGTAAACTTTGCCAGAGATATTTTCCGAAGCTGCAAAAAGTTTTTCGATGTCTTTATCTAATTCTGCTTTCATCATTCTATCTCCCATTATTAGAGTTGTGATTAAGATAAATGCGAGAACTCCTATGATTATACATATTTTTCTAAGCATCGTATTTAATGAATTGATATATCTTTAATATGTTTTCTCCTTTTTGGTCACTACAACGTCTCAGGTGTATGCGAAGGGGTTGCGAAGCGAAGCGCAGGGCAATTTGGGAGAGGGCGGTGCTCCGCCCGAACCGCATAGCCATTGTTGTGGGTCTGTTTGCTCGATTCTTCATTTTCTTGTGGGCGCTTCCATCCTTCTTCATTTACCAGGTTTCTATTAATTATTAAACCTTACCCAACTAACTAACACTGCCTTCTGTTAGTGGGATAACCCTTGTGACAGCACCTTCTCTGGTAAACATGGCTTTTCGGTTAAACCAGACAACCAGAGCAGCAGCAACCACGAACAAGTATATGTCATAAGGTTGTGCATCGGGCAGATTGGACTGTTGAGGAGAAAATGGAACAACGCGGGAAGCAAGAATGCTACCGCGTGATACGCTTAACGCAATAGAGCCGAGCCAAACCGAAAGCAATAAGCAGAAATGGCACCAGGGAGATGAAAGGAATCTGATGTCTGTCAACACCTGATGAGCCTGTAATCATAATAAGTTCTCCTTTTGCTTATTGATCGCGCGCATCTTTGCTTCAAGAATCGGGCAAATTGCATATAACGTTTCGCGGGTATGCGAAGCCCGTAAGGGTTTGGGTGAGCGATAGCGAACCGCATACCCGCTGTTATCGGAAGTTGCATCCATCAATCAACCCACCCAGTCAAAGGTTCAAAATAGGGAGTGATAGTTAAGGCTCGTCCTAAAAAACTTGTCGAATATGATACAAGATGGAAATAGATCCAAGCTAACGAAGCAGCTTTGCCATTACAAACGTAAAATGGTGCATTGTTTTCCCATTTTAACAGTAAACCCTGTCGAATAATTGCTCCATGCTTCAATATGCATATCAAGTCTGCTATCTCACCATTCTCGCTTTGAGTAATTTCTTGAAGTAAAGTTTGCCATGTAGCTCCTTCGTATGCAAAAATGCATCTTAAAGGACGATTAAGTACAGGGCCAGCAGTTATCATGGCTCCGCCACCTGAAAGTTTTAATGATTGTACTCGCTTGAGTGTTGTTAATGCCTCTTGTAATTTTACTCTGGTCAAATTAGACTTAACTTCAATTACCGCGAAAACTCCTTCAGATAGAAAAACATCAGCCTCACCAAATGTAAGTGATGGGGTATCGTCTCGAAGTATTACAACATCTAATTGACCTGTTTTATTCCCTTGACTATCCCAAATTTCGCCATGCCGTACCGTAAGACGAGGAGGTAAAACACGGGATAAAAACTTGTTACAAAACAGTTCCCTATTGTATCCAATGTTAGCAGATGCCTCTTGTTCTTTTGTTCTTTCATATTCGGCTAGTAAGACATCCGCAGATTTTTTGAAATAATCATACAAAATAGGTCTTCTAAACTGAGGTTTAACTTTCATTTAATGCATCTCCAATTATTTTCAACACAATTTCCGATAACTTCGGTATATCCGAAGTTAAGTTCGCATATACCACCGTTTTGGCAGTATATCCGTAATTGCTCAATATCTTGAGGTATAAATTCTAAGCACTAAACTCTAAATTCTAAACAAATTCCAATATCTAAACTCAAAATAAGCCCCTACTGGGCTTGCGGGGTTACCGGGGCAGAGCCCCGGTCTAAACAGACCTTCCTTTTGGGATTTTGGATTTTGATATTGATGGTATGTTTAAGTTCGCCTCTATAAAAGCATAGAGGTGGAAAAATGATATACGCAGGGGTTGATCTGCACAAAAGTTTTTGTCAGACCAAGGTATGTACAAAAGAGGGAGAATTGGTGAAAGAAGGGAGAATAAAG
>JAODGL010000062.1:0-528 GCA_025464585.1 Methanosarcinales archaeon
ATGCTTACTCCATTGGAGTGATGGGATATTTAAAGATAACGGAAATCGATTGGAAAGAAAAGTGAAGGTAAGTTATTCACCCTATAAATTCTCAACTAAAACCGGAAATGAATTTTGTCTGCGGTTTTTGGGATTGAAACAATTGATGTATATCCAGTTGGTGGAAATCCAACCTGAGGAAAGGTTAGCCACCACCTCAGAACTGAACCTTGCATCCAGCCTGGTAACAGGCTATGGTGAAGCCAGGGGGATGGGATACTGGGCTGCAACGCAAGTAAAGGGATTGAGCCCCGAAATACTCGTTATCTCGGGGGTCGACGTTGTTCATTTGACGGAAGACAGCATTCTCATCGCCGATAGTCCGAATCTCTGGTCTTGGAATATAGCAGGGGGCTCTGGGGCATGGCGAGGTGATGAGAGCCCGACGGGGTCTGAGACCGTGGCACGGTATCAAATGGATATTATGGGAACTCGGGAGGCCCAGAGTGTTCTCCTATGGGGAGTATGTCCTATCAAGCCTATAAACGG
>JAODGL010000062.1:716-8568 GCA_025464585.1 Methanosarcinales archaeon
AACTTAGACGAGAATGTAGAAGATTTGGTAGTGAGGCTGAAAGCAAAGCGATACCGACCACAACCGGTCAAACGTGTATATATACCGAAGCCAAATGGGGATAGAAGACCGCTCGGAATTCCAACCATCGAGGACAAGATAGTCCAGCTGGCGATAAAGAAAATCCTGGAGGCAATCTTTGAAGAGGACTTCATTGACGCATCCTACGGTTTTCGACCCAATCGCAGTTGCCACGATGCGCTGGATATGCTTGACAAGACCATCATGACCCAGCCGGTCAATTACGTGGTGGATATGGACATAGCGAAGTTCTTCGACACTGTAAACCATGAATGGCTGATGAGATGCCTGAAGCAGCGGATAGCAGACCCAAGTTTGCTGCGATTGATTGCTCGCTTTTTGCGGTCTGGAGTAATGGAGGAAGGTAAATATCTCGAAACGGACAAAGGCACACCGCAAGGTGGGATATTAAGTCCAATCCTCGCCAACATCTACCTCCACTACGTTTTAGACCTGTGGTTCGAGCGAGCGGTGAAGAAGCGGTTGACCGGGTTTGCACAGCTCGTTCGATATGCGGATGACTTCGTCGTCTGTTTTCAATACGGCAGTGAAGCCAGAGCGTTTGCAAACGCACTGAAGCGAAGGCTGGCTAAATTCGGACTGGCGATTTCGGAGGAGAAGAGTAGAATCATTGCGTTTGGGCGATATGCATGCCAGCAAGCAAGGAAACAGGGCAAGAAGTGTGCTACCTTCGACTTTCTTGGATTTACGCACTTCTGTGATAGGGAGCAGAAACGGGACTTTCAAAGTAGGGCGGAAGACAGCGAGCAAGAAGTTCAGGCAGAAGATGAAAGACATGAATCAGTGGCTAAAGCGAGTCAGAAATCGTGTAAAGTTGAAGGATTGGTGGCAAGTGCTAATACAAAAGCTGGTTGGACATTATCAGTACTATGGTCTAAGCGGTAATTTCAAGGGACTTCAGAGCTATTACACTCATACGGTGCGACTCGCCTTATGTACTTCTGAAGAGCCGGATGAGGAAAAACCTCAAGTCCGGTTCTGTGAGGGGGCTCATAGCTGCCCCGGAGCTAATACTCTAATAGGAGGTGGGCTATGAGCTCTACTCGACATTTGGGTGTGGACATCTTCTTCAATATCGAAAGATTTTTGCAATTGGAACGATGATCTATACTGAGTGCAAACCAGATTCTGCATTGGTAAAAACCTTAGGAATACCAAAGAAGGAGATTATCCATTTAGGAGGGAAGCCAGAAGTTTGTAACAACGATTTAATCGTCCTGTGTCCCAGACTGGAAGAATGGTTATTGAAAGCTACAAAGGATGCACAGATAGATATAAAGAGATATAACTTACCTGATGACAGTGAACACTTGCATAAGGAGATAAACCTGAATATTGATAAAGTTGAGAAGCTAATAAAGGATTTGAAAGTAAAGAGCAAGATGATGAAAGCTCTGAAAAAATCAATAAAGGAAAGGATGCAGAAATGAAACCGTTCTCCACAATTGCCATACCGCACAGAGATATTCTGGAAGGCAGGCTTACGATGGACGTCTTCGCCGCTAACCTCTGGGAGGTGTATAAAAGCAGGGCGGCGGAGGATTATCGTGATTCAAGCATCTTCTTCAGGAAGACTTACCTCACAGAGGGCTTAAAAAATCTCATGGATATTGCGGAGAGAAGACTCAAAGGCGAAGGAGGAGACCCTATTATTCAACTTCAAACACCTTTTGGTGGTGGAAAAACACATTCCCTGATCGCTCTTTATCATAAGGCAAAGGAATGGAACGCAAATGTAGTGGTGATTGACGGAAATGCCCTTGACGCAAAAGAAACAACGATATGGGAGGAGATAGAATCGCAACTTACAGGCAAAGTGGATAAATTAAAAGGCAGAATCTCACCCGGGAGTGAAAAATTAAGAAGCTTATTTGCATCACATCAACCTCTGCTGATTCTAATGGATGAGGTGCTTGAATACACAATTGCAGCTTCAGGGATAAAAGTAGAAGATTCAACTTTAGCTTCGCAGGTGCTGACTTTCTTGCGGCGTTTAACAGATACCGTGAGAACTCCTGACAGTACCATTCTGATCCTCACGTATCCTTCCAGGTCACATTACGAAGAGCACGATCAAAAACTGCTCAGCCAGCTCCTGGAGCGTTCTGGCAGAGTGGAGAAGGTATACACGCCTGTACACGATGAGGAAATATATTCGGTGATTAGAAGCAGACTTTTCAGTACGGTTAACGAAGAGGAAGCAAGAGAAGTCATAGAGGAGTTCATGGATTATGCCGAAAGGGAGAAGATGCTACCAGAAGGTGTAGAGAAGTCAAGTTATCGTGAACGGTATGTGAAGAGCTATCCATTTCAGCCTGATGTTATTGATGCACTTTACATGAAATGGGGCACCTACCCTGAATTTGAACGGACAAGAGGAGTGTTCAGGCTTCTTTCTCTGGTCGTGTCTCCGATGCGGGAGTCAAAAAGCCCATTTATCACATTAGCAGATTTTGAATTGAACAATGATAAGATTAAAGGGGAACTTTTGAGATACATTGGACCTGAGTATAACAGCGTCATCGCTGCTGACATCACATCAAGCGATGCGGGAGCCAAGCGAGTAGATAGAAGCCTTGGTGATGCTTATACTCCTTTCCGTTTCGGAACAAGGGTGGCAACCACAATCTTTATGCATTCTTTCTCCGGCGGTCCAGAAAGAGGAGCAACTATTAATGAGATAAAACGCTCTTCAGCCGATATTTCCGTTCCGAGCAGTATCATCGTAGAAGCGCTCTCAAAATTAAAGGAGAACCTGTTTTTCATCCGTAGCGATGGCAAGTTCCTCTTCACGAACCAGCCGAATTTAAACCGCATTCTTTTGAACAAAATGGAGGGTATAGGCGATGAGAAACTTAAAGCTGAGGAAAAAAGACTATTAATGGATAACCTTAAAAAAGACTATTTTGAAGTATTTCTCTGGCCTGGTAACACTAAAGATGTCCCCGATACGAAGGAACTGAAATTAATCGTGCAGAAAAGCCAGAAAGAAGAGAAATGCAAAGAGCTACTGGAGAATTATGGAGAACGTCCGAGGGTGTATCGCAATACGCTCATCTTCCTTTGTCCTCTAGATTCGGATAGAATAAACTTTGAAAGCTTATTGAAGAGAAAACTCGCATGCCAACTTGTAGATGCAGATAAAAACCTTAGCTTGAACCCTGAGCAGAAGAGGGAAGTCAAAGATAAACTGAAAAAGGCGGAAAACGAAGCTAAAGAGCATTTGAGGGATCTTTACCGTGTTGTTCTTCTCCCATCAAAGGATAACTTTACAGAAGTTGACTTAGGAATCGTTACTTACGGGGCAGAGACTACTATCGATAGAGAGGTATACGAGAGGTTGGGAAGCGAAGGTCAAATCCTTGAGAAACTTGCACCTCTATCTCTCAGGGAGAAATATCTCAGGGATAGAGATTACGTTGAGACAAAGAATATCCTTGAATCCTTATTTAAAACACCCGGCGAGTTCAGGATTGTTTCTGGTGACGTGCTTAGAAATTGTATAAGGGAAGGTGCAAGGCAAGGATTGTTTGGACCTGGTGATGGAGAAGATGGAAAAACAATATGTCGGCATTTCAAAGTCGAATGTTCGCCTGAGCTTATAGAAGATGAAATCTTGCTCAAAGCGGATTTGTGTCAAATTCCACAGAAAGAGTTTAAACACGAGGAAGATGTGCTTACTGGTAAAGAGGAAGTTAAGGATAAGGTGGAAGTTAAAAAGGAGTATGGCAAAAAGTATCATACTATCCACTTGAAATTAGGCGTTCCTACGGGTAAATTATCTGACATCGTAAAAACGGTAAACTATATCAAAAGTAAGTTCAATAAGGTGGACGTAAAAGTAGAGATAACGGCAGTGAATGGCGAGATGTCTGTTCCGGATTATGAAGACAAAATCGAGGTAGAAGGTGAAGGATTGGATGAGTGAATGAATGCATCAGAGTTTTTAGAGTTGAAATGAACATAAGAGCACGAAAAATATACGAAGTGCTATTTGCACTTGAAGACCTGCGGGAAATATTCAGACATGCACTACCCACAGGACTCAACGAGAACGAAGAAGAGCAGCTCTCGGACGGCATAGCCCGTGTAGAAGCTATTATAAACGAATTAAAAGAAGGTAAAGGCACCCCAATCAAGTACATTGAGGACAAGATTGAATTGAGGACGAGAGAAGAAGAATACATAAATATCAATCCTATTCAAGCAGGCGGACGATTAACACCAGAAGCGCGAAAAGCACTTATTGCTTACGGTGATGGTTATTCCGTCTGCGATAGGTGTCTGGAGGGCAGACTTGACAAGATTAGAAAACCACCCGTGGATGAGTTCCATGTAGAATTAGCAGATTTTGTGGGTATGGATGAAGCAAGGGTTGTACCGGGTGCGAGAAGAGGTTTTCAAGCCGTTACTTCCTCGCTGCTTGATAAAGGCGATGTCGTTATAGTTTCTGATTTGGCACATTACACGGAATTCTTAGCAGTAGAGAATGCCGGCGGCGTAATTAAAGAAGTGCCCTCTGGCGAGAAGAACATAATTACTGCCGATGCGGTGGCGGAAAAAATAGAGAGTGTGAAAGAAGAAACCGGGAAACTACCCGAACTTATCATTATCGAGCATTTTGATTACCGGTTCGGGAACGAGCATGATGTATATGGCATTGGAAAAGTTGCAAAGGAATATGGTATCCCATTTTTATACAATGGTGCCTATTCCGTGGGAATGGTGCCGGTGAACGGTAAAAAAATTGGTGCGGACTTTGTTGTGGGTTCCGGGCACAAAGGAATGGCAGCCGTAGCGCCTTCCGGCATCCTTGCCACCACTGAAGAATGGGCACCAAAAGTATTTCGAACCAGCCATATCATAGGAGATGTCACGGGCAGGAGCTTCGGGCATAAAGAGCCGGAGATGCTGGGCTGCACGCTGATGGGTGGGACTTTGCTTTCCATGATGGCTTCTTTTCCGCACGTGAAGGAGCGAGTGAAGGGATGGGCGGAGGAAGTGAAGAAGTCAAATTATTTCATCCGCGAGTTCTTGCGAATAGAAGGTAATAAAGTTTCAAGTGAATATCCACGTAAGCATACGCTCTCAAAGGTTGATACACGTGATAGCTTCGACAGGATTGCACGAACACATAAGAAGAGAGGGTTCTTTCTCAGTGATGAATTGAAGCGAAAAGGGATAGTGGGTGAGTTCGCAGGTTCGACAAGGGTGTGGGAACTTAACACTTATGGCTTGAACTGGAACAGGATAAAATATCTGAGTGAGGCGTTTATAGAAATAGCGGAGAAATATGAAATGCAGGTAAGATAGCTCAGCACTTCTTTAAATAGCCACCTCTTTAAATCCTCCTTTTGCCATTATTAGCTTCACACGACCCGGTTTCATCTTTTTGATATTGATATTTGCTTCATCACCGGAATCACTATTCACCGGCGTAAATACTACCGCCTTGCCTCGCTCATAATCCAACTTCTTCAATATTCCAAGTCCTGCGAGCTCTTTCTCATCCTCGCTTTTGCTGTAAAGTCCCAATAATGTGCCTTCTCCTGGAATCCATTCCAAAAGAGAAAGGTCAAAAACTATCTCCTTTCCAGCTCTGAAATATTTAGTATACGATTCTTCACGCAGTGCTTTTCTCTCTTCCCTCGTCCTGCTCCTCGCTTCTCGTGACATCCGTAGCTCAATTATTTTTTTGTTCTTGGTTAGATGCAGCAAGATATGCTCCAGTTCATCCTCGCGCTCTATCGCAATGACAAAAGAAGGATTGAGCTCTTTCACTTCAAGCAATTTAAACTTCTTTGCTTCTTCTCCTTCTATCCATCCTGTGGAGTCCACAATAATAACGTCAGTATTTAGCTCTTTCGCCTTTTTTACCGCCTCTACTGCTCCTCGCACGCATTCACGCATACATCCAAAGGGCGAAGTGTTTCCAACGAAAAAGAGGCTGCGAAGCGGCACTTCTGATAGCCTTTGTATCCCTCTTTCCAGAATACCCATGCCTATGCAGCACGGAGGTCCTATATCACTTTGACCCACATCGGCATCCACAACAGCCACTTTTAGACCTTCTTCATATAACCTGGTTGCAATAGAAGTAACCGTGTAAGTCTTTCCCACATCCACGCCACCAAGCATGAACAGGGTTATCGGCTTTTGCCCTTCTCTTATCTCTTCCCTCGCTTCTTCTTCAACAGCACTCAGGTCCATAGGTACAATGAAAAATTTTGTTTAATCTCGTGTTTTCTTATTGCTGCCTGGATTTGAGGAGGGGGGATAAAAGCTTCTTGTCACTTGTTCCAGCTTCTGACGGTATTCAGAATCATCACGTTTAAATGTCAGCTCGTGAAGTATTTCCTCTCTTGGTTTCGATTTTGAGCGAGAAAGCCATGAGATTCTATCATCTTCCTGGTCTTTCATGCTTCTTCTCTTAAAGCTGAGGTCAGGATAAACGGTTATCCATGTCTCTTGTGGTGGCGGTGTAGGATATTCGCGATAACAACTCCTGCTTATTATGGCATTAGGAAGGTGCTTGGAGGCGAGTTCGTAGGCATGTTCCATTTCTTCTATGCTCGGGCGCCTGCTCACCTCTTCAAATGCAAAGGCTGGTGCAAACGGGTTTATACGGTATTTTATGTTGCGATTTAACGAAGCGAGAAAAATTGCGATTCGTTCTATCTCCTCAACGTCCACAATACCAGGCATATAAACCGTTTGGATAAGCAATTCTATACCTGTGTCGTTTAACATTCTCACGGCATTTAATACCGGTTTATTTGACTTACCAGTGTACCATTTGTGTATGTCTCCAGAGAAAGCCTTGATGTCTATATGCGCTTCGGTTAAACCCGCTTCTACTAAATCAGAAGCATAGTTCTCTTCTCTGCCTATCTCATAACCGTTGGACATCAAAACAATTTCTTCAAATCCTTTTTCCTTTAATCCTTTAACGAGTGCAAGAAGATATTCCCGGTCGAGGGCTGGCTCTCCACCGGTAATCATCGCCTTGGTAGGTATCTTACCATAGTATTTGAGACATGCCTGCTCTGCACGCCTCAGTGTCTCCTCAGAGCTGAGCAAAGTCCCACCACCGTCCCGTGCAGGTCTGAAACAGCCTTTACAGCGGAAGTCACAGCCGGTGAGCATGAACCAGATGCGTGGTTCTATCTCCGAGAGGGTGAAATATTGGATTCCTCTTTTGCTCATTTTGACTATAAAATATTTTACCTTCAGGGTATATATAAATTGTATTTGTATAGTGCGAAAATCCCAAATTACAAGCACCAAATCTCAAACAAATCCAAATGACCAATAACCTAAATTCAAAACGGTATGATCTGGAAGAGCTAATTATATCGAAGCGAATGGTTAGTTAGTAAAAAGGATTTTGTGATGATGATTAAGATTTGTCGCAAAGAAGCGAAAGAAAGCAGTTTTTGGTTAAAACTCACTGAAACAAAAACTCATGAGAGTGAAAGGAGAAGAAGAGTACTAATCGATGAGGCACTCAACTCGTCAAAATCTTTAGTTCGATACTGGAAAAATCCAAATGAGTTTATAATTTTAATTTTGAATTTGATGGTATGTTTAAGTTCGCCTCTATAAAAGCATAGAGGTGGAAAAATGATATACGCAGGGGTTGATCTGCACAAAAGTTTTTGTCAGACCAAGGTATGTACAAAAGAGGGAGAATTGGTGAAAGAAGGGAGAATAAAGACAGAATTGCGGAGGAAGAACATAAAATATCCAGATGGCGCGGGTATTTTCATGG
>JAODGL010000189.1 GCA_025464585.1 Methanosarcinales archaeon
CGCGGATAGGTGTATGTCCTGAAGCGAAGGGAGTATGAATGAAAAATGGAAAACAAAAAACTTTAAATAGGACACAGGAATAAGAGAAGAGTGAGGACGAACTTAACATAGGTGTTTAGGATTTGGGATTTAGGATTTTCTTCCCGCAAGATATTGAACAATTACTAATATACCACCTTAAGTGCTATGTCTCCTAACTTCGATATATCCGAATTTGGTTCGTAGATCCTCCCAAATTGGAATGATATCTGAACATCAATTGTTGCATCACTTNNTTGGGATTGAAACAATTGATGTGAAAATTTACTTCGCATATACATCCCTTTTGCAACTGCTCATTGTTTAATCCACTTTCAATGTATGCATTTTTAGCTATTAAAAACATACCCCTTATCATGCTTGCGCACACAGCGAGAGAGAAACTTGAGGAATTGAAAAGAAGAATAAGGGAGAAAGAGAATTTGCTTGTCGCTTTCTCCGGTGGTGTTGACAGCGGCTTTCTGCTAACGGTTGCTCATGAGGTGCTGGATGAAAAAGTCCTGTCAGTAACGATAGACAGTGAACTATTTCCGAGAAGGGAATTAGAACATGTAAAGAGCTTTATAACCCGCACAGGCATAAAGCATAGGATAGTGCAGCTTTCATGGCAGAGGAACGAAGATTTTGTCAGAAATCCGTATAACAGATGCTACTTTTGTAAGAAGCTTTTTTCGCAGGTATTAAGCGAAGTTGCAGCGGAAGAGGGCATAACAACAATCGCAGAAGGCGTTACCGTTTCTGATTTAGCTGAATACAGACCAGGCATTGTCGCATCCGAAGAAGAAGGCGTTTGGCATCCTCTTGTAGAATCCGGCATAACAAAAACCGAGGTAAGGCAAATGGCGAAGGAGATAGGGCTGCCCTTTTGGGATAAGCCCACGAATCCTTGTTTAGCTACAAGGATAGCATACGGAGAGCGGATGACGAGTGAAAAACTCGAGATGATAGAAAAAGCTGAAAACTTCTTACAGGATATGGGCTTCAGGCAAGTCAGGGTTAGGTTGCACCATGAGGGAATAGCGAGGATAGAGGTTGGGAAAGAAGAGATTGAGGGTTTTTTCGATATCGAAATGCTTGAGAATATTTGTGGCAAACTGAAAACGCTTGGCTTCAATTACGCCACGCTTGATCTTGAAGGGTACAGAAGTGGGAGTATGGACTAAATAAGGTTCTCGAAGAAATTAGTTAAATCTATGAAATGAAAACGTTATTTATTTATAAACCCTTTAGCTTTTAACGGGGATGAGATATGCAAAGTATAAAAAAGCTCAAGCCGCTTGCGGCTATTGTTGGCGCAGGGCGGACAAAGTTCGGTGAACTTTGGTATAAGAACCCTGAGGAACTGCTGACTGAAGCAGGGCTCAAGGCAATGGAATCAGTCGAATACGGACTGAAGCGTAAAGACATCCAGGCATGCTATTTCGGCAGTTTTCTTTATCAGGTCACCAATAAGCTCGCGCTTATACCGGGGTATATGTCACGAGAACTGGGCATGAATATCCCTATGAGCAATACGGAAGCAGCATGCGGATCCGGGGGTTCGGCACTCTATAATGCCTGTCTTGGCATCAGGTCCGGAGAATACGATGTTGCCCTGGTGGGTGGATTTGAGAAGATGACAGACCGCGCGGGAAAGATCATTGATGACCTCATGTTTGCAGGCGACCCCCACGAGTTTGACGCCGGCTACACCTTTGCAGGTCTGTACGCATCTATGATGGCAAGGTACATCCACGACTACGGTGATGACCATGGCAGCGGCGACAGATGCAGAGAAGCCCTTGCCCTCGTTGCGTGTAAGAACCATCATCATGCCGTGGGCAATGAGTACGCACAATTCAGAAGAGAGTTCACAGTAGCAGATGTATTAAATTCGCCTTTGGTTGCAGACCCTATTCGAATGCTGCACTGTTCTCCGGTCTCGGACGGCGCCGTGGCGCTTGTGGTAGTCAGTCCAGATGTGGCGAAGAAGTACACGGACACGCCCATTTACGTGGTGGGCAGTCAACAGGCGACAGATGATGTATCTATATGCAGTCGCGAGAGTCTCACGGGGATAAAGGCTACAAGGCTGGCAATGGAGAAGGTTTTGAAGGAAACAGGCATGACGATGCGCGATATTCATCTCGCTGAGGTTCACGACTGCTTTACCATAGAGGAAATCTTCTTCTTAGAGGATTCGGGATTCTGCAAAAAGGGCGACGGGTGGAAGACTGTCTACGACAGCTACGAGTCCTTCAAGGGGTCGAAACACATCCCGTATGTGAACGGGGATAAAGAGCTGGTGGTCAATGCAGGAGGTGGTTTGAAAGCTGATGGTCACCCAGTAGGCGCTACTGGAGTTAGACAGGTCTACGAGTGCTTCAAACAACTGAGGAATGAAGCTGGTGGGAATCAAGTTGACAGGGAGCTTAATGTGGCGCTGTGCCATAACATAGGAGGGACTGGTGGAATCGCCACAGTCCATATTTTAGTGAGGGAGTTACAATAAGATGAGCGAACCAATAACGAGGAGAAAAATCCTCGTGGATTACAGAATCCGGGCAGCGAAATGCGATAACTGCGGTAGAGTTTACTTCCCGCCAAAGTCCTTCTGCGATGTAGAAGGCAGGGGAAGCAGGATGCGAGAGGTAGACCACTTCTACGAAAAGGGAACACTCTTATCCTGCAACGTCATCCGAGGACCCACAAAAAAGTTTGACTATCTAAAGTCCTTTCTGTCCGGGATAATTCACTTCCAGGGGGACAACCTGAAAGTCCCGGGTAGAATAACGGACTATGTTCCACCTCCAGAAGAGGTTGATGTCACTGAGTTCATCGACAGGGGGGTGGTGCCGAGGTTTAGAAAAACGTTTACAGACGGGGCAAGTGGTCTCATTTACTACTCAAGCATGAATTTCTCTTTTGAAGACGATTACTACCCATTCCAGGAATATCAGCCAATCAAACCCTCTGTAAGCGAAAAAAGCAGTAAACCCGGAATTGTTGGTTATGGCGTATACCTTCCGAAGTTCAGGATAAAGAACGAGGGTCATGGTGTACTCGGTGTAGCCGAAAGGACGTTGCCCTTTGCCGATGAGGACACCACCACCTTCGCTGTGGAGGCAGGCAAGCGCGCTCTCATTCATTCTGCTATTGAGAGCCGACACGTGAAGAAGTGTTTCGTCGGCTCAGAATCAGCGCCTTATGCCGTCAATCCCTCCATGTCGACTGTTTCACAGGTCCTTGAGTTAGGCGAGCGCTACGAAGATGGATTCTTCTCTGGTGGTATTGACTCCCAGTTTGCATGTAAGGCAGCAACAGACTTATTCGTTGATGCTGCTGCTTTAGTCGCATATTCCACGTTTGGCGGTGAATATGTGATGGTAATAGGAGCAGACAACTCCCAGGCTGCCGCAGGCGACCCGCTGGACTACACTGTCGGAGCAGGAGGTGCAGCCTTCATCTTCGGCAAGCGAGATGTCATCGCAACCTTAGACTGTTATGTCCCTTATACTTCTGATACACCGGATTTCTATCGAAGGGATGGGGAGGAATACCCAAGGCACGGTGGCAGATTCACTGGAATTCCTGCCTACTTCAAACACGTTGGGACTGCAATGAAGGCAGCTATGAAGGCGTGTAATCTTACTCCAAAGGACATTCAATACGTTGCCAATCACTCCCCCAATGGTAAGTTTCCATACCAGGTAGCCATAGATGCAGGCTTTGATAGAGAACAGATAGAGCCCGGCTTGGTGGTGAGGTATATAGGCAATCTCTACTCCGGCTCATGCCCCACTGCCTTAGCCGCTGTCCTGGACATAGCAGAACCAGGCGATAAGATACTCATGACAAGCTACGGTT